>NZ_VIFM01000016.1 GCF_006636215.1 Myxococcus llanfairpwllgwyngyllgogerychwyrndrobwllllantysiliogogogochensis | reverse complement strand
CTCGTGCGCCAGCTCCACCAGCGCCCCGTCATTGCGCACGTCGCGCACCGGCTGGTGGTCGCCTCGCGCGACGTGCGCAATGACGGGGCGCTGGTGGAGCTGGCGCACGAGGCCCTGGCCACGGCGTGGCCGGAGCTGGCGCGCTGGCGGCAGGAGTCTCGTGATGAGCACCTGCTCGTCACGGAAATCGATCAGGCCGCGGAGCTGTGGCATCGGCGCGGACGCCGGGACGAGGAGACGTGGGGCGGTGATGCGCTGGGGCAGGTGCTGCGGCGGGTGGCGGACTGGAAGGTGCCGCTCGCCAGCCGCTCGCGCGCGTTCCTCGATGCAGGGCGCAAGCGGGAGCAGGGGCACGTCCAGCGGCGCCGGGTGGGGATTGCCGTGGTGGTGCTGCTGCTCGTGCTCGCCACGGGGGTGGGCACGTCGGTGGTGTTCGCGTTCCAGCAGAACCAGCAGGAGACCGCGCGCCAGCAGCGGGAGATGCGGCTCATGGCCGCGGACATGGGGGACTTCGACCTGGTGCTGGAGTTCTTCGACTTCGATGCGCGCGCCCTGACGTGGACCCGTGCGCCCGTCACCGCGCCCGTGCGGTGGGCGCTGGAGCTGAGCCCGGAGGCACGGCCGGACGAGCTGCCCATGAAGGGGGCACCTCCCGAGGGACGGGTGGATGAGCAGGGGGCGTGGCGCGAGCGCGTGGAGGCGCCCTCGCGGGCCGCGTGGCTCACCGTGGAGCGAGGAGACTGTCCTCCTTCGCGGATACGCCTCCTGCGACTTCCCGGCTACGCGCAGCGGGCCCGCCGAGAGGAGCTGCGGCTGCCGGTGCCGACCTGCGCCACGTCCCGGGCCGGGCAGGTGCTCGTCCCGGCGGGTGGATACTGGAGGCCCGAGCTGTCGCTGAAGGAGGAGGCGCGCTTCGAGATAGGCGCCTTCGCGATGGACAGGACGGAGGCCACCAACGCCGAGTTTCGGCTGTTCCAGGAGCGAATCCTTCCGCTCATGGGTGGCGCGCGGGAGGCCGCCCCCGCCCATCCGGACTATGAGCCGGCGAACCTGCCCAGGATTCCCGTCACCGGAATCGACGCCGGGGTGGCCGAGGCCTATTGCCACTTCATGGGCAAGGAGTTGCCGACCTACGACGAGTGGTCGAAGGCGGGGCGGGGAGGAGAGGTCCTCGACGCGAAGGGCGAGGTGCCCAATCCCGCGCCCCGTCGTCGGACTGTCTGGGGTGACGACCGGCCGGTGCCGCCCGCCAACCTGTATGCGAAGGATGCCTTCGCCACACTCGCCCCCGTGGGCTCGTTCCCGGAGGACCGCAGCCCTTATGGAATCATGGACCTCGCGGGCAACGTGGCGGAGTGGACGGCGACCATCGCCACGGAAGGTGACTACCCGGGCTTCCGCATGGTGGCAGGTGGGCGCTGGGACGCGCCGCCCGAGACGCGGCAGCACTGGCTCTTCTGGGCCAACCACCTTCCTTCGCGTCGCTTCGAGTTCGGCATTGGCACCCGCTGCGTGGAGCGGGTGCCTGCTCCCTGACGGCTTTCACACGGCGCTGCGCTGGGGACGGTAGATGCGGTGCGGCACGGCGTTGCCCCGGTATGCGACGACCAGCGAACTCCACACCGGATTGGCGTCGTGCATCTGCTTGAGCTGGCGCAGCATGCGGGACTGGAGGGCGCTCAGGTCCGCGCCGGGCGTCAGTCCGGAGACCACGGCGGCGGCGACGAGGTGCGCTGCATAGGTGCCTTCGATCAGGTCCGTGGGAAGGCCCGGAGGTCCGTGCAGCAGTCCTCGCGCGAGTCGTTGGACGCGCGCCTCATCCGTGTCGCGCCAGTTCTGGATTTGTCCCAGGGCATGCCCTTCCAGCGCGGCGGCGCGGTGCGTGACGAGCACCTCCGCGACGGCCCCGGCGGAGTGCTTCGCGAGCTCGCGGCTCACGGAGACGCCCTCGACGACGATGCGCTGCCCATTCACATCCGCATCCACCTCCCGTTCGATGAATCCCGCCCAGTGGGCCCGGTTGGCGAACAGGAGCTTGTCGACGGTGGCCGCGGCGAGGTACCCGCGCAGCACGTCCGCGGGGTGGGAGTCGTCGGACGGGCCGTCGCGGCGCAGCACCGGGCCACCCCCCCAGGCGGCGTTGAGGCCCCGGAAGTAGCCCAGCAGCCCGATGCCCGATGTGGGGCCCATGTTGAGGATGCCGAGGACGTCCGCCGCCGTCTCGTCGATGCGGTCGGCCCAGTAGGTCGCGAGCGAGGGATACGTGTCCTTGAGCTTGTCATGGACGGCGTTGGACAGCTCCGCCGACAGCCCCGAGTCGGCATCCAGGATGTCGTGCCCCGCGGCCTCGTGCGGGAGCGCGGCCCACGCCAGCAATCCCTGATGCGCATTCGCGGGCGGCAGGCTGACCACACCCGCCATCAACCCGAGCACGCTCGAGGTGGCATCCACCGGCCAGGTGTACGGACCAGAGTCAGGACTGCCCCATTTCACCAGCGGCGGCAGGATTCCCAGGTCCGGCGGGGAGACACCCCGGCGACTCTCCGCGCTGAGGAAGCCATCGAAGAGGTCGCTGACGACCTCCTGGAAGGCATCCGTGGCGAGGAACTCATAGCGCTCCGCGTTCTGGAGGACGGCGTGGGTGGCGTCGAGCAGGAGGCCCGCGACGCCCGTGCGCCTCGGGTCCTGTTGGAGCAACTGGGCGAAGCGCGTGGCCCCCAGCTCACCCAGCTTGTTGAGGAGGGGTTGATAGAAGGTGTCGCGATACGCGCCGGGAAGCGTGTCGCGCGCGGCGGAGAGGCGGCTGAACAGCTCCTGGTAGTTCGACGGCTCGCGGGGGCCAGGCTCTCCCATCAGTGCCGCGTCGCGCGCGTCCTCGACGAGTGCGGGCAGGTTGTGGGGCTCCCCAGGCGAGAAGACCGCCGGACCGTCAAGTGGCCCGCCAGGGGGCTCCGCCGGCATACGACGCGGGGACAAGGACGAGACAGGGACCTTCTTGGGTCGTGACATGGGTTCCTCGGGTGAAAGGTCCCCTGCTCATGGGGACAGGTGGACTCCGAGTTCCTGTCAGAGCAATCACCATGCCTTGACGAAGGTCGGGACGATGCAGACGTATGGCCAAGGAAGGGTCGAGAGTGTTTGTCCACTGTGTTGGACAACGCGCGACCTGCTTGTCAAATCCCGTTGACGTTCGCGACACCTCCTCCGCCGCGTGTCGCTCTCACGGTGTGACTGGCGCGCCCCCTGCAATGTCTGCCGGTGCCCATGACCTCCGACTGGCCCACCAGCATTGCCGTGCATCGACTGGGTGATATGTTGACAGACATGGTCACCCTCGAGGCCCGCTTTGCCCGCGAGCGAGATCTCTATCTCGCGGTGCTCCGAGTCCTGGATGCGCCGAGTCCCCTTCAACCCCTTCAAGATGTGCTGACCTGTCTGGTCGAGCTGGCGGATGCCCAGCGCGCGGGCCTGGAGCTGTATGGAGAAAGCTCCGTGGCGCGTCGTGAGTGGTCGCTGTTCCATGGTTGCTCGGAGCTGGAGCGCGAGGAGATCCGGGCGTTGACGTCGCGCGGAATCGTCGCCTCGACGATCGCGGCCGGCAAGTCGGTGCACACGGCGCATGCGTTGCTGGATGCGCGCTTCGCCAGCTCGGCCAGCGTCAAGGCGCAGCGCCTGGAGGCGGTGCTCTGTGTACCCCTGGGTGGGCGACTGCCGGGGGTGCTCTATCTGGAGGGAAAGCGCGGCGCGGGGCCGTTCTCGGAGGGGCTGGTGCAACTGGCGGAGTCGGTGGCCCACTTCCTGGGCACGGCGTCCGAGCGGGCGCTGCTCCAGAGAGGGGGCGACAAGGAGGACCCGACGCGCCCCTTCCGGGAGCGCTTCCAACTGGAGGACATCATCGGCAGGAGTCCGGGGCTGGCGCATGTGTTCGCCCAGCTCGCCGTCGCGGCGCCGCTGGATGTGACGGTGATGATTGGGGGGCCGTCCGGCACGGGGAAGACGCAGCTGGCGCAGGCGCTCCACGTCAACAGCAAGCGCAGGTTGGGGCCCTTCGTGGAACTCAACTGCGCGGCCGTGCCGGAGGGGCTCTTTGAGAGTGAGTTCTTCGGTGCCTTCCCAGGAGCCTTCCCGGGAGCGCGGCGGACGGTCGGCAAGGTGGAGGCGGCGGAAGGGGGGACGCTCTTCCTCGATGAAATCGCGGAGATTCCCCTGGCCGCGCAGGCCAAGCTGCTCCAGTTGTTGCAGTCGCGGCAGTACTTCCCGCTGGCCAGCCCCAAGGCGTTCAAGGCGAATGTCCGGCTGGTGGCCGCGAGCAATGCCAACCTGGAGCAGTTGGTCCGTGAGCGGCGCTTCCGCGAGGACCTGTTCTACCGCCTCAATGTCTTGTCGGTGCGCATGCCGGCGCTCGCCGAGCGGCGAGAGGACATTGTCCCGCTGGTGGAGGCGTTGGTGGAGCGGTTGGCGGAGGAGAATGGGTTGCCGCGCCTGCGACCCTCACCGGCCTGTTTCGCGGCGTGCGAGCTGGCGGAGTGGCCGGGCAATGTGAGACAGCTCCGGCATCGGCTGGAGGCCGCGCTCATTCGCGCCAGCGCGGAGGCGGCCTCGTTCCTGGAGCCACGCCACCTGTTCGAGGGCATGGAGGCGCAGGGGATGGCGCCAGTGTCCTTCCACGAGGCGACCCGACGTTTTCAACGAGACCTGCTTCGCCGCGAGCTGGATGCCACTGATTGGTGTGTGTCCGATGTGGCGCAGCGGCTCGACCTGACCCGTCAGCATATCTACAACTTGATGAAGGCATTCGGCCTGACGAGGGATTCCCAGACGCCTGAAAGTTGAAGGTCTCACCCGCAGTCCCCTGGAGTGTCTCATGCCGAGTACGCCGTTCTTTGGGCAGTCGACCATCAAGCCGCAGACTTCCGCCGCGGACCTGAAGTTCTGGTGGATGCCGGAGGTGAACGGCATCGGCTGGGGGTATCGCGCGTACAAGGTCCAGGTGAAGAGTCTGGACCCGAGGCGCTTCACGTTCGACCTGGTGGCGATGGTGCCGGGCGTCCCCACCCTGGTGGGGTTGGAGGTCGACCTCTTCAATGCCTCGCACGTGTGGCCCGGAGCACCCTCCACCGCCGTGAATGCTCAGCCGGGTCAGTTCGGCTACCTGTTGTTGACGGAGGAATACCTGTCGAGCCAGCAGGTCAGCAGCCTCGACGCGTACTCGGATGGTCGGGGCAAATGGCCCTTCGCCGCGGATTTGTCGAAGCGGCGGCGGGAAGGGGCCTCTCGAGGCAATGAGGTGATGCGTTCTGTCTCGGCGCTTCTCCAGGTGCTGTCGAACGAGCAGGAAGAAGGGTGAGAGGCCCGTCATGCATCTGACCATCATTGCCTATGCGTCTCGGCTCGACTGGGACATCGAGCGTGCTGTCTTCCGGGTGGACGGAAGGAGCGACCCACTGCGGAGGTTCGCGCGTTGCCAGGAGCGAAGCCAGCTCCAGTGGATCGTGAACGAGGTGGTCAACGAGTCCAACCAGAAGGTGGCGAGACTGGACATCTTCGGCCACGGGAAGTCCGGGACGTTGACGCTGGGAGATCAGGGGCAGGAGGTGGTGACCCAGCACGAGGCGAGCTGGGACCTATTTCCTGACCTGAAGACGGATGACCTTCTTACCGACAACGCAGAGGTGCGGCTGCTGGGCTGCGATACCGGTACGCTCGCGGAGGGCCGAGCGGTTCTCGAAGGGCTCGAGGCGAAACTGTCGAAGGGGGGCAAGACGCGGACGGTCTGGGGCAGTCTCGCCTCGATTGCTCACTCCGACTTTGGACCCGAGGGGTTCCGGGAGGAGGTCGCCAGCAAGTTCCTGAGGACCGCCAGCAGGATGAGTGCATCCGAGACAGGGGTGCGGCGCTTGGGGGTCATCGCCCAGAACGCCGCGGTGAATGTCCAGGGCGTCATGCAGTTGCTCCCGCCGGGCTACGTTCTGGATGGGCTCGAGGACATGCCCGCTGGCATCGTCGACGAGCGATTCCCTGTCAATGACCTGATTGTCACCCTCTGCGTGGATAGACGGGTCGTCGCCATCAAGTCGAAGTCATCGAATCGAATCGCGGTCTATCGGTGGACGGCCGGATCGCAAGCTCCGAGTCGTGAGCAGATCAAGGCTCACCTGCCTGCCCACTGAGCATCGAGTCGTCGCAGGTTCCGTGTTTCTCTTCTGAACTTCTGTCTGGAATTGTCGCGTCGGGCGAGGCCCGTCGTGAGGCGCTTCGCGCGTCCGAGAGAAGTGTGTCCCGGTCGTGTCTGATTAATTCGCGCCCGTCGAGGTCCGGCGGGCGCTGCATTTCGATGAACGTAGGGGGATATATGAGATGTGTGATGCGGTCTGTCTTGCTCCTGTGGTTCGCCTTGGCGCCGACGGCGGTCTTGGCTCAGTCCCCGGCTCCACCGACACCCAGAAAGGAATCAGTGCTGGCAGGGCTCAAGGTGGAATCCCGAGAGAAGAACCAGAAGGTCTACGTGGAGCCTCATGGGTGGGTGAAGCCGCTGGCGTATCCAAAGAGCGCCGATGCCTACTTTGGCGAGGATGCGCCGAAAGTGGCGGAGTATCTGTCTTTCACCGGGGTGTCCGAGTCAGGGTTCAGTGTCGCCGCGAAGCTGCTCAGTTTTCGAGTGTTCTCCAATCTTCAGTTGAGCTTGCATGCCGCGATGACCTCGACGAGAACCCCGTCCAGCGGCACCGGGCCGGACGAAAAGACCGCCAAGGAAGGTAATCTCGAGAATTTCATTCAGGCTGGAGGGAATGCGACGATGTTGGCGGAGCTGCCAATGGTGGCCTATGTGTCCGCGGTCGACGATTCCGAGGGGGTGCAGAATATCGCGGTGCTGAGCTTCATGCCTTCTATCAACATGGACATTGCTCCACTGGGAGCCCCACAGGGGAATGGAGTGAGGGTTGGCCAGCTTGGGTTTCGCCTCTTCGGACAGAAGGCAGCCATCGAGGATGCCAACATCGCCGTGTTCGGCGACATCTGGATGGGGGGCTTGAAGGGAACGCCCGAGTTTTTTGGAGCCATCGGGCAGCCCGGACGTAACTCGGCGCTCTATGGCAGGGCAATCGTGGGGGTGGTCGTCCTTAAAAAGGTCCGGCTGAATTTGACCAAGGTTTTCATGGGCCCCCACGGGATGCGCACTCCCTGGATTGTCTCCGTCGCCGCTGCTCAGTAATCGCCCACCCGCGAGTGATGAACTCGGTCACCCCGTCACCGCAGCAGTGAGCGCGCGGTGGGCTCCAGCACCAGTGACTCGGGTGCGGCTTTCAGGTGCTTGAGCAGGGCGGGGCGCACGGTGTCGTTCCAGCGCCGTGAGTTCGCGAGTCGTTCGACATGGGCGCGGTATTTCTCCCGACTCGCGAACACGGTGAACGCGACGAGCACATGTTCGCCCTCGCGCACGGGGAGGGCCGGGAAGGTGTTCGGGGCGTACTCCGTCTGGAGCAGGGTGAGCGGCGCGCCGCCCGTCTCACTCAGGACAGGCACGAGCTGTTGCTCGACGAATCGCAGGAACGCGTCGTCCACGGGGGCGTCACGATGGAGAAGCGTGACGAGGGCGAGAGAGTCCGGTGTCGGGTGGTTCCCCTTGTCGGGTCTGGGGGAACCCGGCGGGGGGAACCCCCGACTTCCGGTGACGGGGCGCAACAGCAGGACATTGCTCGAGTCCTGCATCGTCGCGTTGGCCGCCTCCCGGTGCGCCTTCCACACGGGCCCACCGTAGAACCGCTTCAAGGTCTGCTCGCGAGACACCATGTCCGGGAAGCCGCGCAGCCAGACGAAGCGCTCGGGCCGCGCCGAGTCCCGGAACTGTCCGACCAGGTGCGCGCCTTGGGCCTCCTGACTCTCGACGAACTCACGCTCGAACAGGTCGATGAGCACGTCGCGCTGGCCCGGGTGCAACGTGTACTGCCGCAGCTCCAGCACGGCACAGCAATCACGAGAAGCAGTCTTCACGGCGGTGGCTCCTGACGGTGGCGTCGGTGGGAGCGCACTCGCCTTCCACGTGAGCAAGAGCAGGAGCGTGAAGAGCTGGCGTCGCATCGGGCCTCCGGTAGCGGGTATCGGAGGCACCGTACGAGCCCACTAGGACATTTCCGGTCCTGATTCGGACCGTGACAACCCCCGTCGTCTCAGGGCACGTAGGCGATGCAGTCGATCTCCACGAGCAGCCCGGCCTCTGGGAGCGCGGCCGCTTGCACGGTGGTGCGGGCGGGGCGGTGCCCGGCGAACACGCGCTCGTAGACGGCATTCATCCGGGAGAAGTCCTTCATGTCGACGAGGAACACGCCACAGCGCAGGACGTGCTGGAGGCTGGAGCCACCCGCCAGCAGGATGCGCTCCAGGTTGCGGAGGACCTGTTCCGTCTGCGCTTCGATTCCCTCGGCCTGCTTCCCGGTGGCTGGGTCCGTCGCGGCCTGTCCGGAGACGAAGAGCAACGAGTCCAGCCGCATGCCCGGGGAATAGGGTCCCACGGGCTTCGGCAGTCCAGGCGCGGTGACGGGCTCGTGCTTCGTCGCGGTCATGTGTCCCTCCAGGAGACCCAACGGGGCCCGCAGCCTGCCATCCTGCTCGGGAGGATGACCAGCCTCCGCCTCGGGCGTGTGTTTCCCCTCGCGAGAAAGCGACGCTCCTGTTGAACAACGCGTCACTTGTGCCGCCTGTGTCCCAGACCCCTGGCGTCCTTTTTTCGAGGCGTCGGTGAGGACCCGGTGGGGTGAAAGCGTGATACAGCCGGAGGCAACACGCGCACGCTCGCCAGCCGTGGCGTCCCTCGCGCGTCAGCCCGTGCCACACGCATGGGTGTGGAGGGTGACAGATGCAGTCGAGACGCGTCTCGCGATACCTGGTCGTGGTGGTTGGTTGTGCCCTGGTCGCCGCATGCGAGCAGAAGCAGGACCTGCCGGCTTCAGCGGAAGCGCTCGCTCTGGCTCGGGCCTACTTTCCGGAGCTGACCACGGAGGAGGCGCCGTCGAAGGTCTTCTCCTCCTCGGAGGTCCCCCTCACCGTCGCGGACTCCCGAGCTCTCACGTCGCGGCTCTCCGCGAGCGGGACGCTGGAGTTGACGACGCGGGGCCTGCTCTTCCGTGTCGAGCAGGGAGCTGGCGCCGATGACGCCGGTACCCTGCTTCGCGAGCGAGCGGTGTCCTTCGCGGGCCCGCGACACTTCTGGTTCCCGGTGGGTGATTCCGCCGAGGTGAGCCAGGGGTGGCGCTCCTCGCGGTTGGAGGAGGCCTGGGTGGTGGATGGCTCCGAGCCCCTCCACCGCGCGGAGTACCACGTCACGCTGCCCCCTTCGGTGACGCGCCTGCGGGATGTGGGCGAGTACGTGGAGTTCCTCGACACCGACGGGCAGCCGGTCCTGCGCTTCCACCCGTCCGAGGTGCGCGATGCGCGGGGCGAGTCCCGGCGTGGTGACACGCGCCTGTCGGGGGTTCGCGCGTCATCGCTCGCGAACGTGTTCGAGGTGGAGGGCCCTCGCGTGAGCCTCGTCACCGAAGTGGCGCTCGCCGGACTCACCGCGCCGCTGGTGGTGGACCCGGGCTGGTCGTCGACGGCCAGCATGGCGACCCCGAGGGCGCAGCACTCCTCGCTGCTCTTGACGGATGGCACGGTCCTCGTGGCCGGCGGGGTCAACAGGCTGGGCTTCGTGACCACCGCGGAGCGGTTCGACCCGGAGCGCGGGACCTGGGCGTCCGCCGCGGGCCCCGGCATCCAGGGCAATATCGCGGTGGGCGTGATGCTGCCCACGGGACGGGCGCTGGTGATGACGGACGGCAGCCTGACGGGACGCATCTACGATGCCCAGACGAACACCTGGACCGCCACGGGCGCGATGGCCGCTTCGCGCAGCCTGCCAACGGCCACCGTGCTGCCCTCGGGCAAGGTGCTCGTCGCCGGTGGCTCCAACCTGGCGACCGCGGAGCTCTACGATGCCGCGACCAATACCTTCACCTCCACGGCTCCCATGGCGGTCATCCACCGTGCCCACACGGCCGTGCTGCTGAGGAATGGACGGGTGCTGGTGATGAGCGGCTTCAGCAATCTCATCCCGGGCGAGGTCCCCGAATCCGAGCTGTATGACCCCGTCTCCGAGACCTGGTCTCTCGCGGCGCCTGCCCTGGTCCCCCGGCACTACGCGACGGGGACGCAGCTTCCGGATGGCCGGGTGCTGCTCGCGGGCGGCTTCACGGCCGGAGGGGTCACCACCCATGCGGAGCTCTATGACCCGGCGGCCAACACCTGGACCGCCACGGGAGCTCTCACCCATCCGCGCAATGGCCACACCGCCACGCTGCTGCCCAACGGCAAGGTGCTCGTCCAGGGGGGCGCGGACGCGGCCCGCAACACGCAGACTGTCTCGGAGCTGTATGACCCCGCGACGGGGACCTGGAGCCCGGCCGGGGCGTTGGCGGTGGGGCGTGAGAACATGGTGGCGACGCTGCTGCCCACGGGGCAGGTGCTGGTCAACGGTGGCTACGCCTCCAACCCGAGCCTCACCTTCTTCGCCAACGCCGACGTCTATGACGCGTCCAGCGATGTCTGGGCTCCCGCCGGCAATCTCGCGGCGGCTCGCGCTTCCAGGGCGGCCGTGTTGTTGCCCTCGGGGCAGGTGCTGGTGGCCGGAGGACGCGGCCCGGGCGGCGTGCTGGCGACGGCGGAGCGCTACACGCGCGCGAGCAACGCCTGGTCGCCCGCCGCTTCCCTGGCGACGGCGCGCGAGCGGGCCACGATGAGCCTGTTGCAGTCGGGCCGGGTGCTCGTCGTCGGCGGAGCCAATGGCGCGGGAGCGCAGGCCTCCGCCGAGCAGTATGACGCCACCGCCAACGCCTGGTCGGCCGCGGGCAACATGGCCACGGCCCGCGATGGCCACACCGCGACGGTGCTCGGCTCGGGCCGGGTGTTCGTGGTGGGCGGCGCGGGTGCGGCGACGGCGGAGTTGTATGATCCGGCGACCAATACCTGGAGCGGCGCCGCATCCGCCGCCACGCCGCGCTCGCGGCACGCCGCCGTGTTGCTGAACGACGGGCGTGTCCTCGTGGCGGGTGGTCAGAACGCGGGGGCGCTGTTGGCCACGGCGGAGCTGTATGACCCGACCACCAACACCTGGGCTCCAGCGGCGAGCCTCGCGCAGGGACGCGAGTCCTTCACGCTGACGGTGTTGTCCTCGGGCCGCGTGCTGGCGTCGGCGGGCACCACGCTCGCGGCGGAGCTGGCGTCGGCGGAGCTGTATGACCCGGTCTCCAACACCTGGACTCCGGCGGGCTCGCTCGCGGAGGCGCGGGCCTTCCACTCCGCGGTGCTGCTGCCGTCGGGCCGTGTGCTCGTCGCGGGAGGCCAGGGGCCGGGAGGCGCGGTGCGCGCCACGGCGGAGCTGTACGACAGCGCGACGAATACCTGGAAGCCCGCGACGAATCTCGCTGGGCCCAGGGCGCGCTTCGCCGCGGTGGTGCTGCCCACGAGCGAGGTGCTCGCGCTCGGGGGTCAGTCCGCGGCCAACGCGTGGCTGGCGAGCGCCGAGCTGTACGAAGACACGGGGGCGCAGCCCTCATGGCGTCCGGTGGTGACGGGGCCGGACGAGGTGACGCGCGCGTGCTCCGCCCGAATCACCGGCGCGCGGTTCCGAGGCATCTCCGGTGCCAGCTCAGGCGACTACAAGGACTCCTCGGCGGACTTCCCGCTGGCGCGGCTGCAAGGCGTGGAGGGAGGTCGGCTCTGGAGCCTTCCGGGGACGGACCTGTCCGCCACGGGCGCGACGGTGACCATTCCCGCCAGCGCGCCGCCTGGCACCTATGCGCTGTCCATCTTCGCCAACGGGATTGGAAGCGGGCGGCTGGTGACGGTGCTGGAGAACATCGCGCCGGTGGCGCAGGACCAGACGGTGGAAACGGGCTACGGAGTCCCGGTGAATGTGACCCTGGTGGCCACGGATACCGAGGTGGGGCCGCCGCTGACCTACGTCATCGTCACGCCTCCGGCGAACGGCACACTGAGCGGGACGCCTCCCGCCGTCACGTACACGCCGAATCCGGGCTACGTGGGGCCGGACAGCTTCACCTTCATGGCCCGGGACTGCGGTCTGGACAGCAACGTGGCCACGGTGACGGTGGGCGTGGTGGATGAAACGCCGCCGACCATCACCTGCCCGGCGGACCAGCAGGTGGAGGCGACGAGCCCGGCGGGCGCTGTCGTGACGTATCCCCCCGCCACCGCGACCGACGTCATCACCGGGAATCCGACGGTGACGTACTCACCGCCGTCGGGCGGCACGCTGCCATTGGGAATGACGACCGTCACGGCGACGGCGGAGGACGCGGCCGGCAATCAGGCGTCGTGTACGTTCCAGGTGACGGTGCGGGACACGACGCCTCCGACAGTCACCTGCCCGGTGAACATGGTGGTGGAGGCGACGGGCCCTTCGGGTGCCCCTGTGACCTATCCGGCGGCGACGGCGTCCGACGCGGTGACGGCCTCGCCCACGGTGACGTACTCACCGCCGTCGGGAAGCACCTTGCCGTTGGGGGATACGACCGTCACGGCGACGGCGGAGGACGCGGCGGGCAACCGGGCCACGTGCACGTTCCTGGTGACGGTGCGAGACACGACGCCTCCGACAGTCACCTGTCCGGTGAACATGGTGGTGGAGGCGACGGCCCCTTCGGGTGCCCCTGTGACCTATCCGGCGGCGACGGCGTCCGACGCGGTGACGGCCACGCCCACGGTGACGTACTCGCCGCCGTCGGGAAGCACCTTGCCGCTGGGAGATACGACCGTCACGGCGACGGCGGAGGACGCGGCGGGCAACCAGGCCACGTGTACGTTCCAGGTGACGGTGCGGGACACGACGCCTCCGACAGTCACCTGTCCGGTGAACATGGTGGTGGAGGCGGCGGACCCTTCGGGTGCCCCTGTGACCTATCCGGCGGCGACGGCGTCCGACGCGGTGACGGCCACGCCCACGGTGACGTACTCGCCGCCGTCGGGAAGCACCTTGCCGCTGGGAGATACGACCGTCACGGCGACGGCGGAAGACGCGGCGGGCAACCGGGCCACGTGCACGTTCCTGGTGACGGTGCGAGACACGGTTCCGCCCGTGCTGACGTGTCCGGGGAATCAGGTGGCAGAGGTGGGGACCGCGGTGACCTATCCGGCGGCGACGGCGTCCGACGCGGTGACGGCCTCGCCCACGGTGACGTACTCGCCGCCGTCGGGAAGCACCTTGCCGCTGGGGGACACGACGGTCACGGTGACGGCGGAAGACGCGGCGGGCAACCGGGCCACGTGCACGTTCCTGGTGACGGTGCGAGACACGGTTCCGCCCGTGCTGACGTGTCCTGGGAATCAGGTGGCGGAGGCGGGGACCGCGGTGACCTATCCGCCGGCCACGGCCTCCGACGTGGGGAGCACTCCGCTGGTGACGTACTCACCGCCGTCGGGAAGCATCTTGCCGCTGGGGGACACGACGGTCACGGTGACGGCGGAAGACGCGGCGGGCAACCGGGCCACGTGTACGTTCCTGGTGACGGTGCGAGACACCCTTTCGCCCGTGCTCACCTGTCCCGCGGACCCGGTGGTGGAGGCCCAGGACGCTTCGGGCGCCGTGGTGACCTATGAACCCGCGACCGTGACGGATGGGGGGGCGGCGGACCCGGTGGTGGCCTACTCAGCGCCGTCGGGAAGCACCTTCCCGTTGGGAGTGACGACGGTCACTGTGACGGCGGACGATGCGGCGGGCAACCGGGCCACGTGTACGTTCCAGGTGACGGTGCGGGACACGACGGCCCCGACGTTGAGCTGCCCGGAAAACCTCCAGGTGGCCTCGGACGAGCCGGGGGGCGCGCAGGTGACGTACACGCTGCCCACGGCGACGGACTCCGTCTCCGGGCCGGCGACCGTCACCGCGTCGCCGGAGTCCGGCTCGCGCTTCTCTTCGGGACAGACGCGCGTCACCGTCACGGCCACGGATGCCGCGGGGAACACGGCGCAGTGCTCGTTCGAGGTCTCCGTCCAGGCCCGGTTGATCTCGATTGCCGGAGGTGGCTGTCAGTCCACGGGCGGCGGTGGAGACGCGGTGCTGGTCGTGCTGTCGGTCCTCGCCGTCTGGGCGGGCCGTCGTCGCGGCCGGGAGCGAGTCGCCCCGTGAGCCTCTTGAATCCTCTCATTCGACTCTTCAGCTTGAAGGACCTTCCCTTGCGTGAATTGGCACGGACTGGTGTGCTCGTCGCGGCCCTGGCCGCCACGACCGCCTCGGCGCAGGCACTCTCCAGCCCCCTGGTCGCGTTCGATGCGGAGCGCTTGCGTCTGAGCGCCGCCGCCACGGACTCACTGATGGTGGACACGGGCCGGGTGCTCTCCGAGGGGGGCTTTCGGCTCAGCCTCCTCGCCAACTACGAGCGCGGCATCCTCGTGTTGGAGGGCAGTGACGGGAGCGAGCACTCCATCATCCATTACAGGACCTCGGCCTGGCTCATGGGCGCGTGGTCTCCGGTGGACCGGTTGGAGGTCTCCGCCAGATTGCCCGTCATCATCTCGCAGGGCGGGCATGGGGCGAACAGGCTGGCGGGTGTCGCGGAGCCCTCGTCCTCGGGGCTCGGCACGCCCGAGGTGGGGGCGCGCTATTCGTTGCTGCGGCGCGAGGAAGGTGCGCCGTTGTCCCTGGCGGTGGGGCTCGACGTGGGGCTCCCGGGTGGACGGGCGAGCGCCTTCGGACGTCAGGAGCACTGGGCGGGCCTCCAGTTCTCGCCCCGGGTCTCCCTGGGGCGCGAGGTGGGCATGTTCGCGCTCGGCGCGAGCGTGGGCGCGCGGGTGAGGTCCACGGAAGTGGAGCCGGGCCGCGACGTGGGCACGGAGCTGGAGCAGTCCGTGGTGGTGGCGACCCGGGGTGACGGCCTGCGCGGCGAAATCGCCCTGCAGGTGGCGGAGTCGCTGGTGCATCCGGACGTGGCGGTGGAGCTGCTCGGAGGCGTGCGGTTGCCCATTGGCATGGGCTTCGAGCTGAACGCGCTCGCTGGCCATGGCTTCACGGATATCCCAGGGACGCCCTCGTGGCGCGTGGGCGCGGGAATCGCGTGGGCGCACAACCCGGCGGCTCGTGAGGATGTCTGCAAGGGCGGACGCACGCACACGCCCGAGCAGTGCCCCGACTCCGATGATGACGGTGACTCCGTGCCCAACAAGTCGGACCGTTGCCCGCTGGAGGCGGGGTCGCCCGACAACGCGGGTTGCCCCGACCGCGACTCGGATGGCGATGGCGTCGTCGACCGGCTGGACAAGTGCCCGAACGAGGCTGGGAGCGCGGAGACGAGCGGCTGCCCTGACTCGGACGGCGATGGCGTGCCGGATTCCGAGGACAAGTGCCCGAACGAGAAGGGCACCGTGGAGAACCAGGGCTGCCCCGCGCCCGCGAAGGACACGGATGGCGATGGCGTGCCGGATGAGTCCGACAAGTGCCCGGAGGAGAAGGGCACCGCGGAGAACCAGGGTTGCCCCGCGCCGGTACCGGCGAAGGACTCGGACGGTGACGGCGTGCCGGATGAGTCCGACAAGTGCCCGGAGGAGAGGGGCACCGTGGAGAACGAAGGCTGCCCCGCCCCGAAGGACACGGATGGTGACGGCGTGCCGGACGACTCCGACAAGTGCCCGAAGGAGAAGGGCACCGTGGAGAACGAGGGTTGCCCCGAGCCGGCGAAGGCGCCGACGGAGGAGCGGCTCTCGCTGGCGGACCGTCGCGTCACCTTCCCGGTGGGGACGTCCGAGATTCAGGGTGAGGGCGCGAAGGTGCTCGACGAGATTGCCGAGCAACTGAAGGCGCGGCCCAACGTCGTGGTGCGCATCGAGGGGCACACGGACAACACCGGTCCGGAGGACCTCAACCGCACCTTGAGTCAGGACCGCGCGGAGGCCGTGCGCGCCTACCTCATCCGCCGAGGTGTCGACGGCTCGCGACTGGAGGCCCGTGGTTATGGTCCGACCCAGCCCATCGCGACGAACGACACGCTGGAAGGACGCAGCGAGAACCGCCGCGTGGAGTTCGTCATCAAGCGGTGAGTCGGTGTGCTCGGAGTCGCGGGGCCACGTGCCCCGCGGCCCGTTGAGGCCGAGCAGGCCAGTCACTGCTCGGCCCCAGCGGACCGTGAGGAGGCGGGGATGGACCGGTTGGACGTCATGCGGCTGTTCACGCGCATCGTGGAGCGCCGCAGCTTCACGGTGGCTGCTCAGGACCTGGAGCTTCCGCGCTCGACGGCCACGCAATCCATCAAGCAACTGGAGGCCCGGCTGGGCGTGCGACTGCTCCAGCGCACGACACGCCATGTCCGGCCCACGCTGGATGGCGAGGCCTACTATCGGCGCTGTGTCGCAATCCTGGGCGAGGTGGAGGATGCCGACTCCGCCTTCAGCGGCGCAAAGCCGAAGGGACAGCTCCGCGTCGACGTCCACGGCACCCTGGCGCGGCACTTCGTCCTGCCGGCGCTGCCCTCATTCCTGGCCGAATACCCGGACCTGAAGCTCCACCTTGGCGAAGGAGACCGGCTGGTCGACCTGGTGCGGGAAGGCATCGACTGCGTCCTGCGCGTGGGCGACCTCCAGGACAGCGCCATGGTGGGGCGGCGCGTGGCGCTGCTCAAGGAGGTCACCTGCGCGAGCCCCGCCTATCTGGCCCGCCACGGGACACCCACCCAGCTGGAGGAGCTCGAGGGCCACGTGGCGGTGGGCTTCATCTCGTCGGCCACGGGGTCGATGATTCCCCTGGAGTTCAGGGTCGACGGCGCGCCGAGAAACGTCACCCTCCCAGCGACTGTCACCGTCACGGGGGCGGAGACCTACGCCTCGGCGGCGAAGCTCGGGCTCGGGTTGATTCAACTGCCGCGCTACCACGTGGAGAGCGAGCTGCTCGCGGGGACGCTCGTGGAGCTGCTGCCCGAACATCCCCCGTCGCCCACGCCCGTCTCGTTGCTCTATCCGCGGAGCCGCCAGCTGTCGCCCCGGGTGCGCGTCTTCATCGACTGGCTCACGCGGGTGTTCGCCAACGCTTCCTCGGTGGCGCTCGCCGTCGAATAGGTCCGCTCAGCCCGGCGCGCGCAAGGTCTTCAAGGCCCGGGACCATGCGAGCACTTCGTCCAGCAGCGTGTGCAGCGCGGCCTCCTGGGCGGGCGCGGGCGACCAGTTTCCCGGGTCGGTGAAAAGCGCGACGTCGGTGTACTTCGACAACGACACCTGCGCGCGCACGGTGGCGACCTTCACCTCGGCCAGCGTCGTGCGCAGATGCTCCACCGCGCGGACGCCTCCGAGTCCCCCATAGCTCACGAACCCCGCGGCCTTGTCGTTCCACTCGGCATAGAGGAAGTCGATGGCGTTCTTCAGCACGGCGGGGAATGAGTGGTTGTACTCCGGCGTGACGAACACGAAGCCGTCGAACGCGCCCACCGTGGCGGCCCACTTCCGCGTGTGTGCGTGGCGGTAATCCCCGCGAATGGCGGGGATGGGCTCATCCAGCAGCGGCAGGTCGTGGTCCGCCAGGTCGATGACCTCCAGGGTCGCGTCCCCCGCCACGACGGCGGCATGCCGTTGTCCGGCGGCATGGACCCAGCGGGCGACGACCTCCGCCCTGCGTCCGGGGCGGGTGCTTCCAATGACGATGCCGAGCCGGGTCAACTTCAGCCTCCCTTGATGCGTGCGCGAGAACGAGCGCCAGGGTACAACGTACGTTGTACTGAGTAAAACGATGGTTGTACCCGTGCAAAAGGAACGAACATGCCCCGAGCAGACCGGACGAAGCCGCGTGGAGGGCAGGGGGACAAGCGTCAGGCCCTCCTGACGGGGGCGCTGACGGTCTTCGCTCGGGACGGCTACACCCGCGCCAGCATCGACATGATTGCCGACGAGGCGGGTGTGTCCACGCGTACGCTCTACAACCACTTCCAAGACAAGGCGCGGCTGTTCCAGGCCGTCATCGAGGAGAGCGCGTCACGGGTCGCCGAGGCGCAGACGGCCCTCCTGGACAGGCACCTGCGAAAAGTCACGAACCTGGAAACGGACCTCATCGAACTCGCCCTGGCCTGGGGGACGCCGATGCCGGACTCCGCCGAACATTTCGCCCTGGTGCGACAGGTCAACGCGGAGGCGGGCCATATCCCCGCGCCCGCAATCAAGGCGTGGCGCGAGGCCGGGCCGCTCCGGGTCCGCCGGGAGCTCGCCCGCCACCTGCGACGGTTGGCGGACGAGGGGCTGTTGCGAGTCGAGGACCCGGAGCGCGCGGCCCTCCACTTCACCCGCCTGGTCTCCGTCCCAGGCCCCCATGACGGAGGGCTCACGCTCACCAGGAAGGAGCGCGCCGAGCACGTGGCGTCCGGTGTCCGGGTCTTCCTGTATGGCTACGGCCGCTGAGGCGCGGGGAAGCCGCGCTCCCGCATCAAGGCGTCCAGGCTCGCCTCCCGCCCCCGGAAGGCCCGGTAGCCCTCGAACGGGTCCACGGTGTTGCCCACGGACAGGATGTGCTCGCGAAGCCTCGCGGCCACCTTCGGGTCATAGGCACCGCCAGCCTCGGTGAACGCCTCGAAGGCATCCGCCGACAGCATCTCCGCCCACAGGTACATGTAGTAGCCGGCCGCGTACCCGTTGCTGGCGAAGACATGCCCGAAGTGGGGCAGCCGGCTGCGCATGCCGACCTCTTCCGGCGCGCCAATCTGGCGGAGCACGTCGCGCTCGAACGTGTCGGGGTTGATGCGGCGGGCACCCGCGAGGTGCAGCTTCATCTCGACGAGCGCGGAGGTCAGGTAGTCCACCGTGTAGAAGCCCTGATTGAACGTCGCGGCCTTCTGGATGCGGGCCACCAGGTCCGCGGGCATCGGCTTGCCCGTCACGTGGTGCACGGCGAACCGGCTGAGCACCTCCGGAGTGGACAGCCAGTGCTCGAACAGCTCGGCGGGAAACTCCCCGAAGTCGCGCACCACGCGGCCACCTCCGAGCGTCGGGTACGTCACGCTCGCGCTCAGGGAGTGCAGCGCGTGGCCGAACTCGTGGAAGAGCGTCAGCGCGTCGCGCCAGCCCAGCAGCGCGACTCCTCCGGGCCCCGGCTTCACGAAGGGCATGCTGATGGCCACCAGGCCCGTCACCTCGCTCCGGAAGCGCTCCTGCACGCGGTACGTCTCGGTCTGCCCGCCGTTGTACTTGCCCGGCCTCGCGTAGGGGTCGAAGTACAACAGCCCCAGGGGCTTCCCGCTCGTGCGCTCCTTCACCGCGAAGACGCTCACGTCCGGGTGGTAGACGGGCACGTCCGGCGCGGGAGTGAAGGTGTAGCCGAACAGCTCGCCGGCGGCCCAGAACATGCCGTCCCGCAGGGAGTCGAGTCGCAGGTACGGCTTCACCTCGGTGTCGTCGAGGTCGTACTTCGCCTTGCGCACCTTCTCCGCGTAGTAGCGGTAGTCCCAGGGGGCGATGGTCTCCGGCTGCCCGTCGCGCCGGGCAATCTCCTGCATCGCCGCGACTTCCTCGCGCACGCGGGCGACGGCGGGCGTCCACATCTGCTCCAGCAGTCGCATCGCGCGCTCGGGCGTCTTGACCATGGACGTCGCGAGCTGCCGATGGGCATGAGTGGGGAAGCCCAGGAGCTTCGCCTGCTCGGCGCGCGCGGCGAGTATCTGGGTGATGACGCCGTTGTTGTCGTGGGAATCTCCGTGGTCCCCCCGGCTGTCGTAGTTGCGCCACACCTTCTCGCGCAGCTCGCGGCGGTCCGAATAGGTGAGGAAGTCCGCCACCGCCGAGCGCGTGTTGGCCACGGCCCACTGGCCCTTCTTCCCGCGCGCCTCCGCCTCCGTGGCGGCGGCCTTGCGCAGCGGCTCCGGCAGGCCCGCCAGGTCGGCTTCCGTTTCCAGGAGGGTGAAGCGCTTCTCGTCGGCGAGCACGTTCTGGTTGAACGTCGTGTAGAGCGTGGCGAGCTGCTGGTTGATCGCGGTGAAGCGCTTGCCGGCCGCCGCGCCCAGGTTCGCGCCGGAGCGGACGTAGACGTCGTGGTAGTGCGCGACGAGCCGCCGCTGCTCGGGCGTCAGCTTCGCCTTCGCGGCCGAGTCGTGGACGGCCTTGATGCGCCGGAAGAGGCGACGGTTCTGGGTGCTCTCGTCCCAGAACGCGGCCAGCCGGGGCGCCATCTCGCGCTCGATGACCTGATACTCGGGTGTGTTCACGAACGAGGACCACGCGTTGTAGACCTCGAAGACGCGAGTGAATCCCCGGCCCGTGTCCTCCAGCGCGGCGATGGTGTTCTCGAACGTGGGCGGCTCGGTCGAGTCCGCGACGCGGGCCACTTCACGCCGCTCCTGCTCCATCGCTTCCTCGAGCGCGGGACGGAATTCCTCCAGCTTCACCCGGTCGAACGGAGGCGCTCCGCCGTGAGGGCCGGACCAGGGCGCGAGCAGGGTGGCGCCCTTGCCGGGAGGGGTTTCAGGAGCGGCGACGGCCGCGCCCGCCAGCAGGACAACGAGTGCTCCAATTCGGTATCGTGTCATTGACACAGAATAAGAGGCAGCTTCGGGTCGCATCCATCGAATGAAATTCGTCCAGGAACCCCAGATGACCCCCCTCGACCGAATTGATCGCACGATTCTGGAGGCCCTCCAGAACAATGCACGGCTGTCCAACAAGGCGCTCGCCGCGCAGGTGGGGCTCGCGCCCTCTTCCTGCCTCGCGCGCGTGAAGCGACTGGAGACGGAAGGCATCATCCAGGGCTACCGCGCGGAGCTCAACGTGCGCTCCATGGGGTTGGGGCTCCAGGCGTTGATCGCCGTGCAGCTGCGCCAGCACGTGGGCGAGGCCTTCGGCAACATCGGTGACCACCTGCGCTCGTTGCCGGAGACGGTGGCCGTCTATTGCCTGGGCGGGACGACCGACTTCCTGGTGCACGTGGTGTGTCGCGACACCGAGCACCTGCGGGTGCTGACCAACCAGTCCTTCACCAACCGTCCCGAGGTGAGCCGCATCGAGACGTCGCTGGTGTTCTCCTTCACGCGACTGGGCGTGCCCGTCGACAAGGGCGCCTGACAGGGCGGGATTACTCGTCCAGCTCCGCGCGCGAGCGGCTTTTGGGCTCCAGTCCCAGGGCAATCTCCTTCAGCTCGAAGGTCAGCTCCCGGATGGGAAAGGGCCGCACGTTGCCGAGGACAATCACCGTCAGCTGGTCCTCGGTGTAGTGGTGGAGGTTGGAGAGGAACCCATCCATGGAGCCGCCGTGCCGCACCAGCACGCCGCGCTCCTTGCTGCCGGGGCTCCGCTGGTACTGCTGAATCCGGAAGCCGTAGCCGTAGTAGCCGAGCGCGCGACTCTCTCCCGTGAAGAGGCGCTTCTTGCTCGGAGCGGACACCAGCCCCGAACCGAAGAGCGCCTGGTCCCAGGCGTACAGGTCATCCACCGTCGAATAGATGTCTCCGGAGCCCAGGGCATAGGAGACGTTGTTCTCGTCGCGCGAAACGCCCAGCAGCTCCTTCGCGTAGCCGAAGGCCCGCTTGGGCGGAACGTTCGTGCTTCGCTCGATGCCCGAGTCCGTCATCGCAAGCGGGCCGAACGTCTTCTCCTGGAGCACCTCCGCGTAGCGCTTGCCCGTGACGGCTTCGATGATGAGGGCCGCGAGGTGGTAGTTCAGGTTGGAGTACTCGTGCTTCGCTCCGGGCTTGAATGAGACGCGCGCGGTGTTGATGAGCCGCAGGATTTCCGCCGAGGAGACATCCGTCTCTGCTTCACGCTCCACCAGCGAGTCCAGATGCGTCGGCAGGCCGGACTGGTGCTTGAGCAGCAGGTGGAGCGTCAGGCTCTTGCCCAGGTCCGCGCGGAGCTTCGGCAGATAGCGGGAGATGGGGACGTTCAGGTCCAGAGTGCCCGCGTCCACCAACTGCATGACCGTCACGGCGGTGAAGGACTTGGTCAGCGAGCCAATCAGGAACTGGGAGTCGACCTGGTTTGCGCGCCGGCCCTTCTCGTCCGCCAGGCCGTAGGCGGCACGATGAAGCACCTTCCCGTCCTTCGCGACGAGCACCGCGCCTCGGAAGCCCTCCTTGTCGACATAGGACTGGAGGTGGGCGTCCAGCTTCGCGGAGACGGGGGCCTGGGGTGCGCCTGGCGCCTGGGAGGCGAAGCACGCGACGGCGAGAAGCGAGAGGAGCGGGGCGCGGGAGGACATGTCGGGCGTGGGGCCTTAGTTGTTGGACCAGATGACGGAGGCAATCTTCCAGCCGGTGCCCGTATTCACCAGGTGCCAGCTCTCCTGGCCGCGATTGATGACGCGCTCGCCCAGGTGGAAGGTGAACTCGAAGGAGACCGAGGCGATGGTGCCGTCCGTGTCGATGCGGACGTGGGTGAACTTCTCCTCGCTACGCTCCGGGTCCGCCACGATTTCATCGATGAACGTCGTCGGGTTCTGCCGTGCATCGAGCTTGAGCCGGGTGGCCTTGGGGTTCTTCTGGAGGCGGCGCTTCAGGAGCTCCTCTCCATCGACGGACTGCCACGTGGCGTCCTCGCGCAGGAACAGGCCGAGGAACTTCTTCCGGTCCTTCTGGATGATGGCCTCGCGGAAGTCGTCGACCACGGCGGTGATTTGTTGCCGGGCGACGGCGGTGTCCTTGGGCTTCTCCTCGGCGAAGGCGGGCAGGGACACAAGGCAGGTGAGCAGCAGGAGCGACAGCTTCACGAAGGACTCCGAGGCGAGATGGCGGGGTGTGTTCGCGCGGCCGGCCAGCAACCCGGGCACCTCGCGATTATTCCGCCGCATGGCCTCATGAAGCAGGAACGGCCCGGCCTGAACGAGCGCCGAGCCATCCCTGTCCACGCGTCATCGATGCGCCCGCCTCACTCGCAGGGGTTGCCGTTCAACGTGCAATTGAAGGGCTGCCCGAGTCCGACGGTGGTGAAGCCGAACTCCTTGCTCGCGCCCGCCTTGATGGTGGTGTTGTGGCTGACGGGAAGGAACGTGTAGTGGTCCCCGTTGCGCGTCATCGTGGAGGAGAACGGATTCTGCGCCGTCGTCCCGGCGGGCAGGTCGAACTCCAACTGCCACCCGGTGACGTTCACCGTGCCCAGGTTCTCCACCGTGTAGCGGCCCGTGTAGCCATTGGCCCAGGAAGAGCTCACGGCGAAGTGGGCGACGAGCCCGGAGGGCGCTGGCGGAGCCGTGGTCGCGATGACCGGGGCGCTCGGCGCGGACACGTTGCCCGCCGCATCCCTCGCGGTGGCGGTGAAGGTGTACGCCGTGGCCGGGCTCAATCCCAGCAACGTCACGCCCAGGCCCGTCGTGGTGGCGGCCACGTTGCCGCCGAGCCAGACAGAGTAGCCGGAGACGCCCCGGTCGTCGGTCGCCGCGTCCCAGGCCAGGGTGACGCTCGTGGACGTCACCGCCGTCACGCGGAGGTTGGAGGGCGCGCTCGGTGGGGTGGTGTCCGGAGGCGGCGGCGCACCGATGCTGATGAGGAACAGCGAGGGCGCGGTGTCCGTCCTCGTGGTGTCCACGCCATGGCCACCGGAGTAGTCGAGCGTCTCCGCGTGCGCCCAGTCGGCGATGGGCGTCCCGTTGATGTCCAGGTGCTTGTACGCCGCGCCCGACCAGCCGAACTGGTAGATGCGCGAGGGCTCCGAATAGAAGTCGGCGTAGGGGGACGTGTCGGTGCCCACCTGCTTGCGCAGGACGTTGTTGAAGAAGACGTTCTGCGGCCCCGTGGCGCCGGACCACTTCACGGCCTTCTTCCCGGCGCCCCACCAGATGGGATACCAGTTGGAGTCATCCGGGCCGCCGCCGCCTTCCTCTCCGCAGTGGGAGCTGCAGTTGCCGGAGCGGTGCGCGTACGGAACCGTGCTGATGTTGCGCTCGAAGAGGTTTCGTCGCTCCCAGCCGCCGTGCAGGTTGAGGTCGGAGTCGAAGTCATTGCCGATGACGACGTTGCCGGACGCGGACCACTGGAAGGTGAAGTGCCGCAGGTTGCGGGACGTGTTGCCGGCGTACAGCGAGTCCCAGACGCGGGAGCCTCGGAAGTAGCCGTTGCCACCCTTGCCCTTGTTCCATGCGCCGTCGAGCACGTTGTCGACAATCTGGAGGTTCTTCGCCTCCTCCGTGACGATGGGATGCGAGCCCGTCATCTCCGCGCGGATGCCCCGCACCCACGAGTCCGCGGCCCACTTGAAGACGATGCCGTGCATCTCGTACGCGGGCGCCAGGTTGCCGTAGTTGTGGAGCGCGGCCGAGGCGCTCACTCCCGGCACCTCCTGCGTGAAGTACAGGTTCTCGATGCCCACGCCGACGATGGGGTCGACGAGCGGGGCCGCCTTGGAGTCGTACACCGAGCCGTCGATGGCGGTGGACCCGTCCGAGGTCGACGTCACTGGCACGTCGTATTCGAGCGGCTTGTCCAGGGTGAGCGTCTTGTTGCCCGTGTCGACGGCGGCGATGCGGAAGAGCTGCTGACGCATGTGCAGGTTGGACAGAGCGTGCTGGGTGGGCAGCGCCTGCTGCTCGGCGTAGAAGGCCCGTGAGTTGGCGGCGCGGATGTTGACGAGCCTGCCCACGGCCAGCGCGGCGGAGTTCGCCGCCAGGTACACCACGGTGTCGCCCGCGCGCGCGGCGAAGCCGGTGTCACCCGGCTTCACGCGGAGCTTCACGCCGACCTTCCAGTGGACATTCACGGTGCCCTCGAAGATGTCCGCCCGGTTGGGAGGCGCCGTCTGGTAGTCGTCGTTCTCGTCCTCGTCGTACGCGGTGTGGACGCCGCGCGACTGCACGCGGAACAGGCCCCGTCCGGGCCACAGCCAGCCGCCCTTGCCCTCCCCGTGCGTCATGCCGTCTTCGTCCCAGTCGCCACCGTCCGACGTCAGGGTGTCGTAGCGGGTGTTCACATCGGGGCGGAACACCAGCTTCGTGCCCGTCACCGGCGAGGAGCCCGCGCCACGGATGATGAGGTAGCTGGCGTCCACGCCCAACTGTCGGGACACGTCGAGCTGGCCCGCGGGAAGTGAGAGCAGGGAGAGCTTCGTGTACGAGGCGCTGGGGGTGCACGCCGTGCGCAGGTGGTCGATGGCGGCCTGCAGACCCGTGGTGTCGTCCACGCCATCATTGGGAATCACGCCGTAGGTCGTCGCCAGCTCCGCCGGAGTCACCCGGCACGTGGCGTCCGGATTGATGTCCCCTTCACCCGGGAGGTTCTGCCCGCCCCGGTAGCCCGCCTTGGACCAGTCCGGCAGCCCGGAGATGGGCACCCTGCGATTCGCCGGCGACAGGTCAAGCACTGTCTGCGCCCAGGTCGGCGTCGAGCCCAGGACCGCCACAGAGGAAAACGTCAACAACACCAACCGGAGCAAGCCGGTTCTTCGAGTGAGCATGAACAAC
Source organism: Myxococcus llanfairpwllgwyngyllgogerychwyrndrobwllllantysiliogogogochensis (assembly GCF_006636215.1). Classification (GTDB taxonomy): domain Bacteria; phylum Myxococcota; class Myxococcia; order Myxococcales; family Myxococcaceae; genus Myxococcus; species Myxococcus llanfairpwllgwyngyllgogerychwyrndrobwllllantysiliogogogochensis. The sequence continues at coordinate 60,706 of NZ_VIFM01000016.1, read as the reverse complement.
TCCAGTCTTGGGTGTCCGCGTGGCAGGTGTTGCACCACTGATACGGATTTATCCAAGACTAGTCAGATATGCTCGGATAACAGCTCTAGCCCGTCCGGCGCCCGGACGGCCAGAAAGGTCCCACACCCATGAAGCCCTCCTCGCTGCGTGCCGCGCTCTGTGTGTTGTCAGCCCTCGCCTCCCCCGTCGCCTTCGCGTGGGGCAGCACCTATTCCATCCCCTTGTTCGAGTCGCGGATGACGGCGGCCCGTGCGAGTGGAAGCACGGGTGGGACGACGGTGATTCGCTCGGAGATGAAGACCGCGCTGGAGTCGTTCCTCAGCTCCGACGACGGACAGACGGACGCCGCCGAGTACACCTATCTCGCGGGCAAGGTGGCCAGCCCCACGTTCCTCACGGGCATCGACACCTCGGCCCGGGACTACCTGTTCCGCTATCACGAGCTGAATGACGGGGCGGCGACCACGTCACCGCTGGACGTGGCCTCGCCGGCCCAGACGCCCGCGCAGATTTTTGGCGCGAGCGGCCGGCTGGCGAGCAACGCGTGGATTCAGGAGGGTGGCATGTTGGGTGACGAGGGCGTGGCGAACCAGACGACGCTCATGTGGACCTACTACGGCTACTTCGGTCCGCAGCCGTCGACCTTCGCACCCGTCACGTATGCGGAGCTGAGCGCGAAGCTCGGCTCGACGATTTTCGGCCAGGCGCCGAGCGCGGCCGAGGTCAATGGCGCGCTCGCCTGGCTGAGCGCGCACGCGGGCACCGGGGCCCGCTACTACGTCGCGTCGTGGCATGACTCGTACGGCCGCACGGGCCCCGGGGACATCGGCGGCTACGTGGTGGCGTCCGTCAACAACACGCGAGACTCCGTCCGCTACATCGAGGTGATGACCTGGTCGGATTAGCGACTCAGGCGACGGCCACATAGGCGGCGACGGCGACCATGCAGGCGCCGAACGTCCACCCCTGGATGCGCAGGGCGCGCTCGGAGCGGAAGCGTCCCAGGATGAGCTTCCCTCCGTAAATCCAGGGGAAGTGGCACGCCACGCAGACGACGAGGAAGGCCGCGGTGAGCTGCGCGGCCTGCGACAGCAGGGCTCCCGCCGGGTTCAGGAACTGGGAGAACATCACCAGGACCATCGAGTGAATCTTGGGGTTGAGGGCCACCGTGAGGAGGCCGTCGACGAAGCCGAGCCGCTCCGGTTCGTCCTCCGCTCCGGAGGGCGAGCTGGAGGCACGGAAGAAGCCCCACGCGAGGTAGAGCAGGTACACGACGCCGCACCAGCGCAGCACGTGGTGCAGCGAGGGAATCCCTTGCAGCACCCGGCCCAGCCCCAGTCCGTAGAGCAGGCAGAGGGCGACATTGGCCGCTTCGAAGCCCGTCCAGAACGGCAGCGAGCCCCGGATGCCGAAGCGTCCGCCCGCGGTGGCGAGCACCGTGTTGCCGGGCCCGGGGCTGAACACCATCGGCACGGTGTAGCCCAGGAACATCACCCACACTTCAGCGGGAATCATGGCGAAAGCCCCCACGCGCCCTCGTGGTGGTGATGGGGCGCGAGCAGGGACACAAACTCCATTTCGAGCCGGGCACCCAGCGAGCTATCCTCGCGCGCTCGATAAAGGGAGCTCATCGAGCATGCGCCGCATTCCACCGCTCGGCGCCCTTCGTGCCTTCGAGGCCGGGGCGCGGCACCTGAGCTTCACCCGCGCCGCCACGGAGTTGCGTGTCACCCAGGCGGCCATCAGCCACCAGGTGCGCCAACTGGAGGACTGGCTCGGCGTCTCCCTCTTCGAGCGCCGGGGACATGCGCTGACGTTGACGACGAAGGGCAAGGCGTACCTGCGCGAGCTGACGCCCGTATTCGAGCGACTGTCGGAGGCGACCACGCGCCTGTACGAGGCGGAGCAGGGGCCCCTGCGGCTCACCGTGCTGCCCTCGTTCGCTTCGTCCTGGCTCCTGCCGCGCCTGGAGGGGTTTCGCCGGCTCCATCCCGACCTCGAGCTTCACCTGAGCAGCGCGTCCGAGCTGTGGGACTTCCTCGACGACCGCTTCGACGTGGGCATCCGCTCCGGGCTGGGACGGTGGACGGGACTGAAGGCGGAGCAACTCGCGCCGGAGGTGCTCGCGCCCGTGTGCAGCCCGGCCCTCGCCAGGAAGCTGCGCGCGCCGTCGGACCTGGGGAAGGTGCGCCTCCTCCATGACACGCCGAAGGACGGGTGGCGCCGCTGGCTGGATGCCGCTGGCGTTGACGGCGTGGACACCGGGAAGGGCTTCGCGTTCAACGATGCCGGGCTGGTGCTTCAGGCCGCACGGCAGGGTGATGGCGTGGCGCTCGGGCGATTGCTGCTCGCCGCGGATGACCTGAAGGCGGGGCGGCTGGTGCGGCCCTTCGCGACGGTGCTGCCCAACGATTTCGGCTACTGGCTGGTCCACCCCCGGCCGCTGTCGAGCCGGAGGGACGTCGTCGCGTTCAAGACGTGGCTGCTCGCCGAGGCCCAGGCCACCTCGAAGGCATTGGGGCTGGTGCCCGAGGTCGCGCGGAGGCGGGAGTAGACCTTGTCGTGCTCGGTTACCCTCCCTCGGAGGAAGTGACCCTGCACCTCGAAAAGACATCTTCCGTTGTTGCTGTCATGGGGTTGCTGGTGCCCCTGGCCGTGCCTGGAGGCGTGAGGAGACTCAGCGCATCCCGGCGAGCGTGAAGTCACACGACCCCATGGGTCATCGCGAGGCCGGCGACCAGGGATGGGACTGGAAGTGCTCGGTGAGCAGCTCCAGCAGCGCGCGCACGGCCGGCGACACGTGACGGGCGCTCGGGTACACGGCGAAGAGGGGCACGGGAGGTGGCGCGAAGCGCTGGAGCACTTCACGGAGTGTTCCGGCGGCCACCGCCTCGGCGGAGTGAATCTGGGAGAGTCGCGCGAGGCCCACGTCGGCTACGGCCAGGGCGACCAGCACCCGGAAGCTGTTGACCGCGACGCTCGGGACGATGGACACGGAGAGCGGCTTCTTGTCTCCCCGGAAGGTCCACGTCGTCGGCGTATTGGAGCCGGTCATCGCCAGGCAGCGGTGCTTCACGAGCTCCCGAGGCTCCTTGGGCGTGCCCGCGCGACGCAGGTATGAGGGGCTCGCGAACACCCCTATCTGCTGAGGCGCGCCCAGGCGCCGGGCGATGAGGCGTGAGTCGTCCAGGGTGCCTGCGCGGACCGCGATGTCGTAGCCCTCCTCGACCAGATTCACGCGCCGGTCGGTGAGGTCCGCTTCCAGCTTCACCTCGGGATAGCGGGAGGCGTAGACGGCGAGCAGGGTGTCGAGCACGTTCTGCCCCAGCTCGAAGGGCATCGTCATTCGCAGGCGCCCGCTCGGATGGGCCTGGAGCTTGCCGACCACGGACTCGGCGTCGCGCAAGGCGGCGATGGCCGGGGCGACCTCGCGCTGGTAGCTGGCGCCAATGTCGGTGAGCGTCAGGCTGCGCGTGGTCCGCGCGAAGAGCCGCGCGCCGAGGTGCTCCTCCAACCCCGCCACCCGCTGGCTGAGCGTCGACTTGGGGATACCCAGCTTGCGCGCGGCGCCCCGGAAGCTGCCCTGCTCGGCGACCTCCAGGAACGCGATGACGGCGTTGGGGTCCGCCTGACGGATTGTCCGCATGGCCGGACAGTACTTCCCAAATCATTCGATTGGCCACAATGCCCCACGAGAGCACATTCCCTGGCGTCACCCCGCCAAGGAGCGGACTCATGAACCTCTTTTCTTCCTACCGTCTGGGCCCCACCGAACTCGCCAACCGCGTCGTGATGGCGCCAATGACTCGCAGCCGGGCGCCGAGCGCGCTGCCCAACGCGCTGATGCGCGAGTACTACACGCAGCGTGCCTCCGCCGGGCTCATCATCACCGAGGGCATCGCGCCGTCTCCGAACGCGCTGGGCTATGCCCGCATCCCGGGCCTCTTCACTCCGGAGCAGGTCGACGGGTGGCGCGCCATCACCCGGAGCGTCCACGAGGCGGGCGGGCGCATCTTCGCCCAGCTCATGCACGTGGGGCGCATCGCGCATCCGCACAACCTCCCGGCGAACGCCCGCATCCTCGCGCCGAGTTCCGTGCGTCCCGAGGGCACCATGTACACGGACCAGGCGGGCCTGCAGCCGTATCCGTCCCCGGAGGCGATGAGCGAGGCGGACCTCCGCGCGACTCGCGACGAGCTGGTCCAGGCGGCGCGCAATGCCATCGCGGCGGGCTTCGACGGCGTCGAGTTCCATGGCGCCAATGGCTACCTGCTGGAGCAGTTCCTCCACCCGCACACCAACCGTCGCGAGGATGCCTACGGTGGCAGCGCGGAGAACCGCGCCCGCTTCGTCGTGGAGGTGGTGCGGGCGGTGTCCGAGGCCATCGGCGCGGAGCGCGTGGCCATCCGGCTCTCGCCCTACAGCACCTACAACGACCTGCCCGCCCACGAGGGTGTCCAGGAGCAGTACACGGTGCTGGCGCGGGAGCTGCGCGGCCTGGTCTACGTTCACCTCATCGCGAGCGTGGAGAAGGGGTTCACCGCGACGGCGGACGCCATCCGACGTTCCTTCGGCGGGCCCATCATCCTCAACGGGGGCTTCACCCGTGACCGCGCGCAGGCCGCGCTCGACGCGGGACGCGCCGACTTGATTGCCTTCGGCCGGCCCTTCATCGCCAACCCTGACCTCGTCGCACGGATGAAGGGCGATGCCGAACTCGCGGCCCCTGACTTCCAGCGGCTCTACACACCGGGCGCGGAAGGCTACGTGGACTACCCCGCGCTCGGCTGATGGCGAGCCCACGGCCCGGACAAGGCCCCGCGTCATCATGGCACCGGTTGCTGAATGGCACATACATCGGAGATACCGCTTTGTGTCGCTGACATTCCGTGGGCAGATGAGGGCCGTTGCTGACAGCAGCCTCGAGCGGAGGACCTCGTGTCCACGGATACGTACTATGTGCGGGTGGGGAAGACAGCGGGGCGGGAAGTCACCCTGCACTGTCTGACCGGCTTTGGTGGCGGCTTCACGGACTACGCTTCAGGCCGCGCCTTCGGCTTGATGCTGCTCCTGGACGCGAAGAGACGCGCTGACCCTACCGCGTTTCTGGTGAGGGGCTTGCCGAAGGCCGTGGCGAGGGAACGGGTCGCCCTGGCGAAGAAATCAAGCAAGGCGCAGTCGCCCCTTCATGCGGAGCTGGGCGGCCCCCCTGTCTGGGAAGCCGCGTGGCACGCCGAACACACGCCGCGCTTCGTGGCGCGCTCTCGCCTCCTCGCGCGGCACAACGCGGTCGGCGAAGGGCGGCTGCAGAAGATCATCGACGAGATTTCCCCTCTCGAGCAGAAGGGGAAGGGGCTCTTCCTGGACGCCGCCTGGGCGCGTCTTCATCACTTCGACGTCTCGGTGGAAGTGACGGATGAGAAGTACCTCCAGCACCTCGTGGAGGGGCACATCTTCGGAACGACGGCCTACGATGCCTGGATAGAAAAGCAACTGCCCCCGAAGAAGAAGGTGTCGGCGAAGAAGCCGAAGCTGGTGAAGCAGCCCCTGGTCGCCCGGCGCAAGGGTGACTTCTCCGGTGCGCGGCTGAAGGCTTCGTTCTGGGCCTCGGCCTCCTTGGATGTCCACGACGTGAGTGGCTCGTCGTTCCGGCGGACGAACTTCGTGGAGGCCGGCTTCGTGAGCGGCGTGAAGGCCCTGAAGAGTGACTTCACGGAGGCCCGGCTCACGCGTTCTCCTCCGTGGACGGAAGCGACGACCCTCCAGGGTTGGAACCTGAAGGGCTCCTCGTTCAAGGGCGCGAAGCTGTTCCGGGTCGAGTTCGAGGAGTGCGACCTGCGTGACTGCGACTTCACCCAGGCCGACCTCCGCCACGCGAGGTTCCTGTCGTGCAACCTCAAGGGCGCCATCTTCAACGGCGCCAACCTCACGAAGGCCTTGATCCCCCCGGAGCATGCCGACAAGGCGAAGATGGAGGGCGCCAGGAACTACCGTCCGCCCCCAGGCGGAAAGCCCGGCTCCGCATGCCTGGCGTTCGACAGGCTGATGACCAAGGCCAAGGCCATCGAGTTCGAGGTCAGGTTCGCCTCGCCGAACGCGCGGGGTGAGCAGGTGCTGCTCACCCTGGGGCCGCGCCCGACCGGTCCCAAGCGGATCATGTCCTATCAGCTCATGCTCGGCTGTCAGCGCAACGCGCGCCAGGCAACCCCCACGAGCGTCTTCTCTACGCGCGTGGGCTACTACTTCGGTCCCGCGCTGAGGCGGCTGTCGGACCAGCTCTCCGTTCCGCCAGACCGGAGGCTCGACCTCTCGACGTTGACGGTGTCGGCGAGAAGTCTGCGCGCGCCCCTGGAGCACGCCGACTTGCTGAAGCGAGTCCGCGCCGCGCTCTCCGAGGTCCTGGTCGCCTCCTGAACCTCGGATTCCACCGGGAGCGCGGCGAGCCGACGCCGCGCTACCAGCGGGCGTGGGGGTTGGCCACCTGCCGCGTCGTCGCGTTGAGCCGGTTCCAGAGGTTGACCAGGCCAATGGACATCACCAGGGTCCCCAGGGCCGTCTCGTCGTAGTGCCGGGCCGCTTCCTTCCAGACGTCGTCGGGGACGGGGTCCGAGCGGTCGCTGAGCCGGGTGACGCACTCGGTGAGTGCCAGCGCGGCGCGTTCGGCGTCGGTGAAGTAGGTCGTGTCGCGCCAGGCGGCCACCGCGAAGAGGCGGTCATCGGTTTCCCCGGCCTTCTTGGCCATGCGCGGGTGCATGTCCACGCAGACGCCGCAGCCGTTGATTTGACTGGCGCGCAGGTGGACCAGGTCGAGCGTCTTCTGCGGCACGCCGCCCTTGTGGGTGGCCGCCGCCAGGGCCTGCAGGGCGTTCATGGCCTCGGGGACGACCATCGCGGGGTTCTTCATGCGGGAGTTCATGGTGAGGACGCTCCAAGGGCCTCCAGGGCCCTGGCTGATGGGTGGACCGAACATCCGCGTGCGTGTCATTCCGGCTGCGTTACGTTCGGCGCCGCGGTGACGGACCTCAGCGAAAGAGTGTGACCGGTGGACGAAAAGAATCTGCGGGCCGAGGGCTTCGAGGCACACCGGGTCCACTTGCGAGCCGTGGCCTATCGGATGCTGGGTTCACTCAGCGACGCGGAGGACGCCGTCCAGGAGTCCTGGTTGCACTTCAGCCGGGCGGACACCGGTGACGTCGCGAACCTGCGGGGCTGGCTGACCACGGTCGTCTCGCGCGTGTGCCTGGACCAGTTGCGCTCACGCGAGTCGCGCCGTGAGGAGCCTGCGGAAAGCAAGGGCGTGGAGCTGCTCGCCAGTCACGCGGCCAGCGGCAACCCCGAGCAGGAGTCGCTCATGGCGGACTCGGTGGGGTTCGCGCTGCTCGTGGTGCTCGAAGCCCTGAGTCCTCCCGAGCGCATCGCCTTCGTGCTGCACGACATGTTCTCCCTGACGTTCGACGAGATAGCGCCCATCGTCGGGCGCAATGCGACGGCGACCCGGCAGCTCGCCAGCCGCGCGCGTCGTCGCGTACACGGCGCGGCCCTGTCACCGGAGGCGGGCCTCACCGCGCAGCGAGACGTCGTCGCCGCCTTTCTCTCCGCCGCGCGCAGTGGAGACCTCGACGCGCTGCTCGCCGTGCTGGACCCCGAAATCGTCGCGCGCACGGATGCGCGGGTCCTGCCCGCGGGAGCACCGAGGGAGGCTCGCGGGGCGAGAGAGGTTGCCCGGCAGGCGCAGATCAACGCGGCCCGGGGCGGCTTCGCTCAACTGGGGCTCATCAACGGAAAGGTCGGACTCATCGTGGCTCCGGGAGGACGGCTGCTCTCTGTCCTCGTCTTCACCATCAGCGACGGGAAGGTCCTCGCCCTCGAATCCATCTTCGACCCGGAGCGTCTGGGGCGGCTGGAGCTGGCGGTGTTCCCGGCCTGAGCCGCGTCGACTTCCGGGGGGCGCGCGTCACCAGGCCGCGCCGCTCAAGCTGCTCTCCCGGAGCAGGCCGTCGGGCAGCACGGTCAGGAAGCGGCGGGCCGCCGGGTGCCACGCCGTGGGCACCACAGTGGAGTCTTGGAGGAGCCGCTCGCCCGTCTCCACATCCCACACGGTGGTGCCCGTGTCCTTCGCGCTCACGAGCAGCAGGTTCCCATCGCACCTGAACGCTCCGCGCGGTCCTGGGAACCAGCGCACCAGCTTCCCGGTCTCGACGTCGAAGAGCATCGCGGCGTCGAGCAGGGTGTCGACATCCCCGCCGAAGCCCCAGACGGCCAGGGTGCGCGGGCCCACGAAGCACAGCGGGCCATCCCAGTGGTACGAGCACTCGCGCAACTGCTTCAGGGAGGGGCCGTCCTCGGACTCCCAGACGTTCTCGTGGACCCAGCGCCGCAGGGAGAAGGCGGTCAGGATGCCCACAGGGTGCCAGACCCACCCGTCGTCCACGAGCCAGTTCCCATCCGGAGACACCGTCAGGCCGCAGTGGAAGTAGTCGAGCTCGTGTTGTGTCCGGGGCTCGCCGGGCTTGCCTCGCCGGGTGGACTCTCGCGGTGTCAGCAGCTCCCCGGTGGCCGGGTCCGACACGTCCAGTCGGTTCCAGGCCGTCGCGTGCGCCAGCAGCGTCCTGGTGCCGTCGCGAAAGAAGGCCACGGGAAACTCGCAGCGCTTCTCATGGTACGAGCCCCGGTCCAGCGGCATCGTCACCTTGCCGGAGGCCAGCTCCATGACGAGGCCCTTCGCGCCGCGCGAGTTCACCACCGCCACGTAGCGCCCGCACGGCGAGACGTGCAGCACCAGCTCGGCCGAGAGGTCGAGCGTGCCCGTGCCCACGACACCTGTGTGCGTGAGCGAACCCTCTTCGAGGTCGAGGCGAAGCAGCTCGCCCTGTTCGTTCACCGCGAGCCACTGCGAGCGAGGCTCGGTGCCCAGCGCGATGAGGCCGCGAAGCGTCTGGCCCGCGAGTGCGGGGAGGGAGTGCTCCCGGTGCTCGAAGTGGAGCGCGGTCGCCCGCGTGCGCACGCCGGGGCGTCCGATGATGCCCATCAGCGCGGAGGTCCTCCCCAACCTCACGTGCTGGCAGGCCGCGCAGATGCTCCGGAACTCCTGGCCAGGCAGGGCCACCCGAGCGCAGTCCTCGCAGAGCAGGTCGTGGTGGACGCCCTGACCCGTGAAGCGGACGTGGTAGCCCGCGTCCTCGTCCTCCACGAGGTGCGCACACCACTGTCCCGCGAGAGGTGCGGCATGGCCACATGCGAGCTGGTTCATCATCTGTCCTCCTGGTTCCACTTCAAGGTCGACTCGACGAAGCGCGACCCTGGGTAGGACGAGCCGCTCGCGGGCGGGTGGCTCGAGTTCCAGGCATGAAATAAAGCTTCACGAACATCCCCCTGGTGCATCTCGTCGGGCGAGAGGCTGTTCGGCAAGGTACCCGAGGCCGCTCAACTCCGCATCCGACGCGAGCGCTGGTTCGTTCGATGAAGCGTGTGACTCCTCAAGGCACGGTGGTGTTCCTCGCGAGCTCCGACGACATGAACGCGCGAATCTCGGAGACGACCGTGTCCGCGTGGTCCTCGAAGAAGAAGTGGTGTGCGTTGGCGAGCTCGATGGTGTGGTGGCTCGGAAACGTCTGTTCCCAGCGGACACGGTCCGCCTGAGGAAAGCCGGGGTCGTCGAGCGCCCAGAAGATGAGCGCCGGCTTGTGGACGAGGGCAGGCAGGCCCGCTTCGACCTCCTCGAAGAAGGTGTGCGCCTTCGTGATTTGCCCTGGATAGAAAGTGGCGATGCCACGGCGCTCCAGTGGCTGGAAGGGCCGCAGGTAGACGTCGCGCACGTCGCGAGGAAGTTCGCGGACGATGCTGTCCTTCAGCCCGAAGGAGGCGATGGCGTTGAAGTGGTTCTGCGCGAACGCGCCAATGGGGCCGCCCGCGATGACGGACCACATCCCCCGGGGCTCGCTCGTGCTCGTCTTCCACGCCCAGGTGCTTCCCAGGATGACGCGCTGGACGAGTTCGGGGCGCCGCGCCGCGAAGTGCGTGCCGATGGGACCGCCCCAGTCCTGCATGACCAGCGTCACGTCGCGAAGGCCGAGGTGCTCCGCGAACTCCTCCAGGACGCGACTCTGCTCGCCGGGCGTGAAGCCGAAGCCGGGAGGCGCTGTCGACAGGCCGAAGCCCGGGTAGTCGAGGGCGACACAGCGGTAGGAGCCGCGCAGTCCTCGAATCAAATCCCTCCACTGGAAGGACCACGAGGGGTTGCCGTGCAGGAAGAGCAGCGTGTCGCCCGTGCCCTCGTCCACGTAGTGGATGCGCGCGCCACTGGGGAGGTCGACGAACCGGTGCTCGGCGTCGAACATCGCGCGAGGAATCTCGCCGACGAGGGACTCCGGGCCGTGGGGCAGTTCGTGCTCCCCCGCGAGCGCCGTCACCACGCCCGCGGCTTCGAGCGTGCCGAGGAGTGCGAGGGCGACTGTCCGCACCCGTGAGCGCGAGGGCTGTTCGACCGCGCGTGGAGCGAGCCAGGCCACGGTGAGCGCAACGGCGATGAAGGCGGGGAGTGCCGCGACGGCGAGTCCGTCACGGCCCATCACGGCCATCCCCAGGAGCAGCACCAGCCCCAGTCCCAGGGTGGCGATCGCCAGCATCGAACGAGGCCGGGAGACTCGCCCGGTGAGCCAGCCATGGCCGAAGGCGGCGAGCACAGCGACGAGGACACACAGCGGAGCCAGGACCGCGTACCGCAGCTCCGGGAAGAAGGAGAGGCCGTGCGCATGGGACCGTGCCTCCATCGCGAGCGTCGCGAGGAGGACGGTGGGAACGGAGGCACGCAAGCCCGACTGGAGCAGGTGGAGGACGCGGGGCCGCGTCCACGTCATGGGGGCGTTGGGACGGAGTGATTCGAGGGGCATGGGGGTTCTTCCGGAAGACGAGGTGAGGGGGCTCGCTGGCGGCGATGCGCGCGGCGAGCCCGAGGAGGACCGCGGTCGTGGGGCTACCTGAACGCGGCGGCGTGTTCGTTCGCCCAGGCCGCGAAGGTGCGGGGCTTGCGTCCCAGCACCTGCTCGATGGCGGGGGACACCGTCACGGCGCCGCCGGCCTTGATGGTCGCCATCACCTCCAGCATCCCCTCGACGAGCGGCGCGGGCATGCCCGTTTGCGACATCGCGTCGCGTGCCGCCGAGGGAGGCACGTCGACGAAGCGCAGGGGCCTTCCCACCGCCGCGCCGATGAGCGCCACCTGCTCGTCGAAGCTCAGCGCCTGGGGGCCGGTCAGCTCGTAGCGCTTGCCCTCGTGCCCCGGTTGGGTGAGCGCGGAGACAGCGACGGCGGCGAGGTCCCTGGGGTCCACCACCGCCACCTTTCCTTCTCCCGTCGCGGCGAACGCGGTGCCCTGCGTCTTGAGGGTGTGCGCCCAGCCGAGCGCGTTGGTGTTGAACCCGCCCGCGAGCAGGACGGTCCACGCGAGCCCGGAGGACTCCAGCGCCGCCTCCACGTCACGATGCCAGTTTCCGATGGCCAGCGCGTCGCGGGTCGGACCAAAACCCATCGAGGAGAACTTCACGACGTGGCGCACGCCAGCGGCCCTGGCCGCGTCGAGCCCGTGAAGTTCGATTCGCGCGGGCCCCGTCGTCAGCAGGAAGAGCTTCTCGATGCCCGCGAAGGCCGCGCCGAGTGTCTCGGGTCTCGCGAGGTCTCCTTGGACGACCTCCACGGCGCCGCCGTGCTTGGACGCCTTCGCCGTGTCGCGCACCAGGATGCGCACCCGCTGCCCTGCTTCGACGAGCTGCTGAACGACCAGGCTGCCGACCGTTCCATTCGCGCCAGTGACCAGAATCATGTGGGAACCTCTCTTTCGCGAAGTACAGTACGTCCCGAGCGGAGGACTTTCAGTGCCTGGAACTCCAGATGAAGTGTCCAATCATCCAGACGGAGCGGCTCCATCGGGAGTCGACCCTTTCAGCGACGTGTTCACCGCGATGCGGGTCCGGAGCGCGCTGTACTGCCGGATGGAGGCGACCGCGCCCTGGGGTGTGCGTTTCCCCGGCTCACCGCACGCGAAGTTCGGACTGGTGACGCGGGGGAGTTGCTGGCTGGAGGTGACAGGGGAGCCCAAGGCCATCCCCCTGCGCGGCGGGGACTGCTACGTCGTCGCGGCCGGGCTGGGCGTCACGGTGCGCGATGCGCCGCGCACGCGTGCCCAGGATGGGGAGGCCCTCATCCGCACGAAGACGGGAGACCTCCTGCGCTTCGGCGGTGGCGGCGCGGCGACCCAGGTCATCACCGGGCTGTTCGAGTTCGACGCGTGGAGCGGCCAGTCGGTCTTCGAGCTGTTGCCGAGCGTCCTCTGTGTGCGGGGTGACGAGGCGCAGGCCAGCGCGCTGGGGGCCACGCTCAATCTCCTGGCGCTCGAAACCGCGACGTCCGCCATCGGCTCACCCGTGGTCATCAACCGGCTGGCGGAGATTCTCTTCGTGCAGATGATTCGCGCGCACTACACGTCGGGAGGCGCGGGGGAGCTGGGGTGGCTGGCGGCGCTGGGGAACGCACCGCTCGGGGCCGCGCTGCGGGCCATGCACCACGCGCCCGCACAGCCCTGGTCCGTCGAGGCGCTCGCCCGCATCGCGGGCATGTCACGCTCCGCCTTCGCGCTGCACTTCAAGGCGAAGGTGGGTGAGACGCCGCTGGAGTACCTGACGCGCTGGCGGATGTACAAGGCGGGCTGCCTGCTGCGGGACGGAGACCTGGGGCTCGCGGAGGTCGCTGACGCCGTCGGGTACGAGTCCGCCGGGGCCTTCAATCGGGCCTTCCAGCGCGTCCACGCGCGGACGCCGGGAGAGTTCCGGCGGTTCATCCGTCAGCAGGCCCCGTCGAGTGCCACGGGCGCGCCCGCCTGAGCCGCTCCCTGTTCAGGAGCGCGGCACGTCGGAGGAGGGCGCGGCCTCCTGGGCGTCGACCACGTCGACGTTGCGGAAGTTCTGGCAGGCCTGCTGGAAGCCGAGCACGTACTTCAGCGAGCGCGCCTCCTGCGTCAGCTTGTGCCACCACCTGCGGGGCAGGCTGGGGCCAATCGCCGCGGGCAGCTCCTGGGCGCTCTCGTTCAGGTCCAGGTAGTGCGTGGCCGTGCGGCCCAGGCCCTCGAACTCGTGCTCGAGCCCCCGGGTGAGCTGGCGCAGCTCCGGCTGGAGCTGCTGGTGCACCGAGTCGGTCATCAGGAAGTACTCGGACACGGGGACGTCGTTCTTCAGCATCCGGTGCACGAGGATGACGTCCACGCCCGCCAGCTCGGTGAGGTGCTTCACGCGCTGGAAGGCGACCTCTCCGGAGTGGGCCACGAACTTGAGCGTCAGGCCGCCGACCTGCATGCAGCCCTCGCACTTGCACATGCGGTCGACGATGAGCCGCTCGCGTCGGGCGAGGAAGGCGCGGCGGATGTCGGCGATTTGCCGGGCCAGGACGCTGCAGTCGTCGCCGACGGCGTAGAAGAACGCCGCGTCCCCTTCGAGCTTCGCGAGCTTGAGCTTGCCGGAGGCGTCGATGACGGCTTCGAGCAACTGCGCCACCGTGTCTTGCGCGTGCGCGAGACTGAAGCGGTGGTGTTTCATGAACCGGGTGTAGCCGCCGATATCCGCGATGAGCAGCAGCGCCTTCTCTGTCGCCATTCGTGTTTCAGCGTATCGCAGGGAGCAGGGGAGGCATAGCGGTGCCTCTCCCCGCTCCGAAGAGACCTCTAGCCACCCACGACGACGGCCTTGGCCTTCTGCTTCTCCGCCCAGGGCAGGTAGTGGCGCTCCATGAACTCCGGCTTGAAGTCCCGGTACGAGCTGATGGCGCCCATCCAGGACCACCCGCGGATGAAGTGCCAGGCGGGGTCGAACTGGTAGGACAGGAAGCCCGCGCGGGCTCCGTGCGGATAGAGGTGGTGGTTGTTGTGCCACTCGCCCGTGATGAGTCCCGGCCAGAGCTGGTTGATGGACTGGTCCTTCATGTTGAAGTCCACGCCATCGCGTCGGCGGTCCTTCCCGCCTCCGTGTCCGTCATAGTTGAACGTCCGCACGCCCACGGCCCACACGCCGGACCAGCCGAAGAGGGCCAGCGCCAGGGCGTGGCCGCCCAACAGGAAGAACACGCCGTACCAGACCGCCCAGTTCGCCAGGAAGTGCGCCACGGTCCAGCCGGGGTGACAGAGCGAGCCCCACTTCTGGTACTGCTCATAGCTGTTCAGGTGCACGCCCGTGTGCTCCATGAGCTTGCACAGCTGCGAGTAGTCCTTGGCGCTCAAGTCCCTGCGGATGCCCTGGTGATTCACGTCCGCCAGGAAGCAATAGAGCCAGCCGGCTTTCGCGTTGTAGGGGTCCCCCGGCGTCTCCACCTTGGCGTGGTGGACGTGGTGGGAAATGACATACGCCTCTTCCGAAATCGTCTTCACCACCAGGTTGCGGCAGAGCTCACGGAAGAAGGCGTTCTTGAACTGGAAGGCCCGGTGCGTCGAGTACCGGTGGAACCAGATGGTGCCGTGTGTGCCCAGGACCACCATGCTGTAGACGAAGCCCACGAGCAGCAGCCACCAACTGAAATGGTGGGTGAAGAAGAGGGCGAGTGGGATGCCGAAGCCCAGCGTCGTGGTCCACCCGATGAGCGCCAGCCAGTTCTTCCGCGTCCGGAAGATGTTCAGCCGCGCGAAGAACTCCGAGAAGATTTCCCGGTGGGTCGGCACGTAGAGCGCGCCGTTCTTCTCGTAGCCGTAGCTCGGAGGGTCGAGGATGCGGTCCAGAAATGACATGAATTCCCTGAGCAGGCGGCTGGGCGCGTGAAGTGTCGCGGAGTTTGTCATGAAACTCCGGTGGCGGCGCGAAGTGCTACCCGACAATTTCTTCGAGGCGCGGGGGGGGCGAGGACTCCACGAGGGCGGAAGAATGAGCCCCCAACGGAGGGAAACGCCTCTTGGCTCCGGGCTCATCCTGAAGGTCCGTGACGACCCCGCCCCCTGCCTGGAGCACGGGCGGAAGCCCTGAGTCGCCTGCCTGCTTGTCACAATCAGGTTGTGACGGCGCCCCAGAACAGCACGGCGAAGCCTCCGAGCTCTCCCGCGATGAGGGCGACCATGGAGGCCACCGTCACCGCGGGAGGCAGCACTGCACGCCCGAGCCTGTGGGGGCGCTCGAATTGATTGTCCGTGTCTTTCAGGAGGCCGTGGATGACGTAGGTCGAGAGGCCCACCGCGAAGAAGCCGATTTGAGCGATGACGGCGATCAACTCGACGGTGTCATCCAACGCGCTGAGGACGACGAAGCGTTCGACGACGAGGCACGCGAACGAATAGAGGAGCGCGGCCCGGTGGGCGATGTCGACGTAGGGCGAGGCCTGGGCCTTGGGGCTCTGGGAAATCTGGAGATATTTCCAGACGCCGAAGAGCAGGCCGGCGAGCAGGAAGCCACCGGCCGAAAAGGCCGCGATTTTCTGGGCGAGGTTCATGGCGCGAGTGTGGGACGCGCGTGTTCCCTGGCGCTTGTACGAACCGGCTACGTCGGGATTGCGCACCCGGGCCCTCGACGTGATGAACCCCCGCGACGGGTGGGTGCCGCACGAGCAGTCGTGACCGAGGCCGCCCGCGAGGAGAGCAGCTGATGCGCCTGGCCACCGAAGAGGACCACCAGCTCGCCGGCCTCCAGGGGCAGGACGTCCTCGCCGGCGCGCAGCCAACTGCTTCCCTGTTCCATCCAGTGAAAGGATGCGAAGGGAGCCTCCGGCAGGTCCATGCCCCACGGGGCCCGCAGCTCCCAGGCCGCGTAGATGCTCCCCTTCAGGTTCATCCCACGCAGCACCGCGGACAGCGGCTCCATCCCCATCCCTCCCTTTGGAACGCGAGGCCCACGAATCGGAACGGCCGACAAAGCGGGGGTCCTCCCGCCGTCCTTACAGTGGCATGGCTGGGCGGGAATGCACCCTCGAAACCAGGCCCCGCCCTGGAGGTCGTCCGTGTCCGGGAAGTCTCGTCGTGTCGCCTTGTTCCTCCTCGTCGCCGCCCTGGGCGTCGCGGGGATTGCCGCCGCACCCCGCCCGTCGAAGTCCTCATCGAACAAGGAGCAGTCCATGATTGTCGAATACATCCGCTATGACATCCCGGCCGAGCGCGCCGACGCGTTCCTCGAGGCCTACCGGGCCGCGGGTGAGCATCTGCGCGCCTCGCCGCACTGCCTGCGCTACGAAGTGAGCCGAGGCTCCGAGGAGCCCCACCACTTCGTCGTCCGCATCGAGTGGGATTCCCTCGAAGGACACATGAAGGGGTTCCGGGGCAGCGCGGCCTTCCAGAAGTTCTTCGTGCTCGTGCGGCCGTTCGTCTCCGACATCCAGGAGATGAAGCACTACGACGTCGACACGGCGTGGACCCGGCCGTGAGCGACGGCGGTGATGCGTCCGCGGTGCCCACGCTCTACGCGTGGGCGGGTGGGGCGGAGGCCCTGGCGCGGCTGACCGAGTGTTTCTATGCCCGGGTGCGCACCGACGCGCTGCTCGGCCCCGTCTTCGAGCGCATGTCCGCGCAACACCCGTCCCACGTCGCCCTCTTCCTGGGTGAAGTCCTGGGCGGGCCTCGTGCCTACAGCGAGGCGCATGGAGGACATCCCGGGATGCTGCGTCACCACCTGGAGCGGCACCTGACGGAGGCGCAGCGGCGACGCTGGACGGACCTGCTGCTCGACAGCGCCAACGAGGTGGAGCTGCCCTCGGACCCCGAGTTCCGCTCGGCCTTCGTCGCCTACGTCGAGTGGGGCTCCCGGCTCGCCGTCATCAACTCCCAGCCCGGCGCGAGCGTCACGCTGGACGGGCCCATGCCCACCTGGGGCTGGGGTGTCCCTGGCGGGCCCTATCGCCCGGAGACTTGAACGGTGAACTTGTTGGTCGTACAGTAAGTTCACGATGGTCGCCGCCGCGAAGAAGAAGCCCGTGCTGACGAGGGACCCGGAGGGGGTCCGGAAGCGGATCCTCACGGAGGGCACGCGGCTGTTCGCGGAGCGTGGCTTCGCCGGGACGTCCTTCCGGGATGTCGCCAACGCGGCGGGCGTGTCCGTGAGCCTGATTCAGCACCACTTCGGGACGAAGGAGTCGCTCTACGCCATCGTGAAGGCCCACGCGGTGGAGGACTCCGCGCGGGCCCACGCACCGGCTCCCGATGATGACGGACTGGGGCTGCTCACCGAGGAGGGGCTCCAGCAACTCGTCGGCTTCTTCAGGGCGAGTCCGGAGTGGTCCCGCCTGGCCGCCTGGGCCGCGCTGGAAGGGGACTTGGAGATGTGGCCGGGTGAGGACGACTTCGTCGAACGACAAGCCGCCCAGGTCCGGGCCGCGCAGCGCAACCGCGCCGTCGCGAAGGACGTGGACCCGGAGCTGCTCCTCATCGCCCTGGCGGGCCTCATGAAGGCCTGGGTCAGCTACAGCGAGCGCCATGCCCACCGGCTGCGGCACCTGGGCAGCCGCGCTCAGCGGGAACGCGCGTACCTGGCGCTCTGCCTGAAGCTGCTGCGGCACGGTGTCCTGCCCTCCCGCGGGTAACGGGTGGGGACCTGTGCCCCGGTTCGTCGATGCCGCTGGTCAGGCGTCGATAATGAATACTATTATCGAAATCAAGTCAATGGGAGGTCGTCCGTGAGTGTCGTCGAGGAGTCGCCGAGTCATCCGCCGCCTGGCCTGCGCGGGTTGGTGTCGCTGCTGGGTTTGCAGGGGCCGCTGGTGGGGCTCGCGGCGCTCAGCTCGACGGTGGCCGCCGCGCTGGGGTTGGTGCCGTTCTTCGTTGTCGCGCGCATGGCCACGGCCATCTACGCGGAGCCGCCGAAGCTGGACGAGGTCCGCACGCTGGCGCTCGTCGCCGTGGGGGCGCTGGTGCTGCGCTACCTGTTCGTCGCGGGGGCGACGATGGCCGCGCACATCGCCGCATTCCGAATCCTCCATGCGCTGCGCCTGCGAATCGCGCGGAAGCTCGGCGCGGTGCCGCTGTCGTTCTTCAGCCGTCGGTCCACGGGCTCGCTGAAGACGACGCTGATGGACGACGTGAATCAGATTGAGTCGTTCGTCGCGCACAACTTCCCGGACGCGGTGGCCGCCATGGTGGTTCCGCTCGCCACGGCCGTCGCGCTGCTGTGGGAGGACTGGCGGATGGCCCTGGCGAGCATCGCCGTCGCTCCCTTGGCCGTGGGCGCCATGGCGCTCGCGATGCGCGATGTCGGCAAGGCGCATGCGCGGTGGAACGAGATTCAGCAGCGGATGAACGCGTCGCTCCTGGAGTACTTCCGGGGCATCAAGGTCATCAAGACGTTTGGCCTCTCCGCGGCCCGCTTCGGGGACCTCTCGCGCTCCATCGAGGAGGGCCTGGCGTGGATGGAGGGCTTCATGCGCACCAACGGGCGGGGCTATGGCGCCTTCGGCGCGCTCATCGGCTCCAGCCTCGTCGTCCTCGTACCCCTGGGGGGCTGGCTGTACGTGCGAGGCGGGCTCTCGCTGGAGTCGCTGGTGTTGTTCCTGGTGCTGGGACCCCAGCTCCTCATGTCGCTGATGCGGCTGATGTTCGCGTGGGGCAACGTCGAGCGCGTCACAGCGGGCAACGAGCGCATCCACGACATCCTCCTGGCGCCCGACCTGGAAGACGTCGCGGGCACCGAGTCGCCACGACATGACGGAATCTCCTTCCGCGAGGTCGACTTCCGCTACGACAGCGCGGGGAAGGACGTGCTCCACCGCGTCACGTTCGATGCGCCGGCCGGGAAGGTGACCGCGCTCGTGGGGCCCTCGGGCGCTGGCAAGTCGACGCTCGTGAAGCTCGTGCCCAGGCTGTGGGAGGCCCACGGCGGCACGGTGGAGCTGGGAGGCGTCGACGTGCGCAAGCTGCCCCTCGACACGCTGCTCTCGCGCGTCTCCATGGTGTTCCAGGACGTGTTCCTCTTCCATGGCTCCGTCCGCGACAACCTGCGGCTGGGGCGCGCGGAGGCGACGGACGCGGAGCTGGAGGCCGCATGCCGCGCCGCGCGAGCGCACGACTTCATCCTCGGGCTGCCCCAGGGGTACGACACGATGCTGGGTGAGCGTGGCGCGCGACTGTCCGGTGGAGAGAAGCAGCGGCTGTCCATCGCGCGGGCCCTGCTCAAGGCCGCGCCCGTGCTCCTGCTCGACGAGGCGACCGCGTTCGCGGACCCGGAGAACGAGGCGCGCATCCAGGAGGCGTTGTCGGAGTTGTGCGAGGGGAGGACCGTCGTGGTCGTCGCCCACCGGCTGTCGACCATCGCCACCGCCGACCACATCGTCGTGCTCGACGGAGGGCGGGTCCAGGACCAGGGTCCGCATGAGGTGCTGCTCTCGCGCTGCGCGCTCTACCAGCGACTGTGGGCGAGTCACTCGGATGCACGGGACTGGTCGCTCGGCGGTGCCGAGGCAGAAGCCCCGCGTGGTGTGGAGGTGGCATCATGATTGGAGAGTTCTTCACGCTCGGAGAGCGGCTGGCGGGCCAGAAGGACGCGCGGCTGCGGCGCGGCTTCCTCTTCGCCTTCGGTGAGGCGGTGTCGACGGCGCTGCCCTATGCGCTGGTCCTGTTCTTCGTCCGCGCGGCGTTGGAGCGACGGCTCACCCTGGAGCTGACGGGCCAGGTGACGGGCGGCATCGTCCTCGCGGTGCTCCTGCGGATGGTGTTCACCCGGTCGGCGATGGCGAACATCTTCACCGCGGCCCATGCGCTGATGGGACAGGCCCGCATCCGCACGGCGGACCACCTGCGGCGGCTGCCCATGGGCTTCTTCACCCAGCACCGCAGCGGCGAGCTGATGGGCGTGCTCACGACGGACCTGGCGCTTGTCGAGGACATCTGGTCGCACATCATCGGCGTCTTCGCCGCCAGCTTCGCCCTGCCAATGCTGGTGGGCCTCGGGCTGTGCTTCCTCGACTGGCGGCTGGGGCTCGCCGTCCTCGCGATGTTGCCTGTCGCGCTCGCCGTCCTGGCGGCCACGACGCCCCTCTTCGTGCGGGAAATCACCTCCGTGCTCGAGGCGACGGCGGACGTGAACGCGCGCATCGTCGAGTACGTGCAGGGCATCGCCGTGCTCCGCGCCTTCGGTCGACACGGTGAGGTGTACCAGCGCTTCGTGAAGGCGATGGAGCGGCTGCGTGACGCGCTCATCCGTGCGGAGGTGGCGCCGTCGCCGCTCCTGTCCGTCTTCGGCTTCCTGGTCGAGGCGAGCTTCGTCGTCGTGGCGTTCGTGGGCAGCACGCTGGCCTTCCAGGGGACGCTGGCTCCGGGGACGCTCCTGGTGTTCCTTGTGGTGAGCGTGGGCGTGACGCGACAGGTGGCCGAGCTGGGCGTGGCGCTCCTCATGCTCCGAGGCTCCCAGCGCGCGCTGGAGCGCGTGGACCGGCTGATGGCCGAGAAGCCCCTGAGTGAGCCGTCCTCGCCTGCCGCGCCCGTCACCCGCTTCAACGTGGAGGTGGAGGCCGTCTCCTTCGCGTACGAAGGGGAGCACGTGCTGAAGGACGTCTCCGTCGAGTTCCGCGAGAAGTCGCTCACGGCGATTGTCGGTGCCTCGGGCTCGGGCAAGTCGACACTGGTGCATCTGGTCGCGCGGCTGTGGGACGTGCCGCGAGGGCAGGGGGCCATTCGTATCGGCGGAGTCGACATCCGGGATTTGCCGTTCGAGGAGCTGCACCGGCACATCGCGATGGTGTTCCAGGACGTGGTGCTGTTCTCCGGGACGGTGCTCGACAACCTGCGCGTGGGTCGCGCGGATGCGTCCCGGGAGGACGTCGAGCGCGCCGCCAGGGCCGCGAGGGCGCACGACTTCATCCAGGCGCTCCCCCAGGGCTACGACACCGTGCTCACCGAGGACGGTGGCTCACTCTCGGGAGGCGAGCGGCAGCGGCTGTCCATCGCGCGGGCCATCCTCAAGGACGCGCCCATCGTCCTGCTCGACGAGGCCACGGCTTCGGTCGATGCGTCCGCGGAGGCGGAGATTCAGCGGGCGATTGACGAGCTGGTCCGGCACAAGACGGTGGTCGTGATTGCGCACCGGCTGCGGACGGTGCGTCGCGCGCACCGCATCGTGGTGCTGGAGCGCGGACGCGTGGCGGAGAGCGGGACTCACGACGAGCTGGTGCGTCGCGAGGGGCCCTATGCGGCGCTCTGGCGTGAGCAGGAGCGGGCCAAGGGATGGCACCTGGGCCCGCGGCGAGAAGTCCCCCGGGCCGAGCAGGGGTAGGGCCGTCGCTACCGTCGACGGAGTTCTTCGTTCACGTCCTCGCGGAGGCGGTGCAGTGCCTCCGCGAGCGGGTCGTCGGAGTACACCCGAACCCAGGCATGCAGGCCCAGCACGGCCTCCAGCTCGACGAGCGCCTTCAGCACGCGTCCGGGTTCCATCGTGTTGACCCGGACCGAGAGGCTGTCGTTCCCGGGTGCCGATTCCACGCGGTCGTCCGGTGTCAGGTACGGACGAAGGTGCGGGACGACGTCGGGCGGGCCGCGCTTCGGCTGCGAGAAGGAGCCCCTCACGATGACGCGCTGACTGGTGAGCATGAGCGCGGTGCCACCCTGGCGCTGGGCGAGGTAACCCAGGCGGGGGCCAAAGTGGTCTTCCTCCAGCAGGACGTGCGGGCCCGCCACCGTGACATCGCCGGTCAGGTCCTTCGCATAGCGGCTCGCCACCTCCGCGGACTGGAACAGGACCCACAGGCGCAGCCGCCCCGCGTGAGGGCCGCGCGACGCGAGGCGCTGTTCGAGGCGCAGGTCCTTGGGGACCTCCACCAGCTCCGCCGCGACGACCGCGCCGTTCTCCTGGGCGAGTGTCTTCAACTTCGCCACCACGGTGTCGAGGGACTCCTTGCCGCCAGGGGCGCCCCAGTAGCCCACGAGCCCGTGGAGCTGGTTCGCATGGCGGATGAAAGAGCCGTGCACTTCCTCTTCCAGCACGCGCTCCAGTGCGCCCAGGGTCGCCGTGTCCCGCACTCCAAACGCGGTCGCCAGCTCGAATCTACCGTGCCCGTGAATCTCCGAGTGGACCATGCGCCCCTTGCGCTTCCACAAGAGGGTCCGCAGCGCGGGGAAGTCGTCATCCAGCGTCATCTCGATGTGCAGCATCACCACCCGGCCCAGCGAGGCCATCAAATCGGGGACGCGCTCCTCCGCGCCCACCGGGATGCCCTCCGCCGCGAGCAGCTCCTTCCATCGCTCCGGATAGGCGCGCCCCGACTTCCAGTCTGGCAGGAGCGTGTCGAGGTAGGCCGTGGCCTCTTCAGCCGTCTCGAAGCGCCCCACGAGCACGCAGTCTCCGCTGTTGTTTCCGGAGAACCCGCGCCACACGCGAACGCCGTCGGTCAGCGCCTCTCCCCGAGGTGCCCCCGCGCGCGCACAGCCCGCCAGGGGCGACGGCGCGGACAGCACGTCTCGCCGCCCGTTCCATCCCGCGAGCACATCCTCCGCCGAGGTGATGGGAAGTCCCCCGCCCTGAAACGAGCACGCCTTCAGCCGTCGGTCCGACGTCAGGGTGACGAAGTCGAGCCCCGCGCCGCAGTCGCCGCCGAAGAGCCGGGGGACCTCCGTCAGCGTGTCTCCGAAGCAGACCGACAGGCGCGTGCGCAGCGGGCTGTCCGCGAGCACCTCCGTGAGGCGTGCCTCGTCCGAAGGACTCAGTCGGAGCTTCGCGTCGTCGCCGACGTAGCGCAGGAGCGCGGCATCTCGACAGCCCAGCGCGTGAAGCGTCCGGAGCTGTGCGGGCAGCGTGGGCAGTCGCTCCGGGGTCGCGAGGATGTTCACGCCGAACGTCTGTCCGGCGCGGGCGAGCCGCTCGACACACGCCTCCCAGTCGTTGTCGTCGTAGAGCGACACGCGAACCTCTCCGAGGTGGGGCGCGAGTCGTGCGAGTCGCTCGTCGGAGAGCAGCATCCCGTTGGTGGTGAAGTGGATGGCGAGCGGCGTCTCGTTCGACAGCCGCCGCACCAGCTCATCGAAGCCACGAAAGGCGAGGGGCTCGCCGCCACCGAACGAGACCTCCAGCGTGCCCGCGCGGGCCAGGCCCGACAGCACGTCGAAGGCGGAGTCCACCGTCCACTCGCTCTTCGCTTCCCGCTCTCGAGAACAGAAGGTGCACGCGAGGTTGCACGCGTTGGTGATGCCGAAGAGGACCAGCCGGGGCGCCCTTCGCCGCAGGTGGCGCGTCCGGGGTCCGTCCACGCGGAGGTTCGTGCCGGTGATCCGGTGGAACCAGAGGAGGGCGCCATCGAGCGCGTGGGGGCGCCAGTCGGAGTGTGGCTGCATGAAGGTCCTCGCAACCCCCTGGATTCAGGGGCAATCCAAGGGTGGGGCGTGGTTCTCAGCCTACAAGAAACAATCGACGTTCCAGGGCCGATAACTCCAGAGTCAGCCGAAGTCTGGCCGCCCACACCCCCCGAGGTCCCACCCACATGGGTTTCAAGATCCCCAGCTTCAACGACGTTCGGAAGACGGTGACGAACACCGTCAACGACGTGAAGGACACGGTCGTCGACAAGGCGACGGACGTGAAGAAGGCCGTCGTCGACACGACCAACGACGTGAAGAAGGCCGTCGTCGACACGACCAAGGACGTGTTCGAGGACGTGAAGCACAACCCCGTCACGGACGCGTTCAAGAAGGCCATCACCGACCCGAAGGACCTGGCCCGCGACGTGTTCCAGACGGGGCTGCGCACCGCGTACCACGGCGTCACGAAGGTGCTGCCGGACGGCGCCGCCGACCAGCTGGTGAAGGCGGCCGAGGGCGGCATGGATGCCCTGGCCAAGACGTCGGAGCTGCTCGTCGGCAAGGACTCCTCCATCACCCAGAGCCTGAAGACGCTGGGCAAGGTGGACCTGGAGGGCATCACCCGGACGACGGACCCGGTGACGGGGCAGAAGCTGCAGGGTGACTGGCCCAAGCTGTGGGGCACCTGGCTGCTCGAGGAGAAGCCCAAGGACCTGGGCACCTGGGACAAGACGGACAACGGCACCGAGCGCGTCACCGTGCGCGACAACGCGTACACCGAAGACCTGGCGGGCCGCCCCCACCAGCAGCAGGTCACCGAAGAGTTCTTCAAGATGTACCCGAACCCGAAGCCCGGCGACGTGTTCCCTCCCGCCGAGGCCACCGACGCGCAGAAGGACAAGGCCCTGTACCGCTTCACGGGCCCGGGCACCGACGAGAAGAGCAAGGAGAAGTACACCTCGCTGGAGTGGTTCATCGGCTCCTACCGCACGCAGGTGACGTGCACCGGCATCGACGAGAAGACCGGCAAGCCCAACCTCCAGTACGAGGTCGTCAACAACTCGCAC
This sequence comes from Myxococcus llanfairpwllgwyngyllgogerychwyrndrobwllllantysiliogogogochensis, assembly GCF_006636215.1. GTDB lineage: Bacteria > Myxococcota > Myxococcia > Myxococcales > Myxococcaceae > Myxococcus > Myxococcus llanfairpwllgwyngyllgogerychwyrndrobwllllantysiliogogogochensis. Next base: position 36,415 of record NZ_VIFM01000016.1, on the reverse strand, counting down.
CTCGAGTCCGGCACCCGCGTGCCCGCGTCCTTCCAGGACAAGGGCCTGCCCCCCGCGCTCGTCCAGGACCGCCAGCGCGAGACGGGCCTGGGCGTCGGTGGTGACTGGATTCAGCGCTACGTGTGGACCAACAACGGCGTGGACAACCCCACCAAGTAGCCCCGTCCCCAGTCGTTGACGAAGGCCCGGTGGTCGCGAACAGCGGCCCCGGGCCTTCTGCTTTCTGGCGTCCGGGTTCGCGCGATGCCTGCGCCAACGTGACTCGGAGCGCCGTGGGTCGCCGCCGAAAGGTGTGACGTCCTGCGTCACATCACGCCCCTCGGTTTTTCCTAGGCGTCAGGAAACATTTTCGGCTGATTCGCGAAGATGTAGGTATCCCCCCTTCAACACGAGGCGCTGTCATGGCCGGTATCTCCTCTGTGAACAGCAGCGCAGCCGAGTCCGCCCGTCGCCGAGCGGAGGCCGCGCGCGTCGCGGCCGAGCAGCAGACGGCGGCCAAGGAAAAGCCCAAGGCGAAGCCCGTGGAGAAGGTGGAGACGGTCTCCGCGTTCGAGGGGCCTCGCAAGACGGGGGCGGAGAAGCTCACCGGGGAGAATGCGCCGCTCGCCGCCAAGGGGCCGCTGGACAGCGCGCCCGCGGACCCGAAGGCCCGCGCCGGTTGGTGGAAGCAGCTGTCGCCCACGGAGCAGTCGCAGGTGGTCAGCTCGGACCCCAAGAAGCTCGGCTCCATGGATGGCCTGCCGGCCTCCGTGCGTGACACCGCGAACCGCACGCAGCTGAAGAATGAAATCGCCCAGCTCAGCGCGGAGAAGTCACCCTCCAAGGACCAACAGCGCCAGCTGGAGAACGCGCGGGCCGTGCAGACGCAGCTGGACCGGGTGGCGAAGGAGGCGGGCTCCGCGCAGCTGCTCGTCTATGACTCGACCTTCGTCAATGGCGAGGGCCGTGCGGCCATCGTCGCCGGCAACCTGGACACCGCGAAGCATGTGTCGGTGAGCGTGCCGGGCCTGAACTCGGACGTGCGCGGCTACATGGACAACATCACCAGCGACGCGCTCAAGCTCCACAAGGCCTCGGGCACGCAGCAGGGTGAGGTCGCGACGGTGGCCTGGATGGGCTACGACGCGCCGGGCTTCCAGAACGTGGCGTCCGACAACGCCGCGGAGAATGGCGCCAAGCTGCTGGCCGCCGACGTGGCCGGCATCCGCGCCGCGCGGGACGGAAACCAGCCGCACCTGACTGTCATTGGCCACAGCTATGGCAGCACCACCGCCTCCATCGCCGCCGACAAGAACGGCCTCCAGGCGGATGACCTGGTGCTCATCGGCAGCCCCGGCGCGGGCAGCGCCAAGTCGGTGAAGGACTACGACGGCGCGCTCGCCAATGGCCACGTGTGGTCCGGCTCGGCCAGCCGGGACGTGGTGTCCTGGCTCAATGGCAGCAACCTGCCCGGGGACCCGCTGGGACAGGACCCGTCCGAGAACAAGTTCGGCGCCAACCGGTTCACCGCGGAGGCGAAGGACCGCGGGGACAAGAGCAACATGGGCGACCATTCCAAGTACTACAAAGAGGGCTCCGAGTCCCTGGCCAACCTGGCGGACATCGTCACCGGGAACTACGGCGGAGTGGACCGGGCCCAGCAGCGCTACGGCGAGCATGACTGGTGGAAGGGCAACCGCGTCATCGACCCCGAGGCGAAGCGCGCCGTGGAGTGAACCGGATGTAGAGCGGGCCCAAGGTCCGCTCCACCGGAATCCATTACAATCTTTTCGCGGGACCGGCCGGAGCTCTGGCGGGTCCCGCTTGTCTTGAGTGGACCTGGGAAGGTCGTGCATGCGCTTGTCGAACGTGGTGTTGAAGAGCCCTGACGTGGGCTCACGGCTGTCGTCTGTCGAAGTGGTGCAAGGCAGTCTGGTGAGCGGACGCGAGCGGGTGCTCGTCAATGCATCCAACACGAATGGCCAGCTCGGCTCGGGTGTCTCCGGCGCCATCCGCCGGGCGTGCGGCGAAGGCTTCCAGGAGCACATCCTCGCGGCGCTGAATGCGCGCTTCGGTGGACCCATGGCGCCAGGCGAGGTGCTGGTGACGGAGGCGGGCGCGCACCTCACGGCGAAGTGGGTGGCCCACGTCGCGGTGATGGACTATCGCGAGGGCATTCACGGGGGCTCGTTCCCGGACTCGCAGCGTATCCGCGCGGCCTGCGTGAAGCTGTGGGAGACGCTGGAGCAGTTGAACGAAGCGGACCTCTCCGTGGCCATGGTCGCCCTGGGGGCTGGCACCGGAGGGCTCTCGCTGCGTGAGTCGGTGGACCTGGCGTGCTCCACGCTGAGCGAGCACCTGAGCGCCAGAGAGGGTTCGCGGCTCGGGCGTCTGGTCTTCTACGGCTACAACCTGCCGGAGTACATCGCCACCGTGGATATCGTCTCGCGCTACTTCGCGCTGCCGGAGGGCTCCGTGTCGCGCGAGGTGCTGGACTTCGTGGAGCGCTGTCGCGAGCAGGAGCAGCGCGGCAGGTAGTCGCCGCGCGCTCACGGGCGCAGCCGGTCAGCCGAACCGCTCGCGCAGCGCCGACGCATGGCTCCGGCTGAGCGGCAGAGGCGCTTCCAGCCCGCGCAGGTAGACGTCACCCCCGCCACTCAAGCCCCGGTCCACGCGCTCGACGTAGGTCAGGTTGACCAGCGCGGAGCGGTGGATGCGCGCGAAGGTCCGCTCCGGCAGGCGCAGCTCCCACTCCTTCAAGGGGCGCGGCGACAGCGTGCACTGGCCGTCCGCCGTGACGAGCTCCACGTAGTCGCCCGCGCCGCGAAGGCAGACGAGCTGCTCCACCCGCACGAAGCGCGACTTCGCGCCGTTCTCCAGGAACAGCACGTCCGCCTCGGTGAGCTTCTGGCGGGTGGGGCCCTGCGCGGGCGCCGGTTTACCCTGCTCCCGTTCCACCAGTCGCTCCACGGCCCGCGCCAGCCGGTCCGGATGCACGGGCTTGAGCAGGTAGTCCAGCGCGTTGACCTCGAACGCCCGCAGCGCGTGCGTGTCGTGGGCCGTGACGAAAATCACCTGGAATGGCCGCTCGGGCAGGCGGGCGAGCAGCTCGAAGCCGCCCTCTCCGGGCATCTGCACGTCCAGGAAGAGCAGCTCCGGCCGCAGCTCCTCGATTCGCTCCAGCGCGGACTTCACGCTGTCCGCCTCGCCCACGACCTTCACATGGGGAGACGACGACAGCATCTCGCGCAGCTCGACTCGGGCGAGCCGCTCGTCATCCACGAGCAACGCGCGCAGGGGCAGCGTCATGCGATTCCTCCGCGAGTATCGGGGTCCATTCCATGGCGGGAAGCTCGACGACGATGTGGACCCAGCCCTCCGTCTCCGACGTCTCCAGCTTCGCGCGGTCCGCGTAGAGGTGGGCCAGTCGCTCGCGCACGTTGCGGAGCCCGGTGCCCGTGCCCTGGGGGCCCAGCTCGCGCGCCGCGGGCGCCCACGTGCCGGTGTTGTCCACCTGGATGCGCAGCACGTCCCGCACCCGCGTCACCCGCACACGTACGCGCACTGGCAGCACGCCGGACGCGAGGCCGTGCTTCACCGCGTTGTCCACCAGCGGCTGGATGAGGAACGCGGGCACGGTGAGCTGCTCGGTGCCGGGCTCCACGGAGAGGCTCGCGTCCAGCTTCTCCTCGAAGCGCACCGACTCGATGCTCAGGTAGCTGCGCACCATGGACAGCTCCTCCTCCAGCGGGACATGCGGGTAGTCCCCCTTCTGGAGCGAGAAGCGCAGGAAGTCCGCCATCTCCGTCACCATGCGCCGCGCACGGGCGGGGTCCTCCCCGATGAGGGCGCGCACGGAGGTGAGCGCGTTGAACAGGAAGTGCGGGTGCATCTGGTGACGCAGGGACGCGAGCCGCGCCTCCTGCGCCAGGGTGTCCGCTCGCAGGGCGCGCTCGCGCTCCTCCTGCCAGGCTCGGGCGTGTTTGATTCCGAAGTAGAGCCCGCTCCAGCCCAGCAGCGTGACGCCGTATTCCAGCGAGAGCCGGGGAAGCGACATCTGGTGTCGATGCCAGTCGTACGTGGGATAGAGCCAGATGGCCCACAGCTCACCCAGCACCGTCCAGAGGACTCCGAACGCCGCGCTGGTGACCATGGCCCAGAGCGTCTGCCGCCGGAAGGTGCCTGGAAAGAGGCGCCGGTAGGCCAGCCTCATCACGCTGGTGAGCGCCAGGCCGTACAGCGCGCGGTGCGCCTTGGCCACCACCAGGTGCAGCGCGCCGCCATCCGCGTTGATGGCTGGATAGAAGGTGATGATGAGCAGGATGGCGTAGAGCCCCCAGCCCCCGAGCTGCAGGGTCCAGAACGCTGGAGCGGGGGCCAGGCGGTGTTTCATGCGCGGGAACCTACCAGAGTGAATCCAGCCCGACGACGCGCGAGCGCCTCGGGGATGCGTGCGCCTGTCTGTCTGCTCTCAGGTCTTCAGCATGGAGCGCAGGAGGGTGCCGAACGCGCGCATCTCCTCCACCGTGCCCAGCGTCAGGCGCAAGGCGGAGTCGTCCAGGGAGATGGGGACGTTCGGGTTCGTCATCAGGTGGAAGCCATGGGGGGCGAAGCGCACGGGCAGGTCCAGTTGCTGCCGGGTCAGCGGAATCCAGAGGAAGTTGCCGTGGCCCGCGATGTACTTCATCCCCAGTTCGTCCAGGACGCGGGTGGTGACCTCGCGAGACTCGGCGGTGAGCTTGCGCATGCGGGCGAGGAAGGGCTTGTCCTGGAGGCTCGCCGTCGCGGCCATGATGGACGTGGAGTTGGGGAGGGACATCCGCAGCTCGGACAGCCGCTGGACGACCTGGGGCTGGGCCAGGGCGTAGCCCACGCGCATGCCGGCCAGCCCATAAATCTTGGAGAAGGAGCGGGCGATGATGACGCTTCTTCCCGTGCGCACCTGGTCCACCATGGACTGGCCCGGCGCGGGCTCCAGGTAGTTCAGATACACCTCGTCCACCAGCACGGTGGCGCGGGGAGACACCGCCTCGCAGAAGGCGCGCAAGCGGGCCGGGTCGACGATGGTGCCCGTGGGGTTGTTGGGATTGCACACCGAGACGAGCTTAGTGCCCGCGCCCACGCGGGCCTCCATGGCCGCAAGGTCATGCGTCAGCGTGGCGTCGAGCGGAACGCGCTGCACCTTCCCTCCGACGCGCTCGGCGTAGTTGGCGAGGACGGGAAAGGTCAGGTCCGCGCACACGACGCCGCCCCCACCGGAGGCGTACTCCGCCGCGATGATCGTCAGCGCCTCGAAGGAGCCCGCGGTGAGCAGGACGTGCTCGGGCGTCAGGCCCTCCTGCTCGGCGATGAGGCGCTTGAGGACATTGACGCTGTCGGTCGTGGCGTAGCGGCTGCTGAGGTGGAGGGACTCGCGGATGGCTCGCTTCGCGCCTTCAGAAGGGCCGTAGCGGTTCTCGTTGGAGAAGAGGCGGACGGGGTCCTCGCCCGGCGCGCGCCTGGGCGCGGGGGCGGCTCGTGCGAGTTCGGGACGGAGCGCCAGTCCGACGGTGGTCGCCGCGGCGCCGGCGAGGAGGGCCCTGCGGGTGGGAAGGAAGTGGGACACGTCGATTCTCCCGGCGCTGAATGGGGTGGACGTCTCAGCGCGAGGAGAAGGTTAGAGCCGTGGCGGGGCGCAATCGCGGCCGCATCTGTGAAGGCCCGCGCGCGGCCGGCGAGCGGTGTCCTTCACCTGTGAGCGGCGGGGGCGGCGCATCCCAAGCACCTTTTCGTGCCATTCCCCGACAATTGAGAATCGGAGGATGCACCATGCCTTTTGAGCACGGCGGTCGGATTGGTCCCAGGGTCGTCCCGCTCCCCAAGCCGTCTCCTCCGCCCCCGGCGCCCGAAGTGAAGGCCGTCGCTCCGGCGACAGTCGCCAAGGGCCACTCCCAGGTGGACAGCTTCCAGGCCACCACCGCCAGCGCGAAGTCCGCCGAGTCCCCCGCTCCAGTGGACAACACCTGGTCTGGGACCCAGCCGCTCTCCGAGGCGCGCAACGCGCATCGCACCAACACGAAGGAGCAGTTCGAGGACGCGCTGAACAGCGGCGCGAACTGGTTCGAGGGTGACGTCCGGAAGGAGATCAACAAGGACTCTCCTGAGATGCGCCACGACAAGAACCACGAGGATGGGGACAACCTCACTCTCAACGAGTGGCTGACGATGGGGAAGGAGTCCGGGCGCGGACTCAAGCTCGACATCAAGGAGGCCGACCAGATGCCAGCCGTCCTCGACGAGCTGGAGAAGGTGGGCATCTCCGAGGACCGGTTGATGCTCAACCTGGGCTTCGAGGACATGCAGGAGTGGGGGCCGAAGATTCGCGAGCGCTTCCCCAATGCCATCCTGGCCATCAACCCGCCCACCGGGGGAGACGTGAAGGGGACGGATGCACAGAAGATGGTCGACCTGGCGAAAGAGCTGGGCGGGCCCGCCACCTTCGTGGTGCGTCACGACAAGCTGACCGACGAGGCCATCAAGACCTTCCTGCCCGCTGGGAGCCCCGCCGCCGGCACCATCTCGGTGTGGGGCGATTCGAAGGACCCCGTGAAGGCCGCCGAGGACCTGAAGGCCCGAGGCGTCAACGGGATGATCGACATCGCCGGACCCCATGGGAACAGCTGGGGCGACAGGGCCGACGCCGTGAAGAATTGGTTCAAGACCGGCTGGGACAAGTTTCTCTAGAAGCATTGCTGGGAACGCGTGAGCGGCAGCCGGTGTCAAAGCCGCCCGCGTTTCCGTGGCGCCGGGGATGTGCCGCGCGTGTGTCGCTTTGCGGCGCCGCCGCGCGACGTGCCACGCTCCGGACATGGCCTTCGAGTGCAAGGGATTCGGCGCGAGCCTGAGAGGATTCATTCCTCGGTGGGCTCTTGCCATGGGATTGGGGCTGAGTCTCCGCGTGCATGCCCAGGTGGAGACTCCCCGCGAGGAGCGGGTGCGGCTCGCGGAGCGCTTCGTGCTCGCCGCGCGAGAGGTGTTGGGCGTGCCCTATGTGTTGGGTGGGCGCCTGCGGGAGGGCGGCGCGGGGCTCGATTGCCAGGGCGTGTTGTTCTACGCCGCCGAGCGGGTGGGGCGCTGTGGCTGGAAGTCCTTCTCCGTGCTGCCCACGGTGTCGGTGCCCTCGGAGGAGTTGGGGGCCTCGGTGTCGGGCCTGTCCCCCATGGCGTCCTCTTCGCTCGAGGTGTCCCGGCTCCTGCCCGGTGACGTGCTGTGGCTGGTGGGGTTCGACGCCAATCCCGCGGAGACTGCCGTGGGCGAGCTGTCGGGCCGCCCTGTCTGGGTCTGGCATACCGGGCTCTACAGCGGGAACGGGAAGTGGATTGTCGGTGACCACTTCGCTGGCGAGGTGGTGGAGGTGGACCTGGTGACCTACTTGAAGGAGCACGCGGACACCTACTCGGGTCTGGTGGTGACGCGGATGGAGCAGGGTCCTCGGCCTGGCCGCTGTCGTCAGCATGCGCCCATGCCGAAGCCTCGTGCGACGCGCACGGCACCTCCCGGGGTTTCACTCCCGCGCCGCGATGGCGGCACGTGAGTGGCTTTGGATGGACGGTGACAGTTGCCATCGGGTAATCCGTGCGGCTGCGTTTCACTTCGGGGAGCGTGAGCGTGAACATCAAGGGACTGACAGGGCTGGCGGTCCGCATCGAATTCAAGAACGCGCCGAGGAAGGAAGCGGCCTGGCTGCGAAGCCGGCTGGAGGGGCAGAAGCGCTCCGTCGCCCAGCGCCTCGAAGAGCTGCGTCAGCGTCCGCTGGTCGACCTGGGATGGCTCTCCAGCCCCATCGAACTCTGCTATGCCGTGGCCGACGCGGAGGTTCCGGCGGAGCGCGTGTTCCTGGAGGCGCTCCTCGACCTGGCCGTGCGGAAGGGTGGGCGGGGAGAGCTGGCGGTCTTCGCGCTCGACGGTGACGTGCGGTGCTTCCTCTGGGAAGGCACGAAGCGCGCGCTGTCCGTGCGTCACTCCGACCCGCGTGTGAAGACCGACTTCGTCACCTTGCGGAAGCACCGCCGGGAAGCGGCGCTGCGGTACGTTCCTCCCCGGACAGACGCCCTGCGCTGCGCGTGTGGTGTGCCCGTCGCACCAGAGGCCGTGGCCTGCGCGAGTTGCGAGCGTGACTTCACCGCGCCCATCGGCATCGAGTCTCGGCCCGAGGACCTGGAGCGCTTGCGGCCCATGCGCGACCGGCTGATGGAGCTGAGGATTCCGCTGCCCGAAGGGGACGTCTTCCTGGCGAACGTGTTCCGACCGCGCAACGCGTTCGAGGCGGTGACGCACGAGGAGATGCTCCCCGCGGCGGGCCTCAAGCTGCTGAGCCGCCGCGAGATGAAGCGCCGTGTCGAGCTGCTGTCCGAGCTCGAGACCTGGCCGAAGCGCTACGCCCTCCCGGGGATGTCGGGCGAGTGGAGCTTCTCGCAGTGGTGCGTGGGCCTGGTGCGCCAGCTTCGCCCTTCGGCACGCAAGGTCCTGGAGCGACTGGCCAGGGAGCAGGGGGACCTGTTCGAGGAGGTCAAGGCCGTCGTCCGCGACGAGCCGGGCTGGATGGCGGCGGGAGAAGTCAGTGGAAGCTCGCTGCCCGCCTCCTTCCAGCAAGAAGCCATCGCCCATGCCCTGGACTTCATCCGGCGCTTCGGTGGCGACCGGGTGGAGCTGCCCGACGAGTATCTGCCGGCCCTCCAGCACGTCGCTCCGGACCTGCTCACCGCGAAGGAGCTGAAGCGCGGCGAGCAGTACCTTGATGAGCGCGCGATTCGTTCGGGCGTTGGTTTCGGGGACTACTTGAAGCGTCGGGGCACGAAGGCGAAGTCAAACACCCATGCACTCGCGGCGGCGCTCAAGCAGGCGGGAGACCCCGACGCCGAGGACCGTGTGCCAGATGCGTTCCAGAACCTGGCCCGTGGCGTGGTCGAGTGGCTGGTGGATGGCCGTCGACCCGAGGTGGAGGACGTGGATGGCGACTGGCTCGTTCGGGAGTTCGAGGCGCTGAAGCGCTCGAAGGCCCTGCCGAAGGTCATCCTCCAGCGCGCGGAGGAGGCTCGGCGCCTGCCCGCGCCCTTCGGCCTCACGGGAGCCCGGTGCTGGGACGTTCAGCCGGCGCGACTCTCCGATGAGGACCTCAAGGCCCGGGCGGCCTGCCCCGAGTGCAATCGGCGGGTGAAGCCGACGCGGGTGTTCCACATCCCCTCGCTCGACACCGACACGGAGGCGCGCACCCTCCGGCTCTACGAGTGCGAGCCGTGTGACAGGGCCACGCTGTTCGCCCGCGCCGTGAAGCCGGCCCGGTCGACGAGGGCCCGTGCGCGTGTCTTCCTCGAGTTCAAGAACGCGCATGAGGTCAAGCGGCCGCTGCCGGAGGGCTTCGTCAAATGGCGCCACGAGCGCTTCGTGTCCCGTCAGGTGGGGGGCAAGCCGCTCGCGCTCCAGCTTCGAGGGCTGCCGCTGGTGCTGGAGGCCCATGACGCGGACCTGGACGAGGACCTTGGCTGTGGCCATCCCTTCGTCCGGATTCGCATCCATGCGAGCCAACTGGACCTCCAGCCCGGCTTCGGTGGCGGCACCGTCATCGGCGGGCTGTGCATGACGCCGGGCTGCAAGAAGCCGGACGTCCGGAATGTCCGCGACGACTGACGCCTGACGCGCGCGGCCGTCAGGTCTCGTGGGGCCACGTGAGCTGCACCTGCGTCCCGTGCGGCTCCAGGGGACTGATGGCCATGTCCCAGGTGAACCGGCGCGCCAGCCGCTCCACGAGCGACAGTCCGATGCCGAAGCCCGTGTGTCGGGGTTCGACCCGGCCGAAGCCCACACCCGTGTCGCGGATGCTCCAGCTGTCGGGGGAGATGTGGATGACGATGCGTCCCTGGCTCGTATAGGCGAGCGCGTTCTTGATGAGGTTGCCCAGCATCACCCGCGCCACGGACCCTGGCAGCGACACGAAGACCTCCCCCTCCGCCTCGATGACGAGCTCCACGTCGCCTCGCTGGCGGGGGCCGCCGTACAGCGCGGCCATCTCGCGGGAGATGCGCACCAGCTCGCAGTCCTCGTCGGTGCGGCCCGCGCGGGCCAGCCAGAGGATGCCCTCGGTCAGCAGGCCCATGTGGTGGACCGCCTGACGCAGCCGCTCGAAGGTCTCCACGTCCGACGGTGGGTCCTGCTCCAGTATCTCCACCGCGCCCTGGGCCACGGCCAGCGGCGTGCGCAGCTCGTGGCTCGCATCGCGGTTGAAGGCCCGCTCGCGCTCCAGCAACTCCTGGATGCGGGTGTCCCGGTCGCGCAGGGCCGCCGCGAGCGCGCGCACCTCGGCGATGCCGCCGTCTTCTTCCGGGCGCGGGGTCGCATCCGCTTGCACCCGCGACACGAGCTGCTCCAGGGGACGACTGAGTCGTCTCGCGACGATGCGCGAGAGCAGCGCCGCGCCCAGCAGGGCCAGCAGGGCGCTGGTCACCAGCAGGTTGGCTGTCCGTTGGAGATGGCGCGTGGTGCTCGTCAGCTGCGTCGTGTTGAAGACCACGTAGCGCGTGGGGCCCTGGGATTCGTCCGGGCGCACCGCGACATGGAAGTGGCCATGGTCCCGGGTGAACACCTCGCGCTCGCTGAGTGGAGCGTCCTTGGGCACCGACTCCTGGATCCACGGTGGAAGGCTGGCGTGGCCGACATAGGTCGTCATGCTGGACGGGACGACGCTGGCTTCGCCCGGGCGCCGGTCCGCCTCGGTGGCCACCAGCCGGCCGAAGATGGCGTCCTCCAGGTCGTAGCTGAAGACGGTGAAGAACGCTCCCATCAGCACGAGCGCGAGCACCGCGGACAGCGTCATGGCGCCCAGCAGGAGGCCTCGGACCGACCTAGTCTTGGGGCGCATCCAGGCTGTAGCCCTCATTGCGCCGGGTGGTGATGGAGGGGCTCATCCCCAACTCCGCGAGCGCGCCTCGCAGGGCATAGACATGGGTGCGCAGGGCGCTGGATTCCGGGGCCTCGTCGCCCCAGAGCTGGTGGGCCAGCTTCTCCGTGGAGACAGGCTTGGGCGCGGCCTCCATGAGCAGCTTCAGGATGAGCGCCTCCGTCCTGTTGAGGCGCACGGTGCGCTCGCCCAGCCGCGTGTAGCCGGTGTCCGGCTCCAGGGTGAGCTGTCCCACCGTCAGCCGTCGTCCACTTGGAGGCACGGGGCGCCGCGCCAGGGCCTCGAGGCGCAGGCGCAGCTCGCGCAGGGAGAACGGCTTCACGAGGTAGTCATCCGCGCCCGCGCGAAAACCCTCCTCCTTGTCTTCGAGCGTGTCCCGCGCGGTCAGCATCAGGATGGGGACCAGCCGGGGCGCGAGCTCCCGGTAGCGCTGACACAGCTCGATGCCGTTCAAACCTGGCAACATCAGGTCCAGGACGATGACGTCGTATTCATGGCCCAGCGCGAGCGTGAGTCCCTGCGGCCCCGTGGTGGCGAAGTCCAACTGGAAGTCCGCTCCCAGGAACCGGGCGATGTTCGCCTGGAGGTCGCGGTTGTCTTCGACGATGAGCACTCGCATGGGGATGCCCGGGAGGGCAGGGGACCTTGGAAGGAGAGGGCCCCAGGTTATCAGTCGCCGCGTCAACCGGAGGTCAACCCGGCGTTGACGTGTGGCTGACGTGGGCGTTGGCAAGGTGGCGGGGCCTCTCACTTCGAGGAATCCCGACATGACTCGCCTGCTCTCGCTGTGCCTGCTGCTGCTGTCCGCTTCCCTGGCCCACGCCGCCGAACCGGGGGCCCCGCTGGACGTGCGGGGCGCGGACGGAGAACGCATCCCCACCCAGGTGCTGGAGCCCGAGGGCGGCGCGGCGAACCCCCCGGTGGCCATCCTCCTGCACGGCCTCACCCGGAAGAAGGAGGACTGGCTGTCGGACGCGGCCCCCACGCATGGCGGTGTGTTGAAGGACGCGCTGCTGCGGGCCGGCTACCGCGTCTATCTCATGGATGCGCGACGACACGGGGAGCGGGCCACCCCCGAGGCGAAGCCTGGGGCGCTCGCCAAGCAGGCTCACCGTGGCGAGCCCGGCCCGTATATCGCGATGATTGCCGACACCATCAAGGACGCCCACGCGCTGCTCACCGCCGTGCTGGCGAAGGGCAAGCCGCCCAGGGTGCTCGTCGCCGGGTACAGCATGGGTGCCCAGGTGGGGCTCGTGCTCGCGGCGCGTGAGCCTCGTGTCACCCACCTCGTCACGATGGTGCCGCCCCACATCGACCCGTCGATGGAGGAGATTGCACCCTCGCGACACATGTCACGGATTCACCAGGACTGGCTGCTGCTGACGGCGAACCAGGATGACTTCGCCCCTGTCGCGGAAAGCCGTGCGCTGTTCGACGCGGCCCCGTCTCGTCGCAAGGTGCACAAGACCTTCGGCAGTGGTCATGCGCTCCCGCGTGAGTACCTGGACGAAGTGAGCCGCTGGCTGCAAGCGGACCGCCGAGCGCCCGCTGGTGGCAAGCGCCCCTGAGCGCGGCTGTCGTCCGTGTGGCGAGTCATCGGCCGTTGAAGAACGCGGCCTGCTGGAATCGCAGGCCCGCGAGCACCTGCTCCACCCGCTGCGCGGAGAGCGTGCCGATGTACTCGCCCAGTCGCGTCTTCTCCACGGAGGAGACTTGCGACACGACCAGCACACTGTGCTTGGGCAGGTTGCCTTCACCCACGTCGAGCAGCACGTTGCCCGGCTCGTTCGCGCGCTTCAGGTTCGACGTCACCGCGCAGACGACCACGGTGTGGATGCGCGAGTGGTTGAAGACGTCGTCCTGAATCACCAGGTGAGGATGCAGGATGGGGGGAATCGACCCTCGCGCTTCATCGGACTCCATCCAGTAGAGGTCGCCTCGGTGGAGGGTCCGTGGGGGCCGGGGCTCTTGCATGGCGGTCCTTGTAGCGCTCCGGGTAGGCCCTGTCCTCGCTTCAGTTCAGGCGCGCGAGCAGGGCCGCCAGTTCGCCCGTGAGCTTCGGGGACTTGAGCGCGCTCTTGAGGAGGCGGGTGAGGGGCTCATGCTCAACGGGTGACGCGGCGCTCAGCCGGAGTGCCCACTCCGTGCCCAGCTCCTCCGCGAGTTTGCGCTGGGGACCGGGGTGCGCGAGCAACCAGGCGCGCAGCTCGGTGACGAGCGCCGAATCAGGGACTGCTGGTGTGAGCCGTGCCTCGACGCCTGGCAGGGTCCGCCCGTTCAGCACCGCGTCGAGGTGGTCCCATGCATCGAGCAGGTTCCACGCCCCATGCGTCCCCGCACCAACGCAGGCGCACAAGGTCAGTACGCGCTCCACGTTGTTCTCGGTCGGGTCCGACATCGCGAGCGCCGCGGCACGCGCGAGGAGCCGACCGCGTCCCCCGGCGGTCGTGAGGTTGATGGCGCGCTCCGTCCACCCTTCGAGCGAGACCTGTCGCAGCAGGTCTCTGGAGCCAGGGCTTCCCGAGTGCAACGTGTCGAGCGCGGAGCGGAGCCCCTCACCGCCGAGCGGGCGAGCACCGGCGCGTTCGAGGGCCCATCCCATGAGCTTTCTTCGCTCCGGTTCATCGAGTCGTGCCGCGAGCTGCCCCGGACCTGGGTAGTCCCAGGGCCAGGCCACGCCTTGCGCCATCAGGTCGAAGGGAATGCCAGGGCGTCCTTGACGGCGGTCCTGCCGCACGCCTTCGAGGACACGCTGGAGCAGTGCGGTGTCTCGCGTGCCGCTCGCGACGCGGCGCCAGTCGACGTCGAGTTTCTCCCAGCGGAGCCCTCCTCTGGCGATGCGCGCCTCGGCCGCCGTGAGGGCCGCTGCCTGCTGTGCCTCGAAGGACTCCGCGCCTGAGGAAGGGGGCTTGCGTTGTTCGAGCCCCTCGCGCGGCAGGCTCCGCCACCGGGCCTCGATGTCCTGGAGCCTCTCGGCGAGCCAGGAGTGGACGTCGGGGGATGCGAGCGGCAGCGGTTCGGTGGGGCCCACGGGCTGGGTGCAGACGAGGTCTTGATGGTACTGGCCGACGCTCGGGCCACTCATCCCTCCGAAGCGGGCATCGAGCGCCCATGCGGGCTCGAGGTCTCGCTCCGTCGTGAACAACATCCACTGCTCGGCACGGGGCACGCCGTTGAGTTCGGCCAGCTCCAGGTGGCGGTCGTGTTCGTCGAGCAGCCTCGGCGCGCTGAGCAGGCGCAGTCCTGGAGCTTCGTCACCGTCGTCGAGTTCGATGGGAGAGACCCACACGAGGCCCCGTGCTTCGAGCAGCTCGCGCAGGTCGCCCCGCAGCTCGAACCCGCGCCGCCAGAACGCGGCCTCGTAGCGCTCCAGTTGCTCTCGCGAGAGTGGCTCCGCGCCGAAGAGCGCGCCAAGGCCCGCGTGTGTCTGGCGCGCGCTCCACGCATCCCACAGCTCGACGATACGCGACATGGTGCGCTCTCCAGATTCACCGTGGAGCGAAGTCCTGCTCGCCCCATCCCTGGACCATCGCCGACGATGACCCGTGAGGCCATGGGGGAGTGGGCGTGGAGAAGCAGATGTGGTCAACCCAGGGGCTGTCGAGACGGCCCACCGCGCTGACACGTCAACGGACACGTCAAGAAGCGCGAGGAGCGACTTTTGACACACCCGACCCCGTGCATCGGGTGGGCCTCGCCCCTCTGGAATGGATGGAGCCTGACTGGCCTGCTTGTTGCTCTCGGGCTGTTCGCAGTCACTTCGACCCCCCGAAAGCGACACGCCCCCATGAACCCCTCATTGAAGTTCGCGAACCTCGCGGCCCTGTGTCTGGGCTTGATGTCTGTCACCGCCAGCTCCCAGGCGGTCGCGCAGCCGCTCCCCGCCATCGCGCAGGTCCCGCCGAGCCCCCCTCCCGCGCTTCCCGCTGGCACCAAGGTGACCTGTACGCAGGGACCCGGCACGGGGGCCGCGGCCGCCACGTGTCCCGTGCTCAAGTACGACGGCTACACGTACTGGGCGCTCAGCTACGGCGACAACCGCATCGGGATGACCATCGCGGCGTACGACGCCACGGGCGCGCTCGCGGCGAAGTGGGAGAAGCCGGGCGCGCGTTATGTGTATGGCATCACGGTGAACCCCACGAACAAGACGGTGACGTTCGCCGGGCAGACGGACGCGAAGATCACCATGACCTGGGACGAGCTGGTGCCGCCTCCCGTGGTCGTCCTGGTTCCTCCCGTGCCTGCGCCCGCGATTCCCTCCGGGATGAAGGTCACGTGTACGCAGGGGCCTGGCACCGGAGCGGCCGCCGCCACCTGTCCGGTCATCAAGTGGAAGGGCTACACCATCTGGGCCTTCAGCTACACGGACAACCGCGTCGGCATGGGCATCGTCGCGTACGACGCCGCGGGCAAGGTCGTCGCGCAGTGGGAGAAGCCGGGTGCGCGTTACGTGTACGGCATCACCGTGAGCACCACGGACAAGACGGTGACGTTCGCGGGCCAGTCGGATGCGAAAATCACCATGAAGTGGAGTGACCTGCTGGCGTCTCCGACGCCGCAGTGGGTGCTGCAGCCGGGCCCCCAGGGCGCGACGCTCAAGCAGATCTCCGTGGGGAGCGCGAACGCCGTCTGGGGCCTTGATACCGCGGGCTTCAATTGGAAGTGGACGGGCGCGACCTGGCAGAAGATGGGCGGCACGGTGACGAACATCTCCACGGCCTCGGATGGGACGCTGTGGGCCACCAATCCCCCGGACTCGCTGCGCGTGCTGAAGTGGGATGCGACGGGCAACAAGTGGACCTGGAACCTGCCCACGGGCATGAAGCAGGTCACCGCCATCAACGCGACCACGGCCTGGGGTCTGGACACCGGTGGCTCGTTGTTCCGGTGGACCGGCTCCGCGTGGGAGAAGAAGGGCTGCTGCGTCAGCCAGCTCTCCGTGGGCGCGGATGGCGAGCTGTGGGCGACGAATCCCGCGGACTCCAACCGCGTGCTCCGCTGGGACGGCACGAAGTGGACCTGGAACATCCCCGCCGGAATGACGTTCGTGTCCGTGGGCAACGTGAAGAACATCTGGGCGCTGGACGGCTCGGACCAGGTCTACCAGTGGAGTGGGACGGCCTGGCAGAAGGTGCCCGGCGCGCTGCGCAACATCTCCGCCGCGGGGGATGGCTCCGTGTGGGGCCTCAACGCGCAGGGCCTCGTCTACAAGTGGCAGTGACGGACGGGTAGGCGCGAGGGCGAACTTCACGCTCGATGGAACGGCTGGACGGGCCGGGGGTGTCTCTTCGAGTCACCCCTGGAGGTCCTTCTTGCTGACCCTCGTGTTGCTGAGCCTGCTCGCCGTGCCTCCCGTGGCGGCGGTGGAGGTCGAGGTCTTCGTCCCGCTGTGTGACAACGCCTTGATTCAGTGTGGCCGTGCACCGGCGGGTGCGCCTCGTGCCCTGGAGACGAACCTCTACTGGGGCGCGATGTATGGCGCGGAGCGGTTCCTCTCACGGGCCCCGGGATTCAAGGTGGTGAGCCGCGAGGCGGGGCCGGCGGAGTCCGCGGTGTTGCGCGTGCTCGTGCTGGAGCGGACCGCCGGCAGGGGAGAGCGGCCCGTGCGGCTGCGGCTCCATGCCTATGCGGGCGACCGGATTGACACCGCGCTGGAGGACTTCCTTCGCGCGGCGGCGGGCGCGAGCCGGGCCGACCTGCTGGTGTGGGCCGGGCATGACCGGCTGATGGACCGCGCGCCTCCCCAGGTGGAGACGCCGCCGGGTGCCACGCCAAGGCCCGTCGTCGTCCTGGCCTGCATGAGTGAGCAGTTCTTCGGCCCGGTGCTGAAGGCGCTAGGCGTAAGCCCCGTCGCGCTCACGCGAACGCTGATGGCGCCGGAGGCCTATCTCCTGGAGGCGCTGGCCACCACCGTGGCGCGGCATGGGCCCACGGAGCCCACGGCCATGCGCACCGCGCTCGTGGAGGCCTATGCCCGCTATCAACGCATCTCCCACCGCTCCGCCAGCTCGGTCTTCTCCAAGGTGGGTGAGGCTCACGAACGCCAGGCGGGCCGAACGCCCATGGCCCCGAGGAGCAGCGCCGTCAGCGCCGAGGGAACCCCGACGAACAGCGGCGCGGTGAGGGCATTGGGACCTCCGTTGAGGAAGTAGGGGAGGTCCAGCAGGAAGAGGACAACGCTCGCCGCCGCGAGCAGCATCAATGCGCGGAGGTCCTCGGGTTGGCTCTCCGCGTTGATGACCAGCTTGACGGCACGCCAGAAGGTCACGCCTCCGAGCAGCCCCTCCATCAGATTGGAGACGGGCGGGAACTCGTAGCGATTGGCGAGGAAATTCACCACGACGGGAAGGATGAGCCCCAGCAGCAGGGCGACGGTACCGCCGAGCGCGGTGAGCGTGGCCGCGATGGGGACCAGCCAGCGGGGGAGACGTGGAGGCCGGGCGTTCGCGAAGGCCAGGTCCTCTTCGGGGACCTCGCGTGCCTCTGGGACATCGAGTGAGCGCAGCGCCTCCACCGCGAGCTTCCGACACGACAGTCCACGGCGGTCGCGCACATGCGTCAGCGCCCTGGATTGAAGCAGGCCCAACAGGACCTCGCCCAGGGAGGGAGGCCCGCCCCGCTCAACGACTTCTCGCAGCCTCGCGCTCAGCGCCTCGACGTCGAGCGTGGCCTCACCTTGCTGCGCGAGCAACGCCTGCTCGGCGAGTCCGCGCAGGGTCGCCACCTGCATCGTTGCGAGGTCAGACGGTTCTGACTCGTTCACAGCGCCATCCTACGCGAAGCCGTCAGTCCCCTGCCTTGCCCGGCCGTGCTCCCGTCCCGAGGTGCCTCTCTAGCGCCAATGCCGGTCAGTGAGGGCGGGGCGTTCCACCCACTTCTTGCGAGGGAACGACGTGGGGGACGATACGGTTCGCGGTGACTTCCGAAGGCACGGGGGCTTCCTGGCTCGGCTCCACCGCCCCATCCTTTACCCGGATGTCATTTACAACACAGAAACGAATCGGCGGTGGACCCGGTGCGCCGCCGCGCTCAGGGGCGCGCCTCGATTGGAGGGAGCGGGACGGCGCGCAGGTTCTTCTCCCCTCCACCAAGGGCCAGGGAGGCCCCATCGCGGGAGAACGCGAGGGCGCGGAACGCGCGGCTTCCGGCCTTGTACGCGCTCCAGCGCCCCTCCTTGCCGAGTTCGATGACGAGGCCGTTGTTGGTGACGATGACTCCCAGTCCATCCGCGCGGAAGCCGAGGGCGGCCCCTCGCGTGGACGGGCCCGTCGTCAGGCCGCGCGCGAGCATCGACAAGGAGTGGCGCGCGAGTTCCTCGCCGCTCGTTGCGTCGAGCACGAGCATGTCATGGCTCATCCCGCCACCAACGGTCACCAGGCGGTGCAACGCGGGGTCGAGCGCCAGGTCCGTGACGGTGCCGTCGATGACATTCCGAGACGGCGGGCGCTGCCACAGCAGCCGGGCGTCGGTGAGTCGGACCGCGCTGATGCGGGAGTAATGGGTGGTGGAGTAGAGGATGTCTCGGTCCGGGGACAGGACCGCCTTCACCTCCTCGTCGAGCAACAAGGCGGGCAGCAGGGGTTCGCAGGTGAGCGTGGCGAGGGAGACCCTCACCAGGGACGGCTCCGGCGTCACGAGCGCGGGATGCGCGGCGGCGAGGGCCGGGTCCACCCTGCGCGTCTCGGACCTCACCGGGTTCCCGTCCGGGAACGCGAGCTTCCAGTTCGGGGACTGGGCGATGAAGTGCGCGTCGTCGACCCATACGAAGGGCCGCATGATGGGCAGCGTGTGGACGACCTGGAAGGAGTGCAGGTCGATCAACTGGCAGCAGGCATGCTGCCCGCCGATGCGCGCGCCTCCCGCGAGGAGCCAGCGTCCGCCCGGCGAGAGCGCCCCGGGGCCGATGAGGCCTGGGAGCTCGGCCTCGAGGTCGAAGCGGGGTCCGCTCCGTCGCCGCAGCCGCCCGAGCTCACGGGCGAGGTCGGGGGACTCGACGACCAGGAGCGAGCCTCGCGGCTCGAAGGCGAGGAACTCGACGAAGGGGAGCGTGTCCTTCGCGACGATGGTGGGCGCCGCGCGCGGTGACGCGGGTGCGGACCGGGGGAACACCTCCGTGCACTCAACCCTTTTCATGCGGGGACGCTATCACGAGCGCACCAGGCGCCCACCCCTGAGCGCCATGCCAGGAGGGCACGCTACGCCGCGAAGCGCGGCTCGCGAGGATGAACGGGCAAGCCGCTCCGCCACGCCCGACACCGATGCGGCCTCCGCGCCAGGTGCAATGCCGATCATTTAGGTGGCCCTTGCATGGGCCTACCAAGCTGGTGCGTGTTGAGATGGAGTGAGCCGCGGATGAGGCCGACGTGGAGCCGCCGCGCATCAGCTTCGTCAATGCGCTGTCGCTCATCCGCAACGCATGGCTGGTCTGGTCGACTCCGCCGCTGGCTCCCGGACGGATTCCGGAGCACCTGCTCGACCTGCGCAGGCACTGGGACTACTGCTACTCCCGGAACGAAGAAGCGAGAGGCGCTACCCACGAGTTGTAAAGATGAGCAACTACGACAAGAAGTGGGTGAAACGCCCCCGCCCTAGCTGACCGGTATTGGCGCTAGCGTCCGGACTGGGCGAGGAACTCGGCCGTCGGTACGAGCTTGCCGTAGCCCATGCCGAGCGCCGCGAGGAACGCGGCGTGGACCTGCGGCGCGGAGACGTGCTGGCCGTTGAACTCCAGGCTCCGGGCCGCGCAGGCATCGTGGAGGATGGTGACCGCGTAGCCCTGGTCCGCCGCCGCGCGCGCCGTGGCGTCCACGCACATGAGCGTCATCATCCCGGTGACGACCAGGTGCTTCACGCCCAGGGCCCGGAGGCGCTCCTGGAGGTCCGTCTCCCGGAAGCTGTTGGGGAAGTGCTTGAGCACCACCGCTTCGCCGGGCCGGGGCTCGACGCGGGAATGAATCTCCGCCCCCGGAGTCCCCGGCAGGAAGAACGTGGCCCCGGGCTGCGGCGACTCGTGGCGGATGTGGATGACCGGCAGGCCCCGCTCACGGAAGAAGTCGAGCGCCGCCCGTGCCTTGCCGGCCGCCGCGTCGGCGCCGTCCAGCTCGAACCGACCTCCGGGGAAGTAGTCATTCTGGATGTCGATGAGCAGCAGGGCGGCGTTTTCCAGGGGCGTGTCCATGGGTGTTCTCCTCCAGCGGGTTCTCGTCTGTTGTCCGGCTGAATATCCAGACGCCGCTCCCGGCAGGAGTGCTCGGATTGACAAAGTCCGGGCGGAAACCGACAAGCGCTCATGGCTGCCAGGTCCTCGTCACTCCACATCGCGGTGTTGGCCCTGGAGGGCTGCGTGGCCTCCAGCGTGACAGGCCCGCTGGATGTGTTCGCCATGGCCAACCTCCTGAGCCGCGAGCAGGGCCGGAGCGAGCCCTTCACGGCCGAGCTGGTGTCCGCTCGCGCCGGACCCGTCCGGAGCTTCCATGGCCTGGAGCTGGCGGCCGCGCGGGTGCCGGCCCCCACCGACTGCTTCGACGTCGTCTTCGTCCCCGCCGTCATCGGCAACCTGGAGGGCAGCGTGGCCGAGCGCTCCACGGCGGACTGGCTTCTGGGGCAGCACGCGAAGGGCGCGCAGCTGGCGGCGGTATGCGCCGGTGCCTTCCTGCTCGCGAAGACGGGCCTCCTGGATGGGCGGGAGGCCACCACCCACTGGGGACTCGCCCAGGACTTCGAGGCGCGCTATCCGCGCGTCGCGCTCAAGCCGGAGCTGCTCCTGGTGGACCACGGCGACGTGCTCACCGCGGGTGGCGTGACGGCGTATCTGGACCTCTGCCTGCATCTGGTGGCGAAGCACGCCTCACCGGAGCTGGCGGCGCTGTGCGCGAAGATGCTCCTGGTGGAGCCCGGCCGTCGGTTCCAGGCGCCCTATGCGGTGCATGCCGCGCCTCGGGGCCACGGGGACGATGCCGTGCTGCGCGCCCAGGAGTGGCTGGAGGCCCACCTCTCCGGCCCGGTGAGCCTGTCGGGCGCCGCCGTGGCCGCGAGCCTGGGAGAGCGCACGCTGTTGCGCCGCTTCCGCAAGGCCACGGGTGACACGCCGCTGGATTACGTCCAGCGCCTGCGCGTCGAGGCCGCCCGGCGCCTCCTGGAGACGACTCCTCGCACCGTGGAGGACATCTCCCAGGCCGTGGGCTACGCGGACACCACGTCGTTCCGCCGCCGCTTCAAGGCTCGCACGGGGCTGACGCCCGACGCCTACAGGCGGCGCTTCGCCTTGCGTTGACCGGAAAGCAGTTCGCTCAATCCTGACACACCTCTGTCAGCGCCCTGGGAGAGGGTGGGGGCTCTTTCGGAGGTCGACATGGGAAGTCCAGCGGAAGTGGTGAAGGCGTACTTCGACGCGTGGAGCGAGAAGGACGAGGTGAAGTTGCGCGGCACGCTCGCGCCCGACGTGAACTTCGTCGGTGCGCTGGGGACGGCGGACGGGGCCGACGCGTGCGTGAAGGGGTTGGTCAACGGCATGTGGAAGGTGTCGCCCCAGGTGACGGTGCTGCACCGCTTCGTGGACGGTGCCGAGGTGATGACCTGGTTCGAGATTCATCCCTCCGACGGAGCTCCGATTCCGGTCGCGAACTGGAGCCACGTCGAGAACGGGCGCATCTCCCGCATTCGCGTCACCTTCGACCCGCGCTCGCTCCTGGCGAAGCGCTGACGGACGGCGACCTCCGGCTGTCCTGGGGATGAGGCGGCTCCAGGACAGCCGTTGAGGCGGCGCGCCGCTATTCGATGGAGGCGACCTTGTCGTCCTTGTCGAACGTGACCTTCACCTTGGAGATCTTGCTCTTCCAGTAGGTCCAGACGGTGGAGTCGAACGAGGGCGTCTCGTGCGGCGGAGGAGGGCCCCACGCCATCCGCACGGCGGTGCGGGACATGCCGGTCACCACCTCCGACGCGGAGACCTTCTTGCGGTCCTCCGCCGACAGCGTCGCGAGCTTGGGGGCCTGGTCCTCGGGGGCGAACGCGGCCTGGAACAGCGCCCAGGTGTCCGCGCCAGAGCGCGAGTCGTTCTCGAACACGAACTCCTTGCCCGTCTCCACGACCTTGAAGCTCACCTTCGAGTCGCTCTTGTCCAGCACCTCCACCCGGGTGTTGAACGGGAGGATGGGGCCCTTGAGGTAGTTCACCCAGGACAGGGTATCGCCCTCGAAGTGGAAGTTCGCCGTCGCGTGGTGGAAGACCTTCTCCGTGGGGACGGGGGCGGGCGCCGGCTCATCGCCGAACGAAACCACCTTGCCCGCGCTGTCGAAGACCACGTCGAACGTGGAGAACTTCGAGCTCCAGTAGGTCCACCTGGTGCTCTCGAGCGACAGCGTCCGGTGTGGCGGCGGCGGGCCCACGGTCAGCAGCACCGCGTCCCGGGACATGCCCTTGGCCAGCTCACCCGCCTTGACCTGCTTCTGCTCTTCCGGCGTGAGCGCGGCGATTCGCGCCGCGGGGTCCGTCGCCGCGAAGAAGCCGGGGAACAGCGCGACGGCGCTCTTGCCCAGGCTCTTGTGGGAGACGAATTTGAACTCGGCCCCCGAGTCGAGCACCTTGCAGCGCACCTCATCGTCGCTCCGCTTGAGGACCTCGACCTTGGTCCCGACGGGAATCGACAGCCCCTTGCCGCGATAGTTCACCGCGGAGAGCTGGTTCTTGTTGAGCAGGAGGTTGGCCTGGGAGAACAACACCTCGGCCTGGGCACTCACGGTCGTCAGCAGTCCCAGTGCGAGCAGGGTGCTGAGCACGTTCTTTCGATTCATACGATGGATGAGCCTTGGGTGGATGAAGGGCGTGCTTCTAGGCGCCCACCCCGGGGTTTGCCAGCCTGGGGGGCGCCGCGCCTGATGACGGCGGTCATCAGCCCCTTGTTCACGGTCATCAGCCAAGGCGCTCCGAAGAGCCCCACGCCTGGTGGAACCTCTTGAAATCAGGGCGCTCCACGGCCGCCGCGCGCCACGGGGAGGCTGGCACACCGGATGCTCTAGGGAGCCTCGTCACCGACTCCCTCCAGAGGCGATCCCCCATGAAGCTCCGCTCCAAGCCGTCTTCCCTTCGGTCCCCGTCCTCCTCCTCCAGCTCGCGTTCCCGGAGCAACAGCGCGCCCCCGAAGTTGGAGACGAGCTCGCCGAAGTCGCCGGAGAAGAGCCCGCCGAAGAAGACCGAGTCGGCCCCGAAGCCCGACGCTCCCCGCCCGACCCCCGCCGAGCTCCAGAACGGCAAGAACAACCTCAAGCCGACGGACTACGGCGTGGCGCACCCGGACCTCCAGGGCATCCGGACCCGCCGCGACAGCGGCCAGTCGGGCGCGGACTTCGCCGACTTCACCTCGGATGTCCGCGACTCCACGCACCGGCTGACGAGCAAGCCCGAGGGCGGCCGGTTGATGACGGAGCTCAATGACCGAACCTCCCACGTGAATCCGGGGGCCACCGGCACCCAGCGCAACCCGCTGACGGTGGCGGACATCTACTCGGGCCGCGACGCCGCGATGCCCATGTCGCACGCGCCCCGGCACAACGGCGGCCTCGACTCCCTCCGCCCCGCGTACCGCTACGAGGGCCAGCCCGGAGCGGGCACCGCCAGCCGCATCAACTACAACGAGAACGCCCCGGGGCAGCGCTTCAACAGCCTGGGCCACGAGTCGGTCCACGCCTGGCGCGCGGCCAACGGCGTGCAGGTCAGCCCGCTGGCGGCCAGCAAGCACCACGACGCGGACGTCTTCAAGCGCTTCCCCGAACACTCCGCCAACATGAAGGACACCGTCGAGACGCGCCTGCGTCTGCGCGAGGAGTTCGAGACGGTGGGCCTGCGTCCCACGCCGCACACGCCCGCGGGCTGGGCCCCCACCGAGAACAAGATTCGCCAGGAGCACGGGCTGCCGTCCCGCCAGGACTACTCGGGCATGCTGCCGGACCGGAACCAGAACGACGTCAACCTCGGCAACTATGACGCGGGCTCGGACACCCGGAACCCGTTCCAGAAGATGCTGGGCACGCCGTCGCCCATCGGGAAGATTCTCGGCGACCTGGAGAAGTGAGCTCCCGGGCGCGGCCCTTCATTCAGAGGGGCCGCGGCTCTTCGTCGTGAACGGGCTTCAGCGAGGCGCCGAGCTGCACGCGTGGCGGGGCAGGGTCACGATGAACGTGGTGCCTTTGTCTGTCGAGGACCGCACGTCGATGCGGCCCCCGTGCGCGTCGACAATCGACTTCACGATGAACAGGCCGAGTCCCACGCTGCGGCCCGCCTTGTCCACGCCGTCGGTGCCCCGCTGGAAGGGCTGGAAGAGGGCGGGGAGCTGGTCCTCCGGAATGGGCGCCCCCATGTTGTGCACGCTGAACGTCACCTGCTCGGCGTCGCCCCGGCAGGCGACGTGGATGGGCGTCTCCGGCTCGCCGTACTTCAGGGCATTCGTCACCAGGTTCTGGAGCACCTGGGAGAGCCGGTCCCCATCCCACAGGCCCTGCCCGTTTCCGCTCAGCTCCACGCGGACCTGGGCGGAGGGGTTGGCCGCTTCCACCTCCTCCACCATGGCGCGCATCAAGGCGTGGAGGTCCGTGGGGCCACACTCAATCCGGATGCCGCCGCCCATCCGGGCCTGGGTGAAGTCCAGCAGCTCGTTCACCATCCGCACCGCGCGCGCGGCGGAGGACTGGATGCGGGCCGCCAGCTTGCGGACACCCGGGTCCAGCCCGTCCTGCTGGTTCAGCCGGGCGGCCCCCATCAGGATGGCGCCCAGGGGATTTCGCAGGTCATGGCTCACGATGCCGATGAGCTGCTGTTCGAACTCCGCTTGCCGCCGCTGCTGCTCGACCGAGTGCTCTCGCTCCTTCGTCAGCCTCCGCTCGGCGGTGATGTCCTGGAGCAGCGCCACATAACCGCCCGGATCCTGCCCCGGCTCCCGGTGCGCGATGAAGGTCACCTTCACGTCGCGCGTGCCGCCCAGGCGGTAGGGGACGTCGTGCTGCTCGAACGAGAAGCTCTCGCCCGCGAGGCCTCGCTTCACGTACGGGCCGAGCACGGCGTACGCCGCCTCCCCGATGACCTCCCGGATGGACCTTCCCCGGAGGCTGTCCTGCTCAATCCCGAACCACTCCTCATAGGCCTTGTTGACCCGGCCGTAGGTCTCGTCCGGTGCGACATACGAGACGAGGACGGGGATGGCGTCGAGCAGCACGCGCAGCTCGGCCTCGCTGGCGCGAATCTTCGCGTCCAGGGCTTCGCTGTGTCGCCTCACGCGCGTCTGCTCGGTGACGTCGCGGAAGACGAGCACGGCGCCGGTCAGGTCGCTCGCGCCCACGCGGATGGGGGCGGCGCTGTCCTCGATGGGGACTTCGGAGCCGTCCTTGCGCGACAGCAGCGTGGCCCCGATGAGCCCCTGGGGCGTGCCAAGCGTGAGCACGCGGCCCACGGGGTCCTCCACCGGGGCCCGCGTGCCCGCGTCGATGAGGCGGAAGACCTCCGACACGGGACGCTGGCGCGCGTCCGAGTCATGCCAGCCGGTGACCCGCTCGGCCACGGGGTTGAGGAAGGTGATGCGCCCGGCCCGGTCCGTGGTGATGACGGCGTCTCCGATGCTGGAGAGCGTCGTCGCCAGGTACGCCTCGCGCTCGCGCAACTGCTGCCCCTGGGCCCGGATGCGCAGGAGGCTGCCCACGCGCGCGAGCAGCTCCGCGTCGTCATAGGGCTTGGCGACGTAGTCGCTGGCCCCGGCCCGCAGGCCCTCCGTGAAGTCCGCGTGGGCTCCGCGCGCGGAGAGAATCAGGATGGGCAGCGAGACGTCATCGTAGTGCTCGCGCACGTAGCGGCATGCATCCAGGCCCGAGACGCCCGGCAACTGCCAGTCCAGCAGGAGCACGTCGGGAGGCGGCCCCTGGGTGAGCCGCTCGAGCATCGTCTCCGCGTCGCGGAAGGTCTCGACCGCGTGGTGCTTCGACAGGAGCGCGCGAGCCCGCTCCATCTGCATGGCGCTGTCATCGACCATCCACACGCGGGCCGGGTCCACCGCGCGGGGAGGTGCAGGGTCGATTCCAGGGCCAGGGATGCGCGAGTTCACGAGTGGGGCGGGGGAGGGATTGGAGCGGCGAACGGTGAGGCGAGGATTGCGTTGCGTAGCACGGAAGCGAAGGTGCCGTGCGAACACGACGTTCCGCGTTGAACTCATTCGCGGCCCGTGGGAGGTCCCGCTCGGCTGGCGCTGCGATGTTCATGAATCTGGACATACGCTGGCGTCGCCCTGGAAGCCGACCCGAGCTGGAGCGCCACGTGACAGGACCTGCGAGACGGATGGAACCCCTGGCCTCGGTGGCCTGGGAGGGCGTGGGCGTGGCCCTCTACCAGCATCAACAAGTGTGCACTGCGGAGCACCATCATCCGGAGTCGCAGCTGCTCATGCCGCTGGTCCGCCAGTCCCTCCAGGGACGGTGGCGGCCCGCCGGGCGTCCGGTGGACCTTCGCGTGACCTGCGAGGAGGTGGGCGTCGTCAGCCCCGAGCAGCCCCATTCCTTCGCGTGGGCGGAAGGCGCCCAGGTGGTGTCCTTCTTCCTGCACCCGGAGCGGCTCGCCGTGCTCAGCGGGGAGTCCGGCGCGGGGCGCGGACTGCGGTCCATTCCGTCCGCGTGTCAGAGAGACCCGGTGCTGAGGGAGCTGCTGCGCGCCAGCGGCGAGGCGCTGCGTGACGGCCTGCCACCCGCCCGGCTGGAGATGGAGGCGCTGGCCACGGTGGTGGGGCTGCGGCTGTTGCGGCTGGATGGGCAGCGGCGGCGCGCGAGCCTCCAGGCGGTGGGCCTCGCGACCTGGCAGCTTCGTCGCGTCACCGACTTCGTGGAGGCGAACCTGGACGGCCCGCTGGGACTGGAGGCGCTGGCGGGGGTGGTGGGGCTGAGCCCGTCGCACTTCGCTCGGAGCTTCAAGCGGGCGACGGGGAGCACACCGCACCGCTTCGTCCTGACGCGGAGACTGGAGCGGGCCCGGGAGCTGCTCGTCACCAGCGCGCTTCCACTGGGGGACGTGGCGCAGGCCACCGGCTTCTGCAGCCAGAGTCACTTCACGGCGCTGTTCCGTGCCCGCCATGGCGCCACGCCCGCGCGCTTTCGCCGCGAGCGGCGGGCGTGAAGCAGCGCACGATTGTGACAAGCGGCGTCGGAAGCCGGTAGACGCCGCCGTCCGTCGTGGATGAGGGTGCGCGCCATGCAGCCCTCTTCTTCGCCGTCACGCCTGGTCGTGGACCCCTTGCTCGCCCGACGCCTGGAGCTGGCCCAGGCCGCGCAGAATCGCGGTGCCACGCCGCCCTCCGGTGTCCTTGAAGTCGCGGGGGGCCTGGCCCTCTTCAACGGCCCGGACTCGCCCCTCACGCAGGCGCTCGCGCTGGGCTTGGAAGGGCCCGTCAGCGTCGAGGACCTGGACCGGGTGGAGTCCCATCTGGGCCAGGGCGGCGGCGTGCTCCAGATAGACCTGCTGCCCTTCGCCCATCACACGCTGGCCCAGGGGCTGGCGCAGCGGGGCTACCAGGTGGGCGAGTTCCAGCAGGTGCTCGTGCGCGAGTTGCCGGGAAGTCCCACGCCGCCGACGGTCGCGGAGGTTCGTCCCCTTCGCCCTGGCGAGGCGGAGGTCTTCTCGCGCACGGTGGCCCAGGGCTTTCTCGGACGCGAGGAGGTGTCGGACGCGGAGGCCTCGCTCATGTTGGGCACGGCGTCGATGTCGGGCACCACCTGCTTCCTCGCGCTGGTGGACGGAGAGCCCGCGGGCGGCGGCACCGTGGCCCTGCATGACGGCGTGGCGACGCTGTCCGGGACGGGGGTGCGCGAGCGCTTCCGTGGCAGGGGGCTGCAGCAGGAGTTGATTGCCGCGCGACTGGCGTGGGCCCTTCGCCAGGGGTGTACGTTGGCGGCGAGCAGCACCCTGCCGGCCAGCGCGTCTCAGCGGAACATGGAGCGCATGGGGTTCTTCATCGCGTACCCCAAGGTGGTGATGATGCGGCAGCGCTCGTAGCGCGGTGCACGGCTGTGTCGGGCATCGGTGTGCGGTCCTGGCATGGCGGGAGTTCCAGACTCTTGGGAACGGAGACGTGCGCCAGGGGGCTGGTGAGAGGACACCCGCCCATGCGTAAGATTCCCGGCACCGAAATCATGCGCCCTACGACAACCGCTCCCGGCTTCCTGCGCGGCTATGTGCTGCCCGCCCTCTGGCTCTTTGCCCTCCCACTCTTTGGTCTGTGGTTCACCGGCCACGCCACCTCCAGCGTGGACGGGGACGTGCTCTCGTCCATCGAGCAGCAGGTTGCCCAGGACACCCAACTCGACGAGCAGCAGCGGCAGGAGACCCTGGCCTTCTTCCGCGCCGTTCCGGCCTCCGCGGCCTGCCTCAGCACGGATGCGGAGCTGGCGAACTTCCGGAGCAACCTCGGCGGGGTGTGCAAGGACGTGCAGCAGTTCGACTGGATGCACAGCCTGGCGCTGGGCTTGCTGGCACTCGGGCTCGCCACCACGGTGATTGCCCTGTTGTGTGGTCTGGCCGCGTTCGTCTCGCGCCCCTTCCAGTACGGCAGCTTCGTCATCGGCTGGAACGTGCTGCGCGTCACCGGGGCGCTCCAGGCGATAGGCCAGGGCGGCCTGGCCGTGTGGCTGTCCTATTGGGTGACGGCGCTCTGGTTCAACCGCTACTCGCCCAAGCTCATCCTGGTGGTGGGCGCGCTGGCCGCCATGGCCATCTTCATGGTGGTGGTCGCCATCTTCCGTCGTCCGCCCATGGACTTCGAGGTGGAGGCGGAGGTGCTCGAGGAGTCGAAGGCGCCGGAGCTCTGGGCGCACGTGCGCAAGCTGTGCGCGCGGCTCCAGACGCCTCCCCCCAACAACATCCTCGCGGGCATCGACGCCAACTTCTTCGTCACCGAGGGCGACGTGCGCGTCGGGGACCGGACGCTCTCGGGCAGGACGCTCTACGTGAGTCTGTCCCTGCTGCGCCTCATGGAGCAGTCGGAGGCCGACGCGGTGCTCGCGCACGAGATGGGGCACCTGCTGGGCGGAGACACGGGGCACGGCAAGCGGCTCGCGCCGATGCTCGCGCACTTCGGCCAGTACCTCCAGACGCTGCACGAGGGCGGACTGACGCGGCCCATCTACCACTTCATGGTGGCCTATCGCGGGCTCTTCGAGCTGTCGCTGGGCCGCAGCCGGCGCGCGAGCGAACTCGCCGCGGATCGCCTCGCCGCGGGCATCACCTCGGGTCGGGACATCGCCCGCTCGCTGGTGAAGGTGGGCGCGTACGCGGGCTTTCGTGAGCGCGTGGAGTCGGACCTCTTCTCCCGCGACGAGCGGCAGCAGTCCGTGGCCATCGCCCGGCGGGTCGCCCTCGGCTTCGCGGAGTACGCGCAGTCCGACGCCGTGCATGGCGACCTGCACGGGACGGTGACGCCGCATCCGTTCGACTCCCACCCGCCGCTCTCCGCGCGGCTGGAGAACGTGAACGCGCGGCTGGCGCCGGCGGACATGGCGCAGGTGCTGCTCGAGCCGGTGACGTTCTCCTGGGTGACCACCATCGAGGACGTGGACGCCATCGAGGCGCGGCTGTGGGGCGCGTACGAGGCGCGCTTCTCCCAGGCACACGACATGGTGCTCGCCTACCGCTACGTGCCGTCCAACGAGGCGGAGCGCGAGCACGTGGAGCGGCACTTCCCGCCGCTGACCTTCGAGGGCAAGGACGTCGGAGTGGACGCGCAGCTGGACTTCGCGCAGGTGAGCTACACGGAGTGGGAGGAGCCCGTGCTGCTCGAGCACGTGACGAACGCGAGCACCGCGGACCGCATGTTCAAGAAGTACCTGGACCTGCAGCTCGCGGGCGAGGGCCGCTCCAAGGAGAAGCGCTCCATCTGCTTGAGCAAGCTGAAGGACCCGGACGCGCTGCTGCGTGCCTTCGAGCACTACCTGGGGCGCAGCAGGGCCATGAAGGAATACCAGGCGCGCTCGCAGCAGGCAGCCTGAGGCGCGGTCCGCGGTGAGCCGCAATCAGTGGCGCCCTCCCGAGCCGCGAGCGGGAGGCTGAAGCAGACACCATGGACATGCTAGAAGTCTGTCCATGAACCTCTCGCTCGGGCTGATGACTGGATTGGGTGTGGCGCTCCGATGGGGCCGTCCATCAACTCCAATCGTTATGCGAATCTGGAGAAGATCGCCGCCGAGGACCTCAAGTGCTCCGAGGAGCTGACGCCCACCTATCTCGGCGAGAATCAGTACCAGCTGAGCGGCTGCGGTACCTCCGGCACCTATGAGCTGCGCTGTGTGATGGGGCAGTGCTCCTGGGTTCCCGACGTGAAGGCTCGCGCGGAGTTCGACCTGGGCTGTGCACGCGCGCAGCTCGAGTCGACGCGGCTCGACAAGCACACTGCGGGTGTCACGGGTTGCGGCAAACGCGCCACCTACCGGCTGCTCGGCTCGCGCTACTCGTTGAGCTGGGTGCTCAACTCCCAGGTGAGCCAGGACGAGGCGGCGCCCGCACCCGCGCCAGCGCCCGCATCCGCAAGCGACGTCTCGCCGCTCTGAGTGCACCGGGGGACGCGTCCCAACCTGGGGCCGCGCCACCCCGCCTGCCGACGCGGTCAGCCCTTCTTCTGCGCCTCGAAGAACGCCTTCGCCGCGTCATCCGCGGCCTTGCGGTACTCGGGGATGCGGCTCCGGTCCGCCGACGCGAGCGCTTCCTTCAGGCTCCGCGCGTCGAGGTCCCGGGTGTAGCAGGGCGTCCCCGGCTGCTGGCGCCACGACTCCTCGAGGCCGCCCACATCGACCGGGTCGAACCCGAGTTCGTCGACGAGCCGGAGGACCTTCGCTCGCGCGTCGGGCGGGTCGCCCGCGACGGGGAGCGCGATACGCCCGGGAGTCCCCTTCGGCGTGCCCTTCTCCGCCAGGGATTGGGAGTAGATGTTGTTGAACACCTTGACGACCGGCCGCCCGAGCAGGCCGCTGACCCACTCGCTCTCAATCTGTCCGCCCGTCAGCGCGGAGATGCCGCCGTCGCGGCTCGGGTAGTAGTTGCCGGTGTCGATGACGACCACGTCCGAGGGGACGCCCGCGAAGAGATTCTTCGGCAGGTCCTCCACCGCGCGCTGGGGGATGGTGACGACCACGACCTCGCCCCCGCGAGCGGCCTGTTCGACGGTGACGGGGGTGGCTCCAATCTCGGCCGCGAGCGCGCGGAGCGAGTCCGGTCCGCGCGAGTTCGCGATGACGACCTCGTGACCCAGCTTCACCCACTTCCTCGCCAGTGCCGCGCCGATATGGCCCGCGCCGATGATTCCAATCTTCATC
Source organism: Myxococcus llanfairpwllgwyngyllgogerychwyrndrobwllllantysiliogogogochensis (assembly GCF_006636215.1). GTDB lineage: Bacteria > Myxococcota > Myxococcia > Myxococcales > Myxococcaceae > Myxococcus > Myxococcus llanfairpwllgwyngyllgogerychwyrndrobwllllantysiliogogogochensis. Next base: position 5,173 of record NZ_VIFM01000016.1, on the reverse strand, counting down.
TGTCACTCCGGTTGGTAGGGGGACGGCAAGGCGTGCGCCTCGCCACCTGACCCCGGTGATAACCCCCTCAGCGCGTGGACGCTCGTGAGAGAGGGTGCGCCGGGCGCCGAAGGCCTCATCCGCTGATAGGAGGTTCAGGGCCCGCGGGAGTGTCCTGGCCTGCGAGCGGTGCCTCCGTGAGCACGCGATGTCGAGGATGCGGCTGTAAAAAGGACTGGCTGTCCGAATGGGCTCGCCCGGCGTCGCGGAGTTGTTTCATGCGAGGGAGCGATGCTCTAGAACTCCGCTCCCGCGGCACGACCGGGGAGCGCGACCACGTGAATGCGGAGGAGCTGTTCAGCGGGACCGGGGAGATGGCTGCCCGGATGCGCGCGATGGACTGGGCCTCGACTCCCGTGGGCCCCGTGGAGCGCTGGCCCGGCTCGCTGCGGACCACCGTCCAGACCCTGCTCCACTCGCGCCACCCCATGTTCCTCTGGTGGGGCCCCCAGCTCATCCAGTTCTACAACGACGCCTATGTGCCCAGCTTCGGCAAGGGCAAGCACCCCGCGGCCCTCGGGCGGCCGGGTCGGGAGACGTGGCCTGAAATCTGGCCCATCATCGGACCGCAAATCGAAGACGTGATGCGCGAGGGGAAGGCCAGCTGGAACGAGGACCAGCTCGTCCCCATCTTCCGCAACGGCCGCATCGAGGACGTCTACTGGACCTATGGCTACTCCCCGGTCTTCGACGAGTCCGGGAAGATTCAAGGCACGCTGGTGGTCTGCACGGAGACCACCGGGCGCATCTTCAGCGAGCAGGCCCTGAGGCGCAGCGAGGACCGCCTGCGTCGGGTCGTGGAGGCCTCCGGGGCCGGCACCTGGGAGCTGGAGGTCGCCACCGGGGGGCTGACGGCGGATGCTCGGATGGCCGAACTCTTCGGGCTGCTGGAGCAGACGGAGTACGGCCTCCCCCAGTTCCTCGAACGCATCCATCCCGATGACGTGGAATCCGTGCGCGCGAGCATCGCCGCCGCGCTCGCGGGGGAGGCGAAGGGGCATTACCTGCGGGAGCACAGGATGAGAGGGAGCTCGGGTGAGCGGCCTCGCTGGGTCGAAGCGCGAGGTCAGGTCTCCTTCGACGCGGAGGGAAGGGCGACCCGGTTCATCGGGACGGCGCTCGACATCAGCGAGCGCAAGTGGGCGGAGGAGGAGGGCCAGCTCGCGCGTCAGGAACTCCAGAGCTTCCTGCTGCAAGCCCCGCTGGGCATCGCCATCCTCAGCGGGCCGCGCCACGTCTACACCTTCGTGAACGCCCCCTACATGTCCATGCTGTTCGGAGGGCGCCCGGCCACGGACCTCTTGCACCTGCCCGTCCGGGAAGCGCTGCCGGAGCTGGAGGGGCAGGGGTTCCACGAGATTCTCGACGGCGTCTATCAGACGGGCAAGAGCTTCCATGGCACGAAGCTGCGCGCGTCCATGGTCCAGTCCGACGGGGCCGAGCGGGAGCTGTTCATCAACTTCACCTACCAGGCGAAGCGCGACCCGGCCGGGCGCATCGACGGCATCCTGGTGGTCATCTACGAGGTGACCGACCAGGTCAACGAGCAGAAGGAGATTGAGCAGCTCGCGGAGAACCTCCGCGCGGCCATCGTCTCGCGGGACACGTTCCTCGGGGTCGCCTCGCATGAACTCAATACGCCGCTGACCACGCTCAAGCTGCAGGCACAGATGAGCAAGCGGCTCTTCGCGAACCAGGGCCTCGCGGCGTTTCCGCCCGCGCGCTTCGAGAAGCTGCTCGACACCACGCTCATCCAGGTGGACCGGCTGGGGCGCCTGGTCAATGACATGCTCGACGTGTCGCGCATCAGCACGGGCAAGCTGACGGTGATACCCGAGGAGACGAACCTCTCCGACCTGGTGCGGGAGGTGCTGGGTCGTTTCACGCCCCAGTTCGAGGCCGCTGGAATCCAGCTCGAGCAGCAGGTGGCGGACGGCCTTGTCGTCCGTCTGGATGCCGCGCGAATCGAACAGGTGCTGACGAACTTCATCACCAACGCCATCAAGTACGCGCCCGGCAAGCCGGTGCACGCGAAGCTCGAGTCGCGGGAGGGCTGGGTGAAGTTCAGCCTCCGGGATGAAGGCCGTGGCATCCCTCCCGAGCATCACGAGCGAATCTTCGTCCGCTTCGAGCGCGCGACTTCCGCGAGCGAGTCCAGCGGTCTGGGGCTGGGCCTCTACATCTCCAAGCAGCTCATCCTGGAGCATGGCGGGAGGATTTCGGTCGAGAGCGAGCCGGGCCAGGGCGCCACGTTCAGCTTCGAGCTGCGCCAGGGCGCGAAGGACTCACCCGGGCCGTCGGGTCGGGGCGGGCCCACCCCCCGCTCTTGAAAATGAGACACGCGCGCCGCAAGGTGGAGGACCCCCTGACAGGGCGAGGTCCGAGCATGGCCGCAGTGATTCTCGATGCCCGCTGTGTCGCTCCCTTCGTCGTCCGCGTGCGCTTCAGCGACGGGCACGAGGGCGAGGCGAGCCTCAAGCCGTGCCTCTTCGACTGGGAGCCCGCGCGCGTTCCCGACCTCACCGAGGAGACGCGCGACTGGCTGCGCTCGCCGGAGAACTTTCAGACCGTCCGCGTGGACCCCGAGACGGGCACGCTGGCCTGGGGGGACGTGAAGCCGTTCAGCACGTCCCTGGTGTACTGGCGCGTGGAGCAATACCGGATGAAGGTGACCGTTCGCTCGAAGCAGGGCGAGGTCCTCTCCAAGCTGCTGCTCGGTGGACGGCACGAGGTCTGGTCCAGTCCGCTCACCGTCGGACGGGCGGCGACCAACGTCATCGTCGTGGACCAGGAGGGTGTGGCCGAGCACCAGGTCAAGGTGACGGTCGGCGGGGGGCACCACCCCTGCTTCTACGTCGAAGCGGTGGAGGGCGTGACGACGGTCGGCGCGAAGCAGTTGTCGACGCCCGGTGAGCGCTGTCGGGTCTCCGCGCGGGAGCCGCTCCTGCTGGAGGTGGGTGCGTGCGTCGTGGATATCGAGTGAAGTCGAGCCTCCCTTCCTGATGGCAGGCCCGGACGTCACGTGAGCGCGCCCCCGAGAGAAGCCACGCAGTTGTTGGCGACGCTGCTCGTCGCCGCTCCCTTGTTCCATGAAGAGCAGGTGGGGCCGCCCGGAGCGCGGGCACATGGCTCCAAGGGCCGCGTCGCGGTGCCGGAAGGACTCCTCACCGTGCCCAACCGGGCGAGCGCGTTCGGCGAGGATGCGAGCGAGTCGTTCGTGATGGAGGGCGCCTCGCTCCTCGGGAAGGAGCGCGAGCTGGTGCAGCTCTGCCTCGACACGCCGAACTTCAATTGCTGTCGTCTGCGGTTCGGTTTGGAGGTCCGCATCGGAGGCCGGTCCTGGACGGAGGGGACCTTCGACCATTTCTGGCAGGTCGCGAGTTGGTTCACCGCGGTGGAGACCCTGCTCGTCGATGGCGAGCGCTCCTCCGCGGGCGCCATCGTCTGGGACCAGTCCGCCCTGGGCCTGGAGCGCGATGGCTCACGCGTCACGATGTCCGACGCGAACGTGGCGCAAGGTCTCTACGGTGCGAGGGCTCCCGACGAGGCGTGGATGCCTGTCAGCGTGAGTCTGGAGGAGCTGGTGTTCGAGCTGGCGAACGAGGGGAGGATATTGGAGACGCTCCGCCAGGGCATGCTCGCGGACATCCAGCGCCGGGGCTTCTCGCTGGAGCAGCTTCAGGCTCGACTCCAGGGGCTTGGCGACAGGCCCGACGCCTCCCTGGGAGACGCCGAGCTCTGTCTGGCGATTCTCGCGCGTGAGCTGGACCAGCCTCGGCTCACGTCGGCGGTGCTGACGCTGGAGCGCGCGGACCCGGGGCGGAGCGCCTCGTAGTCAGGCGCCACCGCTCCCCCGCTGGATTACGGCGCCACCGCCGTGAGGCAGTAGAGCGTGGTCGTCTCGCGTGAGCGCGCCATGTGCAACGGGTCCGAGGTGTCCTGGGCCTTGGAGTGCCGTGCCACCGTCGAGCGGCTCGACTTCACCGTCAGGCCGCACCGGGTGAACTGCTCCTGGAGCCATCCGGACGGACGCAGGCCGAGCAGCACCGCCAGGTCCGACAGAATCAGCAGCCCCTCGCCTCCCGGCGTGAGCGCGGCGGGGAGTCCTTCGAGGAAGCGCCGCAGGAACTGGCTGTCCTCGTCGAACACCGCGCGGTCCACCCGGTTCTTCGGCGGCTCGGGAATCCACGGCGGGTTGCAGACCACGAGGTCCGCCTTCCCCTCGGGGAAGAGGTCGGCCTCGGCCACCTGGAAGGACTTGCTCAGTCCCAACTGCTCCGCGTTCTCCCGGGCGCAGGCCACCGCGCGAGAGTCGCAGTCCGTCGCCTGCACGGACGCGGCGCCCCGCTGGAGGAGCAGGAACGAGAGCACGCCCGTCCCCGTGCCCACGTCGAATACGCGCTGGCCCTTCAGGAGGGGCAGCCAGAGCAGCAGCTCCACGTAGTCGGTGCGCGTGGGCAGGTACACGCCGTAGTGCGGATGGATGAGGCCCGTGAGGCCGGGCACCGCCAGGCCCTTTCGCCGCCACTCCGTCGCTCCGAGCATGCCGAGCAGCTGCTTGAGGGGAACGACGGTGAACTCCGTCTCCGGCTCACCCCAGACCTGTCGGCACGCCTGGGCCACGTCGGGGGCCCGCGCGAGCGCGAGCCGGTAGTCGCGGTCGAGCGACACGACGATGCGCGACAGCGTCTCGTGCTCCAGCTGCCGTGCGCGACGCTCGGCCCGGAAGGCTTCCAGGGGTGAGCGCGCGTTCGACGCCCGCTCGAGCCTCCGACCCAGCGCGCCCAGGAGCTGCTTCGCGTTGTGGAAGTCGCCCGAGTACAGCAGGAACTCGCCATTCCGGACCCGCTTGAGCGCGGTGTCCGCGCTGAGCCGGTCATTCACCGCATGCAGCCGGGTGGGCGAGGGCTCGTTGCTCTCCGAGCGCCAGGTGAACGGGGCGCCAGGCGGGAGCGGGGTCGCCGGGGCGACGGGAGCCGACCCCTTGGCTGGGGACGCGGTGGCGCGGGGAGCCGACCCTTTGGACGGGGACGCGGTGGCGCGGGGCGCCGACCCCTTGGACGGGGACGTGGTGGCGCGGGGCGCCGACCCCTTGGAGGGGGACGCGGCTGCGCGGGGAGCCGCCCTCTTGGAC
>NZ_VIFM01000169.1 GCF_006636215.1 Myxococcus llanfairpwllgwyngyllgogerychwyrndrobwllllantysiliogogogochensis | reverse complement strand
GTTCATGAAGGAGTCCATACCCCATTCATGAGTGGGGCCGATGGCGGCCAATGCAATGAGGGCCTGCCCGCCCAGCCCTCCGTCGCCCATTCCCTCTTCGGCCTACCCCTGATGCAGTAGTGCTAGGACGCCCGCCTCTTTGGGCAGGGCTCGTGAGACCTGGAGCGTGGTGGCCTCGAGCTCATCCACGGAAGGCGCGGGATGGAAGTCAGACACTGCTTCCGCATGGTACGTTGGAAACGTCATCGTCATGGCTCTGTCCTCGGGCGCTGTGCCAGCGCGGCGCTGACTGTCGAACTCGCGAAAATGTAGTCACGCGATATCCGGCGCGGTCATGCCCGCTGTCGAAGACGAGCCCCTCGTCGACTGGCCGCCAGACAGCGGCCGGCCTCAGGCGTCGGGGCTCGACCTGAACAGGCTCAAGCCGAGCCGCTGTGACAGGAAGCGCGCGGCGAGCTGCCCCTGGACGCTGTTGCCCGCGGCGTCGAGCCGTGGGGCGAACGTGCCCAACCCACCCTTGCCCGGCGCGACGGTGACGATTCCGCCGCCAATGCCACTCTTGCCGGGAGTGCCCACGTCATAGAGCCAGTCTCCCGAGGTCTCATACATCCCCGCCGTGGCCATCACCGCGAGCGCGTGGTGGCAGACCTCCGCGTCGACCACCCGGGTCCGGGTCACCGGGTTGACGCCTCCGTCCGCGAGCGTGGCCCCCATCACCGCGAGGTCCCTGGCGGTCACCGCGAGCGAGCACTGACGCGTGTAGAGCTCCGTCGTGAGGGAGGGCTCTGTCTCCAGGCGGCCCAAGCCGTGCAGCAGCCAGGCGAGCCCCTGGTTGCGGTGGTGCGTCTTCGTCGCGGAGACATACACCTCCTCGTCGAGCACGAGGGGCCTGCCGGCGAAGCGTGACAACCCCTCGTGGATGAACCGCCACCGGGCCTCGGGGTTGGTGCCCGGCACCAGGCTTGTCGTCGCGAGCGCTCCTGAGTTCACCATGGGGTTGGTGCGCCCGTCCGGGCTCTGGTCTATCGCCATGGCCGAGTTGAACGGCAGGCCGGTGGCATTGACCCCCAGCTTGCGCCGCGCCACCTCCGGGCCCAGCGCCTGGCAGACGAGGGCGAAGACGAACGGCTTGGACACGCTCATGAGGGTGAACGGGTGGTCCACGTCGCCAGCTCCGTGGCTGCTGCCGTTGATGCCGGCGATGCACACGCCGAAGAGGCGGGGGTCCACCCTCGCCAGCGCGGGGTAGACCTGGGAGCACGCTCCCTCCGTGTTCTCTCGATGGCGTCGGTGCGCCTCGATGACCAGCTCCCCGACCCGCTCCGAAGAGGGGAGGTGTCCGGTGGAGATGAAGGCCGCCTCGTCTGCCGTGTCCATGCGTGGCGGCCCTCCTGCTCGGAGTGGAGAGGCGAGGCGTTGCTCGCCTCGTCGTTCATCGGTCCCCTGGCGTTGGCTTCGCTGGAAGGGTTCGGTCGCGAGGGGTGGTTGTCAATGCCGCGGGCAGGCCTACTGCGCCTCGAGCATCAGGAAGCTGAAGTCCGCCGTCCCACTGCCGCTCGCCTTGGGGGCGTTGGAGTGGCAGCCCATGCAGGACGCGGTCGGCTGGATGAAGGTCTCCATCGTCGTGTTGGCGAGCACTGGCGGCGTTCCCTGGGGCGCTCCACCCGTGGCCCACTGGGTGCTGATGAGCTGGTAGTTGGCCCAGACGGAACCCTTGAGCAGCCCCCGGTAATACGCATTCAGGCTGGGGTCGGCCTGGATGGGCGTGGTGCGAGTCACCTGCACCGGCGCGTTGAGCGGCCCGCCGTCCGGAGCGAGCTCCGTGTACGGCTGGGTCGCCGTCTGCTGGTTGGGCTGGCAGTTCGTCGTGCAGTGCGGGTTGAAGAAGGACGACGTCGTGTTGTCCACCTGCTCGAAGGTGGACCAGAACCACTTCGCCTGGCTGGCCGTCTTGTGGATGATGTGCAGTCCCACCAGTCCCACGGTGACGGGGTTGGCTCCGGGACTCGGGGCGCCCGACTCGTCGTTGAGGACCCACGCCTTGCGCATGTAGAAGCGCTTTCCGGCGACCTCCTGCGCGGACAACACCTTCCACGCCGCCTTGACCTCCATGGCGCCCACTGGACCGCAGGGTTTGCCATTGCAGGGCCCGGGGTTCTGGGTGGGACCGGTGGGGAAGGAGATGGTGGCGCTCGTCTGACCCGCCGCGTTCCAGAGGTTGTTGGTGATGAGGTAGTTGTACTCGTCCTGGTTCAGTCGCTTCTCGTAGCGCACGAACCGGCCGTTCTGGTCCGTCAGGGGTCCGCCGACGGCCTGCTTGATGTCGGGGAACCTCTCGATGACGATGGCGGACGCCTTGGAGTCACTCACGAGCAGCTTGTCCACGTTCGCGTTGACGGCCTCGAGGCGGCCGGCCTCGGTCAGCTTCGTCAGCCGCCGCAGCTTCGTCTCCAGGGCCGCCGGCGTGTTGAACGTGCACCAGGCGCCGGGCTTGCTCCCGGGCGGCACGAAGATGTCGGTGTCCTCCGGGTAGGTCTCCCAGACGGTCGGCCCCTGTCCCGTGAGGATGCTGACCTGGGTGTTGGGCGCGCACGCGGACGTCGTCGCCGGCCAGTTGAGCGCGATGAAGGTGTTCCACGAGTAGACGTCCACGTCGGATTGGAACTCGCCGAAGCGAGGGCACGCATCCACAGGCACCACCGACTGCGCGGGGGTGATGGCCGTGGCGCACGTGGAGCCGGGACAGGTGGGGTCCGGGTTGCACCCCGGCGGGAGTGCCTGGGCGGACGGAGTGTCCGTCGAGCCCACCGGAGAGGACGAGGGCGACGTGGTGGCACAGGCGACGATGACGGCTCCGGCGAGGACACCGCCCACCGTCAGCTGACGCAGGAGAGTGTGAGAGACGCTCATGGACGACCCAGGGGTAAGAGGGGACGACTGCGACGCTGCCCGTGCAAGGCGAGGGCCTCGGTCCAGGAGTGGCTGCAACCTCCCGGAAAGAGGAACGAGCCCCACCGGGCCCGCATCCACCCGCGTCGTGTGCGGACGCTGGTGCGTTGGTGCATCACGCAGCCAGGCGCGCCAGGGTGCCCGTGGGAAGCACCCCGCGCCAGCCAGGGGGAGGGGAGGGGTGCTCGATTCAAGACACCGTGAGGGTGTGTGGGTTCAGCGCGGTGGGGCTTTCGCGCGAAGGGGTGGGCCCTTGATGATGTGGCCATGCCCCGCCGCCCCGCGCTTCCCGTCGTGCTGCTGCTCTCGCTGTCGTCCGCCTTCCTGCTGGGCGCGGCGCCTCCCGCCGCGACGGGGGCGGCGAGCTCCGCTCCGGTGACGCTCCGGTGGAAGGTGCCGCCGGAGTCGTTGGGCTACGCGTACACGACGGAGGACACGGACCCCCAGGGCGGCCGGATGCGCGTGGACCTCTCCAGCCTCAAGTCGCAGGGCGTCTCAGTGGGCAAGCGTCGGCAGCTCTTCACGATTCAGCAGCCCACGCAGGCCGAGATGGTACTGGTGCTCACGCCGAAGCCCTCGGGTGACGTGGCCGCCAAGGTGGTGGTGACGCGGATGGACATGCCCAAGGCCAGGCGCCCGTCGAAGCAGGACCAGTCGATGGCCAAGGCGATGAAGTCCATGGAGGGCACGGTGCAGTTGCGTGGGAGCCTGACGCCCTCGGGGTTGGTGACCAGCGACCTCAAGCGAGAGCAGCGCAACCTGCTGGCGTTCATGGTGGAGCTGCCGACGAAGCCGGTCTCCGTGGGGGAGGTGTGGACCCACAGCGCGGACCTCCTGAAGATGGGCGGCCGGTGGCAGGGCGAGCATGAAGTCCTCAACCGCGTGGAACTGGTGGCGCTGGAGCGCGAGGCGGAGGGGCGCACGGTGGCCGTCATCGACTTCACGCTCGCGGAGCGGCACGACGGCAAGTTCGAGCACTCCGACCCGTCGAAGTCGATGCCTGGGATGATGGAGATGTCCTACGTGGCGCGAGGCGAGTTCCTCGTCGAGGAAGGCCGCTGGAGGCGCATCGCCGGTCAGATGTCCACGCTCTCCAAGGGGCTGATGACAGGCAACACCGCGCAGCGGTTCGCCATGGTGCCGCTCGCGCCCATTCCCGCCGAGGTCCTCGCGGCCGAGTGACACGTGGGGCCGGGGTTCTCTCAACCCAGGGGCTGCGAGGTCATTACCCACTCCGTGGGCAGGTGAGAGGCGTTGCCCTAGAATCCCGGGTTCTCCTCGTTGAAGTGAGGCTGTCTCCTGGACCTGGCAACGCTGAACAAGCTGCTCTCGGTGGGTGTGCAGAATGGCGCATCGGACATCCACTTCCGCCCGGGTGACCCGCCCATCTACCGGGTGAACGGCGCATTGCGCCCCCTGAAGATGGACAAGCTCCAGGCGGACCACACCAAGCAGGTGGCGTTCCACGTCATCACGGACCCCTCCATCAAGAAGCAGTTGGACACGCTTCAGGAGTGCGACGCGTCCTACAGCCTGCCGGGGGTCGCGCGCTTCCGGGTGAACATCTACCGTCAGCGGGGCTCGCTGGCGTGCATCCTGCGCATCATCCCGGATGAAATCCCTACCATCGACGGGCTGGGTCTGCCGCAGGTGCTCAAGACGATTGCGAGCAACGAGCGAGGGTTGGTGTTGGTGACGGGCGCGACGGGCTCCGGGAAGAGTTCCACGTTGGCGTCCATGATTGACCACATCAATCGCACGGAGAACCTGCACGTCCTCACCATCGAGGACCCCATCGAGTTCATCTACAAGAACATCAAGTCGTCCATCTCCCAGCGCGAGATTGGCTCGGACACGACGAGCTTCGCGGTGGCGCTGAGAGGGGCGCTGCGCCAGGACCCGGACGTCATCCTGGTGGGGGAGATGCGGGACACGGAGACCATCGACATCGCGCTCAAGGCGGCGGAGACGGGCCACCTGGTGCTCTCCACGGTGCACACGACGGATGCCTCGCGCACCATCAACCGATTGGTGTCCGTGTTCCCCGCCGAGGAGCAGACGATGGTGCGCATGCGCCTGGCGGATTGTCTGAAGGCGACGGTGTCCCAGCGGCTCCTGCCCCGGGCCAGCGGCAAGGGGCGCACGGTGGCGCTGGAAATCATGGTGCAGACGAAGACGGTGGAGCAGTACATCCGGGATGACCGCGCCAACGAGCTGAAGGACGTCATCGAGAAGGGCCGCGACATGTTCGGCATGCAGTCCTTCGACCAGCACCTGACACAGCTCTACCGCGAGGGGCTCATCACCCTGGAGACCGCCCAGGGCGCCGCCTCCAACCCGGCTGACTTCCAGCGCGCGCTCGAGTTCGATTGAGCTGTCGCGGCTTGCTGGAGGTTGCCGTCCCCGGAGGTATTTGGGGCGTAGCGAACAACTCGAAGTCGTTCGCTACGCCCGCAGTCTTTGCGGGGGAGCGGGGCAATACCCTGTCCCGGACCTTGTGTTGTGTGTGCTGTCCGGTGGCATACGCTCCACAATCCCCTGACCCATGAGGCCTCGAGGGGAGTGGCAAGACGAACGATAATCCTGCCAGTCCCTCCGAGGTTACCCGTGAAAATGTCGAATGACAGTCTTTGGGGCCGTCAACGCCGGACGCGTCAGCTCGCGAGGGCGTGGCGGCGGTCGCTTTCTTCAGGGATGTCGTGGGTATGCATCGCCCTGCTCCCCTTGGCCGTCAATGCCGAGGAGCAGGACCGTGCCAGGACGCACCTGCTCGCCGCGCAACGCCTCTTTGAAACGCTCGAATATGAGCAGGCGTTGGAGCAGCTCTCGCTGGCCAGACCGTTTGCTCAGCTCGAGGCGCAGGCAGTCCTGCTTTCCCTCTACGAGGGGCTCATCCAGGCGGAGTCAGGAAAGCACGAGCAGTCTGATGCTGCCTTCAAGACCGCCCTTCGTCTGCGGCCCGAGGCGAAGCTCCCGGTGGTGGCCTCCCCCAAGGTTGAGCAGCGCTTCGAGGTCATCCGGCAGGAGGTGGAGCGTGAACTGGGGGAAGCAGCTCGAGCACAGGCGAAGCGCCCATCGGGTGCCGAAACGAGTGCTGCCGAGAGCCACGTTCCTTCTCAGTCGGCAGTCGAAGTGGCGGCGGTCTCAAGTGGGCGGGATGTAGACGACCATGCGGTGCGTGTGCGCACGTGGCTGCCGGCCGCCGTCGGTGGGGGCCTGTTCGCAGGGGCCGGGGTTGCTTTCCTGTTGTCGCGCAACGAAAGGTCCAGACTTCGTGAGGATGCACCGGGCTTCGCCACGCTCGAAGACGCCAGGCGCAGCGCCTCGCGGGGACAGACCCTCCAGACGGTGAGCTTTTGTCTGGCTGGAGTCGGGCTCGTGAGTCTGGGGGTGTCCGCCGGAGCGTATCTCTGGGGGCAGAAGACCGTGCCTCGGGATGAGGCGATTTCCATGAGTACGGATGGGACGTCTGCCTTCGTTTCCGGGAGGTGGCCATGAGCCGGCGCATGGGGTGGATGGTCATGCTGGGAGGGCTGCTGGCGCCCCTGGTGGCCTGTACGGATTTCGACTCGGAGCAGCGTGAGTTCTGTGTCCGCAACCCGGAGCGATGTGGAGGCGCGACTCCCGGGGACGGGGACGCGGGTGGCATTCCCGATGCTGGGGTGCCCACCGCAGGGGAGCCTCGGCCACCAGCGTTCATCGAGACGCCTGCCGCATCGCTGTATGTCGAGGGGCGTGGACAGGTGACCTTCCACGTCGAGGCGAGGGACCCGCAGGGCGCCGCGCTTCGCTTCGCCTGGTCAGCAACGGTCGGCACTTTTGGCGCGGCTCAGGACGCCTCGAACACGAGCCAGATTGCCTGGACGGCTCCCGCGTGCCTTCCGCGTGATGTCACCGCGGCGCTGACCGTGACGGTGAGCAATTCGTTCGACCTCGTGTCCCGTTTCACATTCTCGGTCAGCGGCATCTCTGACTGTCCCAAGTGGACCCCCACGGGGTACCTCGCGATCTCTGGACGAGATCGCCACACCGCCACTTTGCTGACGTCGGGTCGCGTACTTGTAACGAGTGGCAGGACTGAAAGCTCGTCTTCGAATACGACGGCGGAGGTCTACGACCCAGATACGGAGAGCTGGACGGCCACTGGCGGTCTGGCGCGATACCACGAAGAGCACGCGGCGACACTGCTCCCTTCTGGCAAGGTATTGTTGACAGGTGGTGTCGTTGTGACCAATGCCGTCGAGACGGCGGAACTCTATGATCCCTGGACAGGTACCTGGTCTGTCGTCAGTGGCTTTGCGAATCGATTCGGCCACACGTCAACTCTCCTGGCTTCAGGAAAGGTGCTGGTGACTGGCGGCTACGGGGCCGACGGAAACCTCAACATTTCGGAGATATTTGACCCCGCACTCGGTACCTGGACTCCCAGTGGGAACCTTACGACACCCCGTTATGCCCATTCGGCTACAGTGCTGGCCTCGGGAAAGGTTTTGGTGGTCGCGGGGGCTGGTGGTGGCTCTTCAGCTGAAGTCTTTGACCCCGATCGAGGCAGTTGGTCCCTGACTGGAAGCCTCACTGTGCCTCGAAGGGATCATACCGCAACGTTGTTGGCTTCGGGAAAGGTCTTGGTAGTGGGTGGTTCAAGTGCAAATTCTTCTGCCCTTGCGACGGCCGAGGTTTACGACCCGGCTTCGGACTCCTGGTCCTTCGCTGGCAACCTCTCCATGGCTCGTCTCGGCCACACCGCGACCCTTCTTCCTTCAGGACAAGTGCTGGTGGCGGGGGGAACTGCCAGGAGTTGGACGTCCCCGCCGGTGGATGAGGTCTACGACCCTGAAACCAACACCTGGACAGCCATCGACGGCAACGACACCTACCGTACCAATCACACTGCAACCCTGTTGCATTCGGGGAAGGTCTTGCTCGTCGGAGGTCGTGGGCTCAATTCGGAGTACCTCAGAGTGGCGGATGTGTACGACCCTGGCGGCGGCACATGGGCTGTCGTTGGTAGCATGACCGCGCGGCGTGCAGGTCACTCGGCCACCGTGCTCCGTGGGGGACGGGTGCTCGTGGCGGGTGGCGACAATAGGAGTACCCATCTTGCGACCGTGGAGTTGTATGACTCGGGTGTCTGGACCCGAACCGGTAACCTTGCTGTTCGCCGCGCGCGTCACACTGCGACACTGTTGACCTCGGGTGAGGTCCTTGTCGTTGGGGGAACTCACTACAGCGCAAGCCAGGCAACCGCGGAATTGTATCATCCTGAGTCTGGTTCGTGGTCATTTACCGGGAGCCTTGCGAAGGAGCGCTCCGGTCACACCGCGACCCTGCTTGCTTCCGGAAAAGTGTTGGTTGCAGGTGGTTATGACGGGGACGAACGACTCATGTCCGTAGAGCTCTATGACCCGGAGACAGCGAGCTGGTCTACCTCTGGGAGTCTCACGACACCTCGCTCAGGACACTCTGCAATCCTATTGGACTCGGGCAAAGTCGTGGTGGTTGGAGGTGTGAACTCCTCGGACGACCAGTTGATGGACGTCTATGACCCCGCGACAGGCAGTTGGTCTCCGAGTGGGCCTTCCGCCAATCCGGATGCGTACTACTCGGCCGTGCTCATGGCCTCGGGGAATGTCTTGGTGGTTGCAAGTATCAGCAGTGGAAGCTCTTTTGCATCCGCTGGAATCTATGACCCGAACACCGCGTCATGGATCTCCATTGCGGCCCCTGCTCATCTCCAGCGGGTCGACACTCTGACGCTGCTTCCTTCGCGCAAGGTGCTCGCACTGGGAGGTGCCGGAGGCGTTGGGTCCTGGCGAAGGGCGGAGCTGTACGATCCAAAAATGGGAACCTGGTTGTCCACCGGCAGTCCCTCCAGATCACGCAGCGGGGGGGCGGTATCGCTTCTGCCTTCGGGCAAGGTGTTGGTCTCCGGTGGAAGTTCCTGGGTGTCGGAAATGATGGCGGAGGTCTTTTCCCCCTGAACCGCGTCACTCCAACGAACGCGCATCATCCCGACGCGCTCCGCAGTGAGCCTCGTCGAAGCCCGTCCCGTCTGAGCCGTCCGTTTCCGCTCGAGAGGGTCAGAGGGTGCAGTTCTGGTTGCCGGTCAGGGACTCGTTCGTCGCGCTGATACAGGCGCACGGACGACTCCCACGGCACTTGAACGAGTTGGACGCCTCGCACAGGTCGCTCACGCGCTTCCAGCGCCTGATGGACTGGTCGACATCGTCATACCGGGTGAAGAGCTCATCCCCACGGACCGCGAAGGTGAAGACGTCCTGGTTGGACTCCAGCGAGCTCTCGCCAGAGGTGTCGCAGGAGGTGGCCCTCGTCATCACCAGCTTTCCGTCCGCCACCTTCCAGGTCCCCAGCGTGTTGTCCCAGACCTGCTCCATGTGGATGAAGGAGCTTCCCTTGATGAGCATGGCTTCGGTGGACCGAGCACCGAGGCCCTGCTCGAGGCGATAGAGGCCGTCCGGAAGGGTTCCTCCGGTGAGCGCCGGCGCGTTCGTCACCTCGGTGTCGTCCACGCTCATGTTCGAGCACCAGCTCACGGCATGGCACTGGAGCGTGCCCCCCTCCTCTTCCTTTTCATGGGAGTCGCCACATGCCGTGGCGAGGAGGGACAGCGAGAGGGACAGTGACAGGGCACGCAGCATCTTCTTCATCGGGTCCTCCTGCATCAAGTCGGTGGGGAACCAACCCCCGACAGGAGGAGACAGGCCGGAGCCCGCTGTTGCGGAAAATCGACGGGCCCCTTCTCGCCGTGGGTGGCTCGTCAGAAGAGGAAGTCCGTGGTGAGGAAGTCCGACTCCCGCCGGGTCAGGATGGATTGGACGAGCGTGGTGTTGGCGGGCGTCGTCTTCGTGGCGACGAGCGTGCGGATGGAGAACACGCGCAACGCATCCGCGACGGACAGCGTGCCCTCGGCCGAGTCCTTCCTCCCGTTGAAGGGGAAGGTGTCGGGGCCTCGCTGGCACTGGCAGTTGAGGTTGATGCGGCCGACCTGGTTGGAGAACGCGTCGATGAAGCGGCCGATGCGCGCCGAGTCCTTTCCGAACAGGCTCAGCTGCTGGCCGAACTGGGAGTTCACCACCAGCCGCACCACCTCCTCGTCCTCGTCGAACACCATCACCGGGACGACGGGGCCGAACTGCTCCTCGCTCGCCAGTCGCATGTCCTGCGTCACCGGGTACACCACCGTCGGCGCGTAGAAGGAATGGGCCGCCTGGCCTCCCGTCGCGTTCACCACGCGCGCACCCTTGGACACCGCGTCGTCCACGAGGCCCTGGAGGTAGTCCGCCTTGCCCGGCTCGGGCAGGGGCGTGACGGAGACGCCCGGCTCCCACGGCATGCCGGGCTTGAGCTGGTCCACCGCGGCGGTGAACTTCTTCAAGAAGGTATCGACGATGCTCCGGTGCACCACGAGCAGCTTGAGCGCCGTGCACCGCTGGCCGTTGAAGGACAACGTCCCGGTGATGCACTCCTTCACCGCCTCATCCAGGTTCGCGTCCTCCAGGATGATGGCCGGGTTCTTCGCGTCCAGCCCCAGCACGGACTTCAGACGGTGGGGCCGGGGGTGCATCTTCTTCAGCTCGCTGGCGCCCCGGTTGGTGCCGATGAAGGCGAAGAGGTCCACCTGGCCACTCTCCATCAGCGCGCCCACCGTCTCGCGGCCCTTGCCGTAGATGATGTTGATGACGCCCGGCGGGAAGCAGTCGCGGAACGACTCCAGCAAGGGGCGGATGAGCAGCACGCCGAACTTCGCCGGCTTGAACACCACCGTGTTGCCCATCAGCAGGGCGGGGAAGAGCGTGCTGAACGTCTCGTTGAGCGGGTAGTTGTAGGGCCCCATGCACAGCGCCACGCCCATGGGGGCCCGGCGAATCTGCGCCATGATTCCCTGCTCCTGCACGAAGCGGGACGAGGTGCGGTCCAGTTCCTTCAGCGCGCGGATGGTCTCCACGATGAGGTCGATGGTGCGGTCGAACTCCTTCTCCGAGTCCGGCTGCGTCTTGCCAATCTCCCACATCAGGAGCTTCACCACCGCCGTGCGCTGGGCACGCATCGCCACCACGAAGCGCTCGACGGCTCCGATGCGCTCGGCGACCTTCATCGTCGGCCAGACCCCGCGGCCCAGGTCATACGCCTTCACGGCCGCCGCGAGCGCCTCCAGTGACTCGCGAGAGGTGAGCAGCGGCGTGGCGCCCATCACCTTCTGCTTCAGGCCCTCGGGCGTCTGCACGTAGACGGGGCTGCGCACGGGGCTGAGGTCTCCCGCCCACGTCCGAAGCTCGCCGCCGACCAGGTACTCGCGCTGCTCGAGATAGGCGGGGAGCCGCACACCCGGGGGAATCTGCTCGTCGGTCGGAAAGAGGTCAGCCAGTGCCGTCATGGGGGCCCTTTTTAACGGACCCCTCGCGGACTGGCACGCCTTCCAGCGTCCCTAATACGATCTGGTCACTTCAAGAATGCGTGAGTGTGGGCGAAGTGTTCCCCCTGCATGACGCCGAAGCAGTTGAAGCGACTGGAGGGAGAGCTGGCGAGCTTCCTTGACCGGGTAGAACGGAGACGGGCGATGAGCCGTGGCTGATGAGCGAATGGCTCAGCCAGGAGAAGAGCCCCACCAGGCCGTGCTGGCGCGTCGAGCGTGACTATCAGGAACCGAAGGGAGGAGAAGCACCAAGAGCAGCCCTAGCCACCCGACTCCAACACGGTCGCCACAATCCTATGACATCCAATCACCCCATCACCGTCAACCCCGGCCACCTTCTCCATCTGCGACTCAGACAACGCGTTAACGGGCTTGTCGAATAGATACACAGTCATATAGAACAGCCGACCACTCACGCCATATCGACTCCAGAAGTCTTCGTCCATGCCCTGCACCTTGAGATACTCATCCTTCGTAGGCATGCAGAACGAGAGACGCCAATCCGAGTGGCTACCGGCACTGATGCCCTTCTCGCAATCCAGCGCCTTCCCATTCCGTGTCGCCCTGATGAATCCAGAGGCCTTCGCTTTTCCGGCCTCCGCGGCCGAGCAAACATTGCAATACACGCATGAGCCGATGCCCCCACAGTTCGAGCTATCAGCCCCTTTGCACTTCTCGCGAGGAGCCTGGGTTCCGTAGCGCACCTCTGCATAGGCATGCACGCCCCCACGGATGGGGCTGCGCACGACGACTGGCCCTTCAAGAAAATAGCAACCAGCCCCACGCTGTGAATCTTCGCGCAGCGGAGCCTCTGAGCTAGACGAAAAACGAATCACCTCGGAAGCCTTCGGCTTCGCCGTGCAGGACTCGTGTTTGATGACCTTCAATCGCAATCGGTCCGTTTTACCGCCATCCGCGGTGGCCGACCGTGCGGTAGTCAATGAAAGCAGTAAAGCCATAATGTAGACGGATTTCATTCTTGCGTCATACCACGAGTGTGTCCCGTGGGACATTGCTCGAAGTGAGGAGCGTTTCGCCGCAGGCAGGCGGGAGTTTCATCAGGACGGGCTTTGTGACCCGCGTAATGCCTCCCTGCACGCCGCCGGTTGCATCCTCTGCAACGAGGCTCCACTGAACGAGCCGCTGCCCCATCGCTCGAAGCCCTGAAGGACCCCTCTGTGTCAGGGAAGAAGTCGCCTCGGCTGAGGTGCGGAGCTGACCACCCGAAGGGGCGAGTGCAGGCGGTTGAAGTGCCGTACACAGACGCATTCAAGGCACGGATGGTGAAGCGGATGGTGGGGCCGAGCGAGGCGACGACCTCCGGAAGGTGGGGGCAGGCGACCGGGGGCTGGCGGATTGCCTGGCCTGGGGGCTTCACGGTCGGCTGACCGCATGAGCCCCCGGGGCTCCCATGCGTAGATCTGGAGCGAGTCCCGCTTCCCCCTGGAAGGGACACGGGGGCGATGGGGTTCGTGAGGGAGGGCGCGCGAGGGTGTCCGTGAGGACGCGCCGCGCAGTCGTTTCAGGAAGGAGCCGCGCGTGATGCACGAGGGGGATGCCTCCGCCGCTCGGGTGGGGGACTTGCTGGCCGGTTGGGAGAGTGAGCTGAGGGCGCGCTACGTACGCCGGGTGGAGCGGGAGCGCGGTCCCCGGGGCCTCGCCGAAAGCAGGCTGGTGGAGCTGCTCCCCGTGCTCCTGGAAGCCCTCACCCGGGCGCTCTGGGAAGCGCGCGTTCCTCCGTCTCCCGCCATGCTCCATGCCCTGCGCGTCGGGCAGGCGGAGCGCTGGCAGGAACGCCCGGACGCGGACGTGGGCCTGCTGGCGCGAGAGTACGGCCTGTTCCACGACTGCCTGCTGGAGTTGCTCGAGGAGGTCGGGGCGAGAGCGTCCCTTCGTGAGCTGCGAATCGTGGAGGCGGTGCTGGCGGAGGCGACCGCGGACGCGGTGAGCCGTCACTCGGCGAACTCCCACATGCATGATGACGGCGCCTGGCTCCAGGCCATCATCGACCACGCCCCGCCCGTCATCTTCGCGAAGGACGCACAGGGGCGCTTCGTCCTCGTCAACCGGAGCTTCGAGGAGGCGCTGGGGATACCGCGCTCGCGCATCCTCGGGAGGACGGACTACGGCCTGTTCCCCTTCGATGTGGCGCACAGCAACCGCGAGCACGACGCGCGGGTGCGCGACACGCACGCGCCCCTGATGGCGGACGAGTACATCCCCGGCGTGAAGGGCGTGCGCACCTGGTTCGCCATGAAGTTCCCGCTGCCCGGCGGGGCGCGACCGGACGGCCCCTTCGTCTGCGGCATCTCCACGGACATCACCGACATCCGCCGCACGAACGCGGCCCGGGACTTCCTGCTGGAGGCGGGGAGGGTGCTGTCAGGCTCGCTGGAGCTGGAGGCGACCCTCCGGAGCCTCGCGGGCCTGGTGGTGGCGCACCTGTCCGACTACTGCACGGTGGACCTGCTGGATGGGGAAGGGAAGCTCGTCCGGCTGGAGGCCGCCGCGAGGGAGCCTTCGCGCCAGGAGCTCATCCGCCGCATCATGCCCTACGCTCCCCGCGTGGACGTGGACACGCCGCTGAGCCGGGCGCTGGCGCGAGCCGAGGCCCTCGCCGTGCCCCAGGTGACGCCGGACTGGTTGGAGTCCGTGTCCACCAACGCGGCGCACCGCGCGCTGCTGGAGGCCCTGTCGCCCCGGTCCTCCGCGCTGGTGCCGCTGGTGTCTCGCGGGCGCGCCCTGGGGCTCATCCACCTGGTGTGGACGCGTCCGCATGCGCCCGCGGAGATGGAGGCGCTGGTGGAATTGGCGCGAGGCGCGGCCGACCGCGCGGCGGTGGCCATCGAGAACGCGCGGCTGTACCGGGAGGCGCGCGAGGCGGTGCGGGTCCGCGAGGACGTGGTGGCCATCGTGAGCCACGACCTGCGCAATCCCCTCAACGCCATCCACCTGACGGCCACCGCGCTGCTCCGGCGCGCCGGGCTGTCCGAGGAAGGGGTGAAGGGAATCGGACGCATCCGCGATGCGACGCAGCGGGCCACGCGCATGATTCGCGACCTGCTGGACTTCACCCAGGCGCGCGTGGGCGAGCGCATTCCCATCCGGCCGCGTCCCATGGACCTGCATGGACTGATACGGCAGGCCGTGGATGAGCTGTTGCTCGCGCATCCCCAGCGGCATGTCCACGTGGAGCTGCACGGAGACGGGCGGCTGGACGCGGACGAGGACCGGCTGGCGCAGGTGGTGACCAACCTGGTGGGCAACGCGCTCCAGCACAGCGAGCCGGGCTCGCTCGTGCGGGTGGTGCTCCGGCAGGAAGAGGAAGGCGTGTGCCTGGAGGTCCACAACGCGGGCGCTCCCATTCCTCCGGACCTGTTGCCCACCCTCTTCGAGCCCTACCGGCGAGGCCCCGAGGCGCGCACGAATAAAGGCAGCATCGGCCTGGGGCTCTACATCTCCCGGCAGATTGTCCTGGGGCACGGTGGGCGCATCGACGTGGACTCCGCCGAGGAGGGCACCCGCTTCAGGGTGTGGCTGCCTCGCCCGGTCGAACCTGGGCTTCGCCCGGAGAGGTGGGGTATTCATCCGTCAGGTACCCCATGAAAAACCCCATCATCGCGACACGAGAACTCGGCCGAGGCGCCGCACGGTTTCATGACCTTGTCTACATCATCAGCAAGGGCAAGACGCTGCTCAGGGACGAGATTGCGCATACCAGCGTGGTGAGCGTCGACGGTGGGGACTGGGCCGACGGCGTGGACACGACCTGGAACTCGACGGCCATCGCGGTGGCGCGACAGCCCTCCGAGAAGATGGTCGTGGTGGGGGAGGATGGAGAGGTCGTCACCTACGTCGGTGGGAAGAGCAAGAACGAGGCGCTGAAGCCCGCGCCGGTGATGATTCGCAACGCGCGCGAAATCGCGGGGTGGGTCTACGCCTGTGGGATGAAGCGACAGGTCTACAAGCGCATCGGCGAGGCGAAGTGGGTGGCGATGAACGCGCCTGCCGCGGAGGCCACGGAGAAGGCGGGCTTCGAGGCCATGGACGGCACCTCGGAGACCGACCTCTATGCCGCGGGCTGGGGCGGAGAGGTGTGGCGCTATGACGGGAAGAGCTGGTCGCCCTGCGAGAGCCCCACGCGCGTCATCCTCAGCGCCGTCTGCTGCGCGCCGGATGGCACCGTCTATGTGGCGGGGCAACAGGGCGTGCTGCTCAAGGGGCGCGGAAGCGCCTTCGCCGTGGTCCCCTGGGCGGAGGAAGTGACGAGTGACTTGTGGGACCTGTGCTGGTTCCGCGGCAAGCTCTACGTCGCCACCCTGTCCGCGCTGTACACGTTGGAGGGCGACAGGCTCGTCGAGGTCGACTTCGGCGAGGCGGGAACACCCACGTGCTACGGGCTGGCGACCGCGGAGGACGTGCTGTGGTCGATTGGCCGCGACGACGTGGCCTCGTTCGACGGCACCACGTGGAAGCGCTACGAGTGACGCATCGCCGCGCCCGTGGCGCGCGGGGAAGACAGCTCCCCGCGCGTCAGGGACTCATCGGCTCAGGCCATCAAGGGTAGGAGATGGACTCGACGAAGGACGGGTGGCCTGGATGGCACGCGGCCTCCACGTCGGCACCGACGATGGTGCCGCGCAGGATGCGGCTCGGCTGGCCCGGCCGCTTCACCGTGAGGGTGTAGGGCAGCGGGCTGTCGTCGCCATGCGTCGTCTCGAAGCTCGTGGTCTTCAGACAGACGTCATAGATGCCTCGCGCAGGCGCGGCCTCCTCCCCGCCGGGCGCCCGTGCCTGCTCGCCGGTGATGCCAGCCTCGTAGGTGACGAGCTCGCCGGAGGGCGTCCGGATGATGAGCTGGGTGTCCAGCGCCTGCTCCCACGTCGCGGTGAGCTGGAACGGCGTCACGCTGGTTCCGCAGACTCCGGACGTGCAGGTCCTCCCGCTGGCGCAGGTGTTGCCGCAGCAGCCGCAGTTCGCCTCGTCCGTGTTCGCGTCCACGCACCGCCCCGAGCATTTGACCTGCGGCGCCGGGCAGCTGCCGGGCACGCAGTCAAAGCCGCCGGTCTGATTCACGCACCGCTGGCCCGGGGTGCAGGTGTGCGTCCCGAGCGTGCACTCGTTGATGTCATTGCACGTACGCCCGTTGCCCGAGTAACCCGCCTTGCACGTGCAGTTGTAGCTGCCCTGCGTGTTGCTGCAGGTGGCGTTGACGGAGCACTGCGAGGTGCCGTTGGTGCACTCGTTGATGTCGTTGCACGTCCTGCCGTTGCCCGTGTAGCCGCCCTTGCACGCGCAGGTGTAGCTGCCTTGCGTGTTGGAGCAGGTGGCGTTGACGGAGCACTGCGAGGTGCCGTTGGTGCACTCGTTGACGTCCGTGCACGTCCTGCCATCGCCCGTGTAGCCGCCCTTGCATGCGCAGGTGTAGCTGCCCGGCGTGTTGCTGCAGGTGGCGTTGGTGGAGCACTGAGAAGTGCCGTTGGTGCACTCGTTGACGTCCGTGCACGTCCTGCCGTTGCCCGTGTACCCGCCCTTGCACGCGCAGGTGTAGCTGCCTGGCGTGTTGGTGCAGGTGGCGTTGGCGGAGCACTGCGAGGTGCCGTTGGTGCACTCGTTGATGTCGTTGCACGTCCTGCCGTTGCCCGTGTAGCCACCCTTGCACGTACAGGTGTAGCTGCCCGGCGTGTTGGTGCAGGTGGCGTTGGTGGAGCACTGAGAAGTGCCGTTGGTGCACTCATTGACGTCCGTGCAGACGCTGGGCTGGCCCGAACAGGCGTACCCCGGCTCCACCTGGCAGGTGGCGCTACAGCCGTCGCCCCCCGTGCGGGCGCCGTCGTCACAGCCCTCGCCCGTCACCACCCTGCCATCGCCGCACAGCGGTCCCGTCGCCTCCACCGCGTCCACCTGGTAGAGGGCGGCCAGCCCGCCCCGCAGCTTCACGAAGCGATAGGGCGTGGCATTCGTATAGGGGACCAGCGCCGTATAGGTGCCGAGCCCCAGCTCGATGAGCCGCACCTGTCCGGTGGTGATGACCGTCATGTCGGCGCGCAGGAACTCCACCTGCGCCACCACCGCCACCGTCAGGCCCCGGTAGTGGATGCGCAGCGGGCCAGTGCCTTCCTCGCCTTCGCCCATGTCCAGGTTCAGCGAGCCGCCCAGGGCCGCGAGGAAGCTCGCCACCGTCCCATTCGGCGCGCCTATTGCGTTGTTCGGGTTGAGGACGGCGACGACACCGCCCGGTGCCACCGCGTCCGCGTAGGGGTCTATCGCGAACTCGGACACCTTGTCCGTCGAGTCCTCTGCCTCCTGCTTCGCGGACTCGTCGTTGGCGGGGGCATCCCCCTCTGAATTGACACCACAGGCGCCGAGAACGGTGAACATCAACACCGTGCTCAGCGTGTGCCACAGCGTGGCCCTTCGATTGAACTCCATGTTTTGCTCCATTCCACTCAACAGACCGACAGCTCCCGAGGTCAGTCAGCCCTTCGGGAAACCGCCGGAATCCATGAAATGCATGGAGTTCAGTTCGCGCCTGGAGACCTTGCGCTTGTCTGGCGAAGCACGTGTGCCAATCGACAGGCGCCGCGTTGAGTATCGCGGCGGTGCGTCGAACGCGACATCAGGGGGGACCTGCAAGGCACGCGCGGGTGCCTGGGCTGCGGGGTGTGTTGCGGGCGAGCTTCCGTTACGGCTTCTTGCGCCAGGCCTTGAGCTCCGCCTTCTTCTTCGCGCCCACTTCATCCAGCCTGTCCTGCCAGCGCTTGCGGTAGGGCCGCAGGGCGGCGGCCACGGTGCGCGCGACGACGAGGTTGCGGTACCACTTGGAGTCGGCGGGGACGATGGTCCACGGGGCGTTCTTGGTCGACGTGCGCGCGAACACGTCCTGGTAGGCCTGGGTGTAGTCCGCCCAGTGCCGGCGGTCCTCCCAGTCCCCGGCGCTGATCTTCCAGGCCTTGCGCGGCTCCTTCTCGCGGTCCAGCAGGCGCTGCTCCTGTTCCTTCTTGCTGATGTGGAGGAAGAACTTCAGGACGATGGTGCCGTTCTCGGAGAGCATCTCCTCGAAGTCGCGGATGTGCTCGTAGCGCTTCGTCCAGAGAGATTTGGGCGCCAGGTCATGGACGCGCACGGCGAGCACATCCTCGTAGTGGGAGCGGTTGAAGATGGAGAACTCGCCCTGGCGGGGCGTATGGCGGTGGATGCGCCAGAGGAAGTCGTGCTCGCGCTCCTCGGTGCTGGGGACGGCGAAGGAGGCGACGCTGACGCCTCGGGGATTGAGGCTGCCCACCACGTGTTTGATGGTGCCGTCCTTGCCCGCCGTGTCGCGGCCCTGGAGGACGATGAGCACGGAGTTCAGGCGCGCGCCCCACTGCAGGTCCTGGAGGTCGAACAGCTCCTCGCCGAGCGCGTCGAACTCCGCCTTGGCATCGGCCTTGAGGGCCTTCTTCGGCGGAGTCGTGTCGATGCTCTCCAACCGCACCCTGGCTCCCTGTCTCGCGCTGGTGATGAGTTGCATGGCTTCCTTTCCATCCGTTCCGGGGACTCGCGTGGGGGCTGGCGTCGTCGCTCCAGCCGTCCCCTGGTATCGCCCGGAACGGGCTGGGGCTGAACCATTCATGCCCCCGTCATGAAGACTCCGTGAAGATGTGAGCACAGTGGGCCGCGCACCTCGGAGGGGCCGCGGCGAGCCTGCTCCGTGCCTCCTCCTCAAGCCGCGTCTTCGCCGAGGCCGTGCCGGGGGAGGGGTGATTTACATTTCGAGGGGGCTGAATTATGGGGGCCCATGACGCCACTGCTCCCCGACCCCGATGGCGAGCTGGATGCTCGCAACCCGCTGGTCATCACCGTGGATGACCTGCTCACCGACGACGAGTGCCGGGCGCTGGTGGAGCGAATCGAGGAGGCGGGCCCGACGGCGGCGCCCATCACCACCTCCTCTGGCTTCGTGATGCGTCCCGACATCCGCAACAACACCCGGGTGATGTTCGACGACTACGAGCTGGCGGACCTGTTGTTCCAGCGCATCTCGCCGCACGTCCCGCGCCGGCTGGAGCGTCAGTGGGAGCTCTCTGGCACGAACGAGCGGCTTCGGTGCTACCGCTACGACGCGGGGCAGTACTTCGCCCCGCACTTCGACGGGGCCTTCGTGCGCGACCGTGACGAGCGAAGCCTGCTCACCTTCATGGTGTACCTGAACGACTGCACCCACGGTGGCGCGACGAACTTCCTCTCGCTCGACCGCTCCGTGACGCCGCGTACGGGCACCGCGCTGCTCTTCAACCACCACCTGCTCCATGAAGGGGCGGAGGTCACCGCGGGCCGCAAGTACGCGCTGCGGACGGACCTGATGTACCGGCGCATCCGCTCGTGAGCCGGCGCTGACCCGCGGTGCCTGGCCCTCCACGCGAGGTGCCACGGGCTCCGGAGCAAGAGGCCTCCGGAGCCCGTTCCTTCAGGGCTCAGTGAATCTCGATTTTACAGGTGGCACTGCAGCCGTCGTTGTTCTGGCCGTTGCCGTCGTCGCACTCCTCGCCGGAGGTGAATTGAACGACGTGGTCTCCGCAGCGAGGCCCCAGCACGCAGCCCGGCGCGCATTCGCCGTAGCCCCCATTGTTTGTGCCGTCGTCGCACTGCTCCCCTTCATCGACGATGAAGTTGCCGCAGAGCGCGCTGCACTCGGTGTGCCGGGTGGTGAAGTCGTGGAGGGTGAGTCGGTACGAGGACGC
Organism: Myxococcus llanfairpwllgwyngyllgogerychwyrndrobwllllantysiliogogogochensis; assembly: GCF_006636215.1. GTDB lineage: Bacteria > Myxococcota > Myxococcia > Myxococcales > Myxococcaceae > Myxococcus > Myxococcus llanfairpwllgwyngyllgogerychwyrndrobwllllantysiliogogogochensis. Next base: position 5,290 of record NZ_VIFM01000169.1, on the reverse strand, counting down.
GGTGGTGTGGCGCTCCGCCTGGAACACCGCGACCTCGTAGATACCGCCTGGCGTGAGCCCGAGCCGCGTGGCCTGGTTCGACAGGCTGACGTTGCCACTCATCGCGCCGTGTACCCCGCCCATGTCGAGGGCGAGGATGCGATTGATGAACACCCAGACATCGTCATCGCCTCGGAAATCGAGGACCTCGGTGCCCTTGTATTCGAACCAGTAGCGCGTCTCGCTGGTGAAGCTGAAGTTGCGCGGCCGGGCGGGGTTGCCGTTGTCGCCGCGCGAGGGCTCCTGCCCGGAGGCGACCCAGCCCAGGTTGTCCAGTGGGAAGAAGCTCTGATTGTCGAAGAGGTACGAGCCATTCGGCTGCCGGTGGAGGATGAGCGTCCCGACCTCGGGCTTGTTGACGAACGCCGTGTCGCGGAACCACTGGGCGAAAGCCGCGGCTCCGTGCGTCGTGAGGGAGGACTGGCCCTCCTTCGCGTACGCGGGCTTGCCGTTCGCATCCAGGGTGTTCTTCACGATGCCGGTCTCCGCGCCGTTCTTGTTCTCGAAGTCGATGTGTCCCCTCGGCAGGGAACTGGAGGCCGGCAGGTCGTAGCCCCGGAAGTCGCGGTAGACGATGGGGAGGGCCACCTGGGCGGGAGGTGACTCGATGGTGATGACGCATTGGAAGCCGGGTTCGAGCTCACACGACGACGAGCAGCCATCATGGGCGCGCGTGTTGCCGTCGTCGCATTCCTCGGTCGTGTCATTCGGCAGCAGCACTCCGTCGCCGCAAACGGACTCACAGACGCCGTTGGTGCAGAGAGGCTCCCTCATGCAGAGCGGGGAGCAACCGTCGCCGGTGTCGTTGTTGCCGTCGTCGCACTGCTCGGTCCCTTCGGTCACCTGGTCGCCGCAGGTGGTGCGGCTGCACGGCTGGCCGACAATGGGGCACTTGTAACCGGACTCCAGACGGCACGAGCCGTTACAGCCGTCCGCGGAGGCGGTGTTGCCGTCGTCGCACTCCTCGTGTCCGGCGCGGATGCCGTCGCCGCACGCCTCCGCGCCGCAGGCCCCGCCGTTCGCCGGGCAGCTCCAGCCGGTCTCCACGGCACAGCTCGTGTCGCAGCCGTCGTTGCTCGTCGTGTTGCCGTCGTCGCAGACTTCCTGGCCATCCACCTGGCCGTCGCCACACACGGGAATCAGGACACAGGGCTGGCCGGCCTGCTCGCACACCCAACCGGGTTCGACCTCGGCGCAGCTCGCGGAGCAGCCGTCGCCGCTCACCGTGTTGCCGTCGTCACAGGCCTCCGAGAGCTGGCGGTGGCCATCGCCGCAGGTGCTCATTCCGGCGTCGGGTTCAGGGGCAGGTCCCCCGTCAAGGGGCCCCGCGTCCGGCTCCGGTGCCGGTCCCCCGTCGAGCGGCCCCGCATCCGGCTCCGGTGTCGGTCCGGCGTCGGTCTCCGGTGTCGGTCCGGCGTCGGTCTCCGGTATCGGTCCGGCGTCGGTCTCCGGGGTCGGTCCGGCGTCGGTCCCTGGGGTCGGTCCCGCATCGGTCTCCGGGGTCGGTCCCGCGTCTTGCTCTGGCTGGGGGCCCGGCCCTCCGTCGGTACCCGTGTGGGTGCCTGAGTCCTCCTCGTTGCCGGGCGTGCCGGAGTCCTCTCCGCCGTCGGGCGGGCCCGCGTCGCCACCGCTGTCTGGGATGGACGCATCGGGGGGCTGGGTACCGGCATCCGTGTTGGGGGAGTCGTCTCCGCCGCACGCGGACAAGACGAGGAACAGGGTGGCGAGCAATGCGCTCAGCGACCGCGAATGAACACGAGGAATCGGCATAGGGATGAGAGAAGGAAGTGAGGGTTGAGGCGGAACTTGGAGGGTGACGGACTCCAGATGTTGTCGATCGGCGATGGCCCGCTGGGCGCAGCATGATGCCCGGAACCGCTGACATCATCGGGTGTTGTCCCCCGCGCTTCGGACGTTCAGAAATGCTTGAGATTTGTACCATGGTGACAGGTGCCACCCCATCGACAGACCATGGGCCGCCCGCCCCCGGGTGTAGCCCCGGACCCACGGAGGGAGATATCCGCTAGGGTCGCAGACCCCCGTGATTGGAGTCCCCATGCGACCCTCCTCCCTGGTCCTGCTCCTGCTGCCCCTGACTGGCGCCGCCGCCGTGAAGAACGTCTCCACCGTGGCGGAGCTGCAAGCCGCGCTCGCGTCGGCGAAGGCCGGTGACGACATCGTGCTCGCGGACGGCACCTACACCGTGAACACGAACCTGGACTGCAAGGCGGAGGGCACCGAGGCTCAGCCCATCACCGTGCGCGCCGCGAATCGCCATGCGGCCCTCATCCGCTTCAACGCCGTGGAGGGCTTCAAGGTGTCGGGTCGCTCCTGGGTCTTCGACGGGCTCACCCTCGAGGGCATCTGCGCGCGAGACCCAGACTGCGAACACGCCTTCCACGTCACCGGCCACGCGGAGGGCTTCGTGTTGCGCCACAGCCGGGTGCGCGACTTCAACGCGCAGCTCAAGGCCAACGCGACGAAGAACACCGAGGGTGTCTTCGAGATGCCCCACCGAGGGCTCATCGAGCACAACGACATCTACGACACGCGCCCGCGCGCGACGTCGACTCCCGTCACCAAGCTCAACATCGACACCGGCGACGACTGGGTGGTCCGCGACAACGAGCTGCACGACTTCTCCAAGCAGGGCGGCATCTCCTACGGCGCCTTCATGAAGAGCGGAGGCAAACGCGGCCTCTTCGAGCGCAACCGCGTCGTCTGCGCCAGGGACCTGCCGGCCTCGGACACCCGGATTGGCCTGTCCTTCGGCGGCGGCGGAACGGGGGCCGCGTTCTGTGCGCCGGCCTTCGATGCGAACGTGCCGTGTGACCCCGAGCACTCGGATGGCATCCTGCGAAACAACATCGTCGCGAACTGCTCGGATGTCGCCGTCTACCTGAACCGGGCCGCGCGCACGAAGGTGCTGTTCAACACCTTCATCGGCACGACGGGCGTGGACTTCCGCTTCGCGTCCTCCACCGGCGAGGCCCACGGCAACGTGTTGTCGTCCGTCATCCGGGGCCGCGACACCGGCGGCTTCACGGCGGGCACGAACTTGATGAACGTGGCCACCGCCACCTGGACGTCCTGGTATGCCGCGCCCCTCCAGGGAGACTTGACGCTCAAGGGCTCCGTGTCCCAGCTCGTCGGCGCCGCCGCCCCCAATGCCCTCGTCAGCGAGGACTTCTGCCGGCGTCCTCGGCCCTCCACCGGGGCGCACACGCTGGGCGCGCTGGAGCATTCGCTGGGCAACTGCGAGCCGGGCACGGGTGAGCCCGACGCCGGTTCCGGAACTCCCGACGCGGGCTCGGGCCAGCCGGACTCGGGGAGCGGCAACCCGGACGCGGGGCCTTCGGATGCGGGCTCTTCGGACGCGGGTCCGGGGCCGGACAAGGACGCGACTGGGGACGACGGTGGATGCAGCGCCAGTCCGGGCCTGTGGCCCCTGCTCCTCGCGCTGCTGGTGCCGCTGAGCCTGCGCCGCCGCTTCCGCCGCGAGTGAACGCGGTGGGCCCCTGGCTTTCCCGTCAGGGGCCCGCGCGACGCGGGGACGTGCTCACCACGCGGTGTGGCGGTAGTCCTTGAAGAAGTTGCCCCACGAGAACTGGCCGGTGTTCTCCGAGAAGATGACCGGGTCCACGATGCGGGCCGCGCCGTCGATGATGTCCAGGGGCGGCTGGAAGTCGAGGTCCACCACCTTGCGCTCCGAGAACAACACCGGGTCCTCGTCGGTGACCCAGCCCGTGTCCACCGCGTTCATGTAGATGCGGTCCTTGGCGTAGTCCGCCGCGGACGTCAGCGTCATCATGTTCAGCGCGGCCTTCGCCATGTTGGTGTGGGGGTGCCGGTCCGTCTTCGTCCCGCGCGAGAAGCTGCCCTCCATCGCCGACACGTTGACGATGTGGCCCGCCGAGGAGCGGTCGCGCATCATCAGCGGCTTGAGCTTGCCGCAGAGGATGAAGGGCGCCACCGCGTTGATCAGGTGGACCTCCAGCATCTCCGCCGTCGGCACGTCCGCCAGCTTCATCCGCCACGAGTTCATGTTGCGCAGGTCCACCTGCTGCTCATCCGCGTCCAGCCGGCCCTGGGGGAAGAGGGCGCGCGTGTCCCCCTCCTGCTCCATCGCGTAGGGCAGGAGCGACAGCGCGGCGGACGAGTGGATGCCCAGCGCCGGGTCGCTGCTGCGCCAGGTCGTCGTGAGCGAGGAGGCGTCCACCGTGCCGCCGCTGCCGAGCATGGGCGTCACGGTCTCGATGCAGGCCCGGTGGCCCGCGAGCAGCGGACGCGCGGCCTCCGGCAGTTGTTCCAGGCGGAGTTGCTCTCCCTCGAGCAGGTGCGCGTAGAAGCCCGGAGGACGGCGGACCGTCTGCGCCGCGTTGTTGATGATGATGTCCAGCCGCTGGTGCGTCTGCTCCACGTACGTGGCGAACAGCTCCACGCTGGGCGCGTGCCGCAAGTCCAGCCCGTGGATGTGCAGCCGGTGGGACCAGTCCGCGAAGTCAGGCTCCAGCACGTAGCGCCGCGCCGCGTCCTGGGGGAAGCGCGTGGTGGCGATGACGGTGGCGCCCGAGCGCAGCAGCATCAGCGAGGCCTGGAAGCCAATCTTCACGCGCGCGCCGGTGATGAGCGCGACCTTGCCATCCAGGGAGGCGCGCTGGGTCCGCTTGGCGTAGTTGAAGTGCGCGCACTCCAGGCACATGGAGTCGTAGAAGAAGTGCAGTTGACGGAACTCCGCCTTGCACACGTAGCACTTGCGCGGCGTCTCCAGCAGCTGCCCCGGGTTCTCCTCGGGCGGGGGCGGCAGCATGGGCACGTTGAAGACGGGCGCCCGGCGCATCAGCCGGATGCGGGTGGACGCCCGGACCTCACGGTCCTTGGTCTCCTTCTCCTGCCGGCGCTCACGCCGCAGGGCCTTCTCCAGCCGCGTCTTCGCCCCACGGTCCGGGTGCACGAGGCGGCCAGCGGCGACCAGGAGGGCGAGCTTGTCCTCCTCGGGGAGCCGAGTGAGCAGGATGCGGTCCTCCGCCGCGGCCTCGAGGAGGCGGGTGCATCGACGGACGTCCTCCAACGAGAGCGAGGAGGGCGACGTGAGGTCGGTATCAGCGGGGAGTGCGGGCGACGAGGTCTCTGCGTCCTTCATTCCCGCGGTGAATATCCCGGAGGCGCCCGCGAAGAAAGGCCGGCGGTGGCGGAGGGCTCGGTAGGAGGGGAGGCGGCCGTGCTGTCCGGGGGAGGAGGGCCCCCGCCC
>NZ_VIFM01000168.1 GCF_006636215.1 Myxococcus llanfairpwllgwyngyllgogerychwyrndrobwllllantysiliogogogochensis | reverse complement strand
TACCAGCCCCTGTCCAGTCCCTCGTGCTCCACCAGGAAGGACAGCGCTCGCTCGCGCGGAGTGCCACCCACCGCCGGCGTGGGATGCAACGCCCCCACCACCTGCGCGGCCGAGACACCCTCGCGAAGCTCCGCGCGAATGGCCGTGCGCAGGTGCACCACGTTCTTCAACGTCAACAACTGGGGCTCCGCGTCGGCTCGCACGTCGGCCGCAAGCCCCCGGAGCGTCGCGAGGATGTAGCGGACCACCGCCTCATGCTCGCGCACGTCCTTGTCCTGCCCCCGCAGCCCCTCGGCCTGATGTGGCGCGGCCGTCCCCGCGAGAGCCTCCGTCTCCAGCACCCGCCCCTCCACCCGACACAGCGTCTCCGGCGTCGCGCCCAGGAAGCACGTCCCGTCCGGCGCGCGAAACAAGAAGGTGGCACAGCGAGGATTCTGCTCCCGCAGCCGCGCCAGCACGTCCACCACGTCGAAGGGCGCCGGCCCCTCCACGTCCACGGCGCGCGCCAGTACCACCTTCTGGAGCTGCCCCGAAGCAATGGCTTCCAGCGCACGCTCCACCCGCGCCTCGAACTCCGGACGCGACGAGGTCTGCGACAAGTCCACCGGACCGCCCCGCGCGTGTCGGTACGCCTCCGAGAAGCGCGCGCACACCCGCTCCAGCCGCGAGCGCACAACGTCCTCGCCGCCACGTCCCTCGGGCGCGAAGGCCGCCACCGCCAGCCCGCTTCCGGTGCGCCACACCAGCACCTCGGGCAGCGTCCAGCGCGCCACGCCATGCGCCGCCCAGGCCTCATCCGGCAGGCCCGTCGCGCCGAAACGAATCCCACCGAACCAGGGACCCGGGAGACTGTCGGGAACCGCGCCCAGCCAGCGCAAGGACGTCGCGGCCAGGGTGGTGAGCACCGCGGGCACCTGCCCGGACTCAGCGGCCTCCACCACCGCCGCCTCGCCCCACCCCGCCGCCGCTTCTTGAGCCAGGGGCCGCTCCCAATACACCGTCGGAACGCCCAGCGAATCCGCTCCGGAGAGTGGATCCACCGCCGCCAGGGGCATCATTCCGGCCACCCAGCGCTGGCCCTCAACGGGATTGAGCGTCTTCATCAGCGGTCCTCATCCGCGACTGCCCTGAAATCACCTTCGGTTGTCTTCTAAGCCATCTCGGCTATACATGCACCAAGGAGTTCAAAACCTCTTGAACTCGGTGGATGGGAGGGCTCGTGGGAGGCAAGCAGCCAGACGAATCCGTGCCGGCGAACGCCGGGAAGGACACGGGTGCGCGGCGCGTGCTCCGAGCGTTCCGACCCGAAGGAACGCGGGTGCGTGCGGGCAGCGTGGAGGTAGGCGGCCCGGGGTTCGTCGTCATGGCTGGCCCTTGCGCCGTGGAGGGTGTGGAGCAGGTCGACCGGACCGCCGCCGCCGTGGCTCAAGCGGGTGCCCATGTCCTCCGAGGTGGCGTGTTCAAGCCTCGCACCAGTCCCTACGCGTTCCAGGGAATGGGAGAGCCGGGGCTGCAGCTGCTGGCCGACACCGGGCGCCGCCACGGGCTGCCCATCATCAGTGAAGTGATGGAGACCGCGCAGATTCCCTTCATGGCGGAGTCCGCGGACATCCTCCAGGTGGGCGCGCGAAACATGCAGAACTTCTCCCTGCTGCGCGCGCTGGGCAAGATACGCCGCCCGGTGCTGCTGAAGCGGGGGCTGTCCGCCACCGTTCAAGAGTGGCTGCTGGCGGCCGAGTACATCCTCGAGGGCGGTAACGAGCAGGTCCTCCTGTGCGAGCGGGGCATCCGGACGTTCGAGACGGAGATGCGCAACACGCTGGACCTGGCCGCCGTCGCCTGGGCCAAGCAGCGCACGCACCTGCCCGTTATCGTCGACCCCTCGCATGCGACGGGACAGGTGGAGCTCATCCTCCCCATGTCCCTTGCGGCGGCGGCGGCGGGGGCGGATGGGTTGTTGATTGAAGTCCATGCGAAGCCGGAGCAGGCGCTGTGCGATGGGGCACAGGCCCTGACGCCGGAGCGCTTTCAAACGTTGATGCAGCGGCTGCCAGCCGTGCTAGACGCGGTGGGCCGACACCTTTGGCGGCCGGAGAGTCCGGCCCAGGTCGTGAGGGCGCGATGAGTACCGAAGTCCGTCAGATGTTCTCCTCCATCGCCACGCGGTACGACGTGACGAACGAGGTCCTGTCGTTCGGCATCCACCGCCTGTGGCGTCGGACGGCCGTGCGTCTCAGCCGGGCCAAGGAAGGCGACAGCGTCCTCGACTGCGCCTCCGGCACCGGAGACCTGGCGCTGGTATTCAAGCGGAAGGTGGGAAGCAATGGCCGCGTCGTCGGCACGGACTTCTGCCCAGAGATGCTGGAGAGCGCCCCCGCGAAGGCGGCCAAGGCGGGCCTCCAGGTGGACTTCCAGGTCGCCGACGCGATGGCGCTGCCCTTCGCGGACAACAGCTTCGACGTGGCCTCCATCGCCTTTGGCATCCGCAACGTGGATGACCCGGTGAAGTGCCTCAGCGAGATGGGGCGCGTGGTGAAGCCGGGCGGACGCGTCGTGGTGCTGGAGTTCGGTCAGCCCAACGGCGTCTTCGGAGCGCTCTTCCGCTTCTATAGCAAGACGGTGATGCCGGCCATTGGCGGCCTGCTCACCGGCAACCGCGCGGCCTATGAGTACCTGCCCCGCACTTCGGCGGCCTTCCCCGCCGGAGACCGTTTCCTGTCGCTGATGGACCAGTCCGGCGCATATGCGGAGCGAAGCGCGCATCCGCTGATGTTCGGAACGGCGAACGTGTATGTCGGCATCGTCCGCTGAAGGCCAGAGAAGACTCGTCGAGCATGTCCTCAACTCAGTGGATCCCCGGCTCGCGCCGACGCTGAGAGAAGCCGTCGCGCGTCCGGGGCCCACACCCCGCCCGGCCGCGGGACAGACGGTGGTGCTGTGTGGCCATCGCAGCGCGGGCAAATCCACGTTGTTGCCCCGAGTCGGCGGACTGCTCGCGCGGCGGGGCCTGGACCTGGACACCCACCTGGAGCAGACCCACGGCCGCCCGCTGCGCAAGTGGGTCGCGGAGGCGCCCACGGAGTTCCGCGCCGCCGAGCGCCGCGCGCTCCTGGAGCTTCCCTCCGGAACCCTCGTGGCGGTGGGCGGCGGTTTCCTCTCGCACCACCCGGACGCGCTGGAGGGGATGTTTACCCTGCTCATCCCGGTGACGTTCGAGACCTACCGGGAGCGACTGCTCCACGACCGGACCCGACCCCGGCTGCGTCCGGGCCTCTCCCTGGAGGAGGAACTCTCCTCCGTCTTCCAAGAGCGCGAGGCCCTCCACGCCCGCGTTCCCACCGTCGCCCTGGTGGACTTCCTCCGGGGCTGCCTCCACCTCGAGGAGTCCCCGTGACGCCCGCACGGCGTGTCGTGACGCTGCCTCCCACCCTGCTCGGCTCCGACGCCGTGCACTTCGCCCGGGAGTGCCAGCGTCGCGGCGCCGACGTGCTGGAGATTCGCACGGACCTGCATGCCCCTGAGGCCGTGGACCCGGCTGCGCTCGCGGCCGTCCTCCCGCTGCTCGTCTCCGAGCGTAGCAAGCCGCTGCCCGCCGCCTGGGTCCTCGCCGCGTGGCGCGTGGACCGGGACTTGATGGATGCCACCGGGCACCAGGGCTCGCTCGATGCTCCCTCCGGCAAGCTGCTCGCGTCGCACCATGCGGACCGACAGCTCACCACCGACGAAGCCTTGCGGTTGTGGGAACGCGACGTGCCCGCTGACGCGCTGGTGAAACACGTGGAGCCGATGACTCATCCAGACCATGTCGGCACCCTGCTGGAGACGCAAAGCAGGCTGGCGGACCGGTTCGGAGTGACGCGTGTCACGGTGCTCGGCATGGGCGCGGTGGCGCTGCCCGCGCGCGCCGTGCTCGCCCGGAACAACATGCTCGACTACGTGGCCGCTGGCGGCTCCTGGGCCGCTGCGCCGGGACAGCGACTCCTAGACGACGTGGTTCGGGAGTGGCGCGGCGCGGACCGCACCACACTGCCGGCCCCGCTGCGGCTGGGCATCTTCGGGATGTCCATCGCCCACTCGCGCTCGCCTCGCATCCACCGGCAGCCGTTTGATCGCATCGACATTCCCGCGGACGGCCCCGTCGAGGCCCTCTTGGACTCGCTCCTGCCCCACTACGCGGGCTTCGCCGTCACCAGCCCGTTCAAGATGCCACTGGCGCGGCACACGGGCTCGTCACTGGACGCCATCAACACCCTGGTCCGTCGAGGCACCCGGTGGGAGTCCTTCAACACGGACACCGAGGGCGCCCGGAAGGTGCTGGAGCGCCTGGGCTCGACGGAGGTCTTCGTCCTCGGTGACGGAGGCGCCACGTCCGCGCTGCGCACCGTGGCGACCGAGCGCGGTGAAGCCCTGCGCATCCTTCGTCGGGCGGACATCCAGGCACCCCTCACCGGCGCAGGCGTCTGGACCTGGCCGGTCCATGTGGAGCCGCCGGATTCCCTGCGATTCGAGCGAGCACGCGTCGCGGTGATCGCATACGGTGCGCCCGGCCGACGCATCGCGGCGGAGATTACGCGGCGCGGCGGCACCCCGGTCCTGCTGGGTGCGGCGTGGTTCGTCGCGCAGGCCCGGCGGCAGCGACAGCTTTGGGAGACCGCGACATGAACACCTTCGGAGTCCTCTTCCGTTTGACGACCTTTGGTGAGAGCCACGGCCCCGCGCTCGGCGCGGTGGTGGATGGCTGCCCCGCGGGCGTGCCCCTCACGCAAGAGCGCCTCCAGGCCGCGTTGGACAGGCGCCGCCCGGGCCAGTCCGCCCTCGTCACGCCTCGCAACGAGCCAGACCGGGTGGAGATCCTCTCCGGCGTCTTCGAGGACAAGACGCTCGGCACGCCCATCGCCGCCATGGTGCGCAACACGAACCAGCGTTCGGGCGACTACGAGCAGCTCAAGCAGGTGGACCGGCCCGGCCACGCGGACGCCGTGTGGCGCGAGCGCTACAAGCACCGGGACCACCGCGGCGGCGGTCGCACCAGCGGACGCGAGACGCTCTGCCGTGTCATCGGCGGAACCATCGCGGAGGCCTATCTGGAGCGGGACATGCCCACCGTGCGCACCGTCGCGTACGTGTCCCAGGTCGGTGACCTCATCGCCTCCGTGCCCGCGCCGGGCCTCACGCGCGCCATGGTGGATGCGCACCCCACGCGCTGCCCCGACGAGGCGGTCCGCGAGGAGATGTCCCGCCGCATCCTCTCCGCGAAGGAGGCCGGCGACAGTCTCGGTGGCTCCATCGACATCCGCGTGGAGGGGCTGCCCGTGGGACTGGGCGAGCCCATCTTCGGGAAGATCAAGGCGCTCATCGCCCAGGCGCTGGGCAGCGTGGGCGCCATCACGGGTGTCGTCTGGGGTCCGCCGGATCTGCTCCAGCGCATTGGCCAGCCGGGCACCCAGTTCCATTCCGTCAAGGACGTCTACGGCGGCATCCAGGGTGGCCTCACCAACGGTGAGCCGCTCCAGGTCCGCGCTTTCTTCAAACCCCCAGCGACGCTGGCGGACCACGCGAAGGGTGGCCGTCACGATCCGTGCATCATGCCCCGCGCCGTTCCGGTGCTGGAGTCCATGGTGTCACTGGTCATCGCAGACCTCGTCCAACAGATGAACGCACGCCCCAACACCCTATGAGCCCCTACCCTCCCGGCGCCTACCGTCCTCCCAACGACCGCTGGGGTCCGTTTTCGCGACTCGCCAAACGCCTTCCTGAAGGCAGCCTCGCGGTGGTGGATCGCACCGTCGCCCGGCTCCACCCGGGACTCATCCCCGCGCTGGAGGCGCAGAACCCTCGCGCCATCGTCCAGCTCGTGGGCGGAGAGAGCGCGAAGAGCTTCAAGGCCCTGGAGAAGGTGCTCGCCGCGGGGCTGTCCCTGCCGCGCTCCGGCACGCTGCTCGCCGTGGGCGGAGGAACCGTGGGCGATGTATCCACCGTCGCCGCGCACCTGCTCAAGCGCGGTGTGAGGCTGGTGCAGGTGCCCACCACACTGCTCGCCGCCGTCGACAGCAGCCTGGGCGGCAAGGGCGCGGTGGACCTCACCGTGAAGGGCCGCGTGGTGAAGAACCCCGCCGGCGTCTTCCACTACGCCGAGGAGTCGTGGATCTGCCCGGAGCTGTTCGCCACGCTGTCGCCGACACAGGTGCGCGAGGGCTCGCTCGAGGCGTGGAAGATGGTCATCAGCCTGGATGCGGCCCTCTTCCGCCGCTACCTGCGCAAGCCTCCCGCGCTCGAGAAGCTGGTGAAGGACGCGCGCGGCCTCAAGGAGAGCGTCTGCGAGCAGGACCCGTACGAACACAAGGGCCTGCGCCGGGTGCTCAACTTCGGCCACACCTTCGGCCATGTGCTGGAGAGCGTGTCCCACTTCAAGCTGTCCCACGGTGACGCCGTGGGCCTGGGCATCCTCCTGGCCCTGGACGTCGGTCGCCACCTGGGCGTCACCCCGGAGCCCGTGGCCGCCGAGGTCGAGCGCGCCCTCATCGACGGCCCGGGTGTCCTCGACCGTGAGCGAGTCGCCGGCCTCTTGCGCCGCCCATCGCTGAAGGACATCGCCACGCTGCTCGACGCCGACAAGAAGGCCGGGGCCCGGGGCGAGCTGCGCATGGTGCTCCTGACGGCCATCGGCGCCACCGAGGTCCGCGACGTGGCCGCCTCCACGTGGCGCGAGCTGTGGCCGGCGTGGACGAAGGCGGTGCGCCCGTGAGCATGAGCACCCGTCGCATCCTGTTGGACCCGAGCCACCTCGTGGCCTCGCCGCTCACCCCGCCCGTCTCCAAGTCGGACGCGCAGCGCGCCCTGGTGCTGGGTCACCTCACCGGCGCCTGGCCCCTGCCCTCCGTCCAGGCCGAGTCGGACGAGGACCTCCCGGCCGACGTGCGAGTGCTGCGCCGGGGCGTGGAAGCCCTGCGGCTGCCCGCCGGGCCCGTGCGCGACGTGGACTGCGCGGACGGGGGCGCCCCCTTCCGCATCCTGGCCACCCAGGTCGCGGTGACGCCGGGTGCTCGCGTGCGCCTCACCGGCACGCCCCGCCTGGGTGAGCGTCCCCACGGTCCCCTCTTCACCTCGCTGAAGGACGCACTCGGTCCCGCGGGGCTCACGCTCACCGAGGGCCAGCCCTGGCCCGTGGAACTGTCCGCGCCAACGGACACCTCGAAGGTGTCGCCCGTCTTCCGGGTGCCCGGCGACCAGAGCAGCCAGTACGCGTCCAGCCTGCTCCTGGGCTGCGCCGCGCTGTTCCTGCGAGAGCGCCGGGCGTGGAGCGTTGAAATCGAAGGCACGCTGACGAGCGCCGGCTACCTGGAGCTCACCCTCACGTGGCTGGAGCGCTTCGGCTTCGAGGTCCAGAAGTCCGACTCCCGATACACCGTCTCCGGCTACACGCCCCCTCCGAGCGTCCCCTCGCTCCCCGGGGACTGGTCCTCGCTGGGCTACCTGCTGCTCATCGCCTGGAAGGCGGGGGGCACGGTGGAACGAGCCGACGCGGCCAGCGCCCACCCGGACCAGGCCATCCTCCGCCTCATCGAGCAGGTGGGCCTGGGGACGACGCCGACAGGTCCGGCGCACACGTCGAAGGTGACGGGCCGCCCGGCGGGAGGCTTGCGGGCTTCGGGTAAGGAGTGTCCGGACCTGCTGCCAACCCTGGCGGCGCTCGCCTGTGTGCTCCCCGCGCCTTCCACGCTGACGGACGTCGGAATTCTCCGATTGAAAGAAAGCGACCGGCTGGAAGGTATCCGAGACCTGGTCAGCGCCTACGGAGGGACGACGGAGCTCCAGGGGGAAATCCTCCACCTGACGCCTCCCGCGGCCCCTCCTGCCCGGTTCACCATGGACAGCCGGGGTGACCACCGCCTGGCGATGACGGCCGCGACGCTCAGCGTGCTGTCCGGAGCGACCCTCGTCCTGACCGGCCCCGAGTGTGTCGAGAAGAGTTTTCCGGGCTTCTGGCGGCAGCTGTCCCGCTCGGGAGCACGTATTTCCGAGCAGCCGTAGGAACCATCAGTGTCTCCCCATCCGACTTATCGTTCTTTTTTGTTGAAAGCGATCTGCGCCCTGTGAAATCTCCGCCCATGCCCAAGGACACGCTGACGATCACCGACAATCGGACCGGCAAGACGTACGAGGTCCCGGTCGAGAACGGCTGTATTCGCACCAACGCCCTCCGACAGATCAAGGTCGGGGACGACGACTTCGGCCTCATGGGCTACGATCCGGCGTTCCTCAACACCGCGAACTGTAAGAGCGCCATCACCTTCATCGATGGTGACAAAGGCATCCTGGAGTACCGCGGTTACCCCATCGAGCAGCTGGCCGAGAAGTCCAGCTACCTGGAGGTCGCCTACCTCCTGCTGAACGGAGAGCTGCCGACCCCGAAGGAGCTGGAGCAGTTCGTCCATCTCGTCACGCACCACACGTTCGTGCACGAGAACGTGAAGTCCTTCATGGATGGGTTCCGCTACGACGCGCATCCCATGTCCATGCTGGGCTCCACCGTGGCGGCGCTGTCCAGCTTCTACCCGGACGCGAAGAACACCAAGGATGAGCTGAGCCGTCGCATCCAGATCACCCGGCTCATCGCCAAGATGCCCACGCTCGCCGCGTTCTCCTACCGGCACACGATGGGCCTGCCCTACATCTACCCGGACAATGACCTGTCCTACGTCGCCAACTTCCTGGCGATGGTGAAGCGCATCGGCACCACGACCTACAAGGTCCACCCGGTGCTGGAGCGCGCGCTGGACGTGCTCTTCATCCTCCACGCGGACCACGAGCAGAACTGCTCGACGACGTCCGTGCGCACGGTGGGCTCGTCGGAAGTGGACCCGTACTCGGCCGTCACGGCGGGCATCGGCGCCCTCTACGGCCCGCTGCACGGCGGCGCCAACGAGGCGGTGCTGCGCATGCTCCGCGAGATTGGCCACGTCTCCAAGGTCCCCGACTTCATCAAGTCGGTGAAGAGCGGCGAGGGCGAGAAGAAGCTGATGGGCTTCGGCCACCGCGTCTACAAGTCCTACGATCCGCGCGCCAAGGTCATCAAGCGCGTGGCGGACGAGGTCTTCGAGGTGACGGGCAAGAACCCGCTGCTGGAGCTCGCCGTGGAGCTGGAGCGCATCGCGCTGCAGGACGAGTACTTCGTCAAGCGCAAGCTCTACCCCAACGTCGACTTCTACTCCGGCCTCATCTACGAGGCGATGGGCTTCCAGGCCGAGATGTTCCCCGTCCTCTTCGCCATTCCCCGCACGGTGGGCTGGTGCGCGCAGTGGGAGGAGATGGTCCTGGACTCCGAGCAGAAGATCGCGCGTCCCCGTCAGATCTACACGGGCCAGAAGCGCCGCGACTACGTCGCCATGGACAAGCGCGCCGCGAAGTAGGCGGCCTGTCCTCACACCCCTGGGCATGAAGTGAGATGGGGCGAGGGACCGCGAGGTTCCCCGCCCCTTTCTCTTTGCGGGCCCACCTGGCGACCCCAGCGCCTCGGGGTCGCCCGCACCGCCCCGCTTCAGCCCGCCTGGGCCGCGGTGGACTCGGCGTACATCGATTCGATGAGCCCGGCGTGCTTCTGCTCCACGGCCTTGCGGCGGACCTTCAGGGTGGGCGTCAGGTCGCCCGCGTCCACGGTGAAGTCCTGCTCCAGGATGACGAAGCGCTTGATCGACTCGAAGCGGGACAGCTTCGGGTTGATGTCGCGGTCCAACCCCTCCTGGATGAGCTGGCGCAGACGCGCGTCCTGGGAGAGCGTCTTGAGGTCCTCGGGCCAGCCCTTCTGTTGGGCCAGGGCGCGGCACTTCTCCGCGTCCAGCGCCAGCAGGGCCACCAGGTAGTTGCGCCGCTCGCCCACCACCACCGCGTGGCCCACGCCGGGAAGGGACTTGATGAGCTCCTCGATGTTGCCGGGCGCCGTCTTCTTCCCGCCGGAGGTGACGATGATCTCCTTCTTGCGGCCGGTGATGTGGAGGTAGCCCTCTCCGTCGAGCTGGCCCACGTCACCGGTGTGCAGCCACCCGCCCTCCAGCAGCTCCGCGGTGGCCTCCGGGTTCTTGTAGTAGCCCATGCACACGTTGCCGCCCTTGACGAGGATCTCCCCGTCCTCGGCGATGCGAACCTCCACGCCAATCAGCGGGCGCCCCACGGTGCCCAGGTGGGCCGCCTCGCGCGTATTCACGGTGCCCGGGCCCGCCACCTCCGTCATCCCCCACACCTCGTGGATGAACATGTCGATGGAGGCGAAGAACTCCAGCACGTCCCGGCCGATGGGGGCCGCCGCCGTGGCGAAGAAATCCACCCGCTCCATGCCGATGCGCGTCTTGAGCGGCTCGAACACCAGCCGCTGGGCCAGCCGGTACTGGGCCTCCAGGAGCACCGGGATGCGCTCGTGGCGCTGGGCGCGGGCATGCAGCTCCGAGGCGACGCCCCGGGCCCAGGAGACGATGCGGCGCTTCATGGGGGGCTGGCCGCGCAACCCCTCCTCCGCCTTGGCCTTGAACTTCTCCCACACGCGCGGCACGCCGAAGAAGAACGTGGGCCTCACGTCCTTCAGGTTCGCCGGCATCGCCTCCACCGAGTCCGCGAAGTACACCTGGATGCCCAGTATCAGCGGGCAGTGCAGGGAGATGACCTGCTCGGCGATGTGGGACAACGGCAGATAGGAGATGATGACCGAGTCCTGCTGGTGCTTGAAGTCCACGGCGGTGATGAGCTGCCGGGACGTCCAGGACAGGTTGTAGTGGCTGAGCATGACCCCCTTGGGGTGGCCCGTCGTTCCGGAGGTGTAGATGAGGGTGCCCAGCGCCTCCGGCTTCAGCGCGTTGACGCTGTCCCAGTAGGGCTTGTCGTCCACCCCCGTGCCCTTCTCCAGGACGTCCGCGTAGCGCAGGACACCCTCCGGCAGCGGCGTGGACGGCGCGTCCAGGATGATGAGGTGGCGCAGCTTGGGCAGGCGCTCGCGCAGGGCGAGGCCGGTGCGCAGGTGCTTCTCGTTCTCCACGACGAGGACGGTGGCCTCACAGTGGCCCAGGATGTACTCGAGCTGCTCCACCGCGCTGGTGGTGTACAGACCTACCGGGACGCCTCCCAGCGCCATGGCGGCCAGGTCCGCGACGTGCCACTCCTCGCGGTTGAAGCTGATGATGCCCAGCGGCTGGCCCTCCCCGTACCCGAGCGTCCTCAGGCCGAGGGCGAAGCGTTTGACCCGCTGGGCATATTCGAACCAGGAGGTGGGGACATAGCCGTGGCCCCGGCGGGTCCAGAGGGCCGGCCGATGCTCCTGCTGCGCGGCCCGGTCATGGAGGGCATGCACCATCGTCTTCGGGAGGTCCATCCGACGAAGGTTAGCGGATGTAGGGGCGTCCCGACCACGCCCCCGGTTCGCGGACGTTGACAGCTGGTTGGATGGCTTTGTATGCCGCGCCCGACCATGAGCATCGACTTCACCTGCCAGAAGTGCGAGGCAAGCTTCGAGCTTGACGTTCAAGACCTCATCGAGGGGACGGAGAAGATCATCTGTCCTCACTGCGACGCGAAAGCGCCCGCGAATCTCTCGGAGGACTTCGTCGCCGCGCTCTCGGAGATGCGCGCGCAGATCGCCGTGCTCGACAAGAAGTTCGCCGTCTCCATGACGTTGGAGTCGGAGGACGTCGCGGACACGATCGACGAAGAGGACGAAGAGGAGGATGAGGAATCCGACGACGAGGACGACGACCTCGACGAGGATGAAGACGAGGACGTCGAGGACGACGAGGACTACGACGACGAGGATGAGGACGAGCGTCCCTGACGTCCGCTCCCTTGCCCTCCGGGCGGCCGTTTCCCGCCGTCCAGGGCAACCGGGCTGAATCGCTACCCTCCCGACAGGGTGGCGGGTGCGTAGTTTCAGGGTGTGAGAACACCCAACCGCGCCACTTTCTTCTTCGCCCCCCTGTCGGCGCTGTTGTTGGCGCTCGGGGGGGTGCTGATGCTCCCCGCCTTCAGTGCTCCCGGGGCCATCGCGGCCACACTCCCGGGCGACTCCGGGCAACCGTGCATCACCGAGCACGGAGGCGACCCCAAGGCCTGCAACGAGCTGGTCGAACTGGAGGTGCAGGACGTCGTCCCGCTGGTGGAGGCCCAGACGCACGCCGTCGTGCTCACCACCAAGGACCGCCAGGTCGTCCTCCCCGTCTTCGTGGATGAGGCCTCCGCCGTCTCCATCGCCTTCCGACTGGCGGAGCGCGAGCCGCCCCAGCCGCTCGCCCAGGACCTCCTGGACGACGTCGTCGACCAGCTCGGCGCCAAGGTGACGGAGGTCCGCATCGACGACCTGCGCGACAACGTCTATTCGGGCCGCGTGTTCCTGGAGCAGGGTGCGAAGAAGATGACGCTGGAGGCCCGCCCGTCGGACTCCATCGCCATGGCCCTCACCAGCCACGCCCGCATCCGCGTCACGCGCAAGGTGCTGACGCTCGCCGGCATCAGCCGCGAGGAGATTGAATCCCTCCAGAAGGGCGGGCCCGGCGTGGGGGGCAGTGGCCCTGGCGGACAGATGGAAGAGCCCGCCCCGATGCCGCCTCCTGGGATGCCCGCGCCCGGCAATCCGCCCATCGACATGGACGCGGAGGCCCTTCCGCCTGGCCACCCGCCGCTCGGCGCGCCGCAGGGCACCGGCAAGAAGATAGACCTCTAGGCTTCGAGCCGGGGGCGAGCAGAGCCATCGACAGGTGCGAGAAAGCCCGGCCCCCCCTCCCAGGGAAGCCGGGCTTTCTCTCTCGAACATCGAGTGCCTGCAAGACGCTGGCGTGGGTCCAACCCGGGGGTCGGCACCGCGCCTGGGGCAAAGAGTTAGTCTCCCGGGCGCGAGACTGTCAAGCCACGCACCCCGCCGCCTAGGATGCGCGCACATATGCGCAAGGCGAAGATCATCTGCACCCTGGGGCCCGCATCGAGCTCGCTGGAGGTCATCGAAGGCCTCATCCGCGCGGGGATGAACGTGGCGCGGTTGAACTTCTCGCACGGTACGCACGACGAGCACCGCCAGCGGGTGGCCCTCATCCGGAAGGCGTCCAAGCGGCTGAAGCTGCCGGTGGCCATCCTCCAGGACATCCAGGGCCCCAAGATTCGCCTCGGAAAGTTCGAGGGTGGACAGCTCACGGTGAAGCCGGGCGAGCGCGTGACGGTGACGACGCGCGCGGTGCTGGGTCAGGGCTCCATCATCCCCACCCCCATCAAGTCGCTGACGAAGGACGTGACGCCGGGAGAGGCCATTCTCCTGGATGACGGCCGGGTGCGGCTGCGCGTGCGCAAGGTGGCGGGCCAGGACGTCCTCTGCGAGGTGGAGATCGGCGGCCTGCTCAAGGACCACAAGGGGCTGAACCTGCCGGGCTCGCCCATGTCCGTGCCCACGATTACGCCCAAGGACGAGGTGGATCTGGCGTTCGGCCAGGACGTGGGCGTGGACTACGTGGCGCTGTCCTTCGTGCGCACGGCGGACGACATCCACCGGGCCCGCAAGCACGTGGCGAAGAACAAGACGCCGCTCATCGCCAAGATTGAAAAGCCCCAGGCCGTGGACCAGCTCGAAGCCATCGCCCGGGCCGCGGACGGCATCATGGTGGCGCGTGGGGACCTGGGCGTGGAGATGCCCCTGGAGCAACTGCCCGCCATCCAGAAGCGGATGGTGCGCGTGGTGAACCAGATGGGCGGCCTGGTCATCGTCGCCACGGAGATGCTGGAGAGCATGGTGAGCAACCCGCGCCCCACGCGCGCGGAGGTGTCGGACGTCGCCAACGCCATCCTGGACGGCGCGGACGCGGTGATGCTGTCCGGCGAGACGGCCGCGGGGCGCTACCCCATCGACGCGGCGTCCACCATGGCCCGCATCGTCGAGGAGACGGAGCGCGGCGTGGTGCGACACCAACACCACTCCCCCTTCGAGCGCTCGGAGGACCTGGGCACGGGCGTCGCGGCGGCGGCGGTGGCGGCGACAAGCCAGCTCAACATCCAGACGATTGTCGCGTACACGGAAAGCGGCCACACCGCGCGCCTCATCTCCGAGTTCCGGCCCCACGCGCGCATCATCGCCCTCACGCCGAACGAGGCCGCCGTCAACCGCATGGCGCTGTACTGGGGCGTGACGGGACTCCAAGTGCCCCGCGTGAGGTCCACGGACGCCATGCTGCGACAGGTGCGCAAGCTGTGCCTGCGCGAAGGCATCTGCCAGGTGGGCGCGCCCGTCGTCGTGGTGGCGGGAGTGCCGCTCAACGTACCGGGCAACACCAATCTGATGAGCATCCACCGCGTGTGAGCGCGGTGGACGTCGTCACTCAGAGCACCTTCTGCTCGAAGTCGTAGATCTTCTCGACGGCGAGCTGACGGTAGCGCTCCATATTGAGGGCGCGACGGGCGCACTCCCAGACCAGCTCGTTGGGCGTGCGCTCCGGCTCCTTCTTCTTGCGGCGCTTCACCTCGGCCTTGATGGACTTCACCGCGGCGCGCGGGTGGTAGCAGAAGGAAGAGGTGAATAGGAGGTGCCCACCGAAGGGGATGAGGCGGGCCTCGAGGATGTCGCCCGTCTCCAGCCCGGCGATGTTGCGCCGCTCCGTCACGTCGAAGTCCTTGCCCGAATACATGTCGCGCAGGCGCACCAAGCCCTTGCCCAGCTTGCGGACCTCGAAGATGCCGTGGACCGTCTCCGTGAAGCTGCGGAAGGCGTTGGACTCCTCGGGCGAGGTGTTCGCCAGGCGCTGCTCGTAGAACTCCACGGCCGGCGTCTTGCCCGTTCCAGGCGAGACGCGGTCATAGAGGTAGTAGTCGAGGAACGACGCCATGCGCAGCTCGAAGAGCTTGTCGTCCTCGAAGACCTCGCCTGTCAGGCGGAAGTACTCCGCCTTGGCTTCGAGCAGGTCCGCCTTCCGCGACTCCACGCTGCCGAAGGCGATGAGCTGGTCCAGGTACGGCTGGTAGGAGAGCGGTGACAGCGGGGAGTCCATAGAAGGTCGGTCATCCTACCCCGCCATCAGCTTCGCGAAGCGACCGAAGAGATAGCGTGCGTCATGCGGGCCGGGAGAGGCCTCGGGGTGGTACTGCACGCTGAAGGCCCGCGCATCTGGGACGGCCAGGCCCTCCACCGTGCCGTCGTTGAGGTTGATGTGCGTGACGACCGCCTTGCCCTTGAGGCTGGCGTCGTCCACGGCGAAGCCGTGGTTCTGCGCGGTGATCTCCACCTTGCCCGTCGTCAGGTCCTTCACGGGCTGGTTGCCGCCACGGTGGCCGAACTTCATCTTGTACGTCCGGCCGCCCAGCGCCAGCGCCATGATCTGATGGCCCAGGCAGATGCCGAACACGGGCACCTTGCCCAGGAGCGCCGCCACGGTGCGGTCCGCGCCCTTCACCGCCGCCGGGTCTCCGGGGCCGTTGGCCAGGAAGACGCCGTGGGGCTTGCGGGCCAGGACTTCCTCCGCCGTGGTGTGCGCGGGCACCACCGTCACGCGGCAGCCCACGTCGACCAGGAAGTGGAGCATCGACTTCTTGAGGCCGTAGTCGTAGGCCACCACGTCGAAGCGCGGGTCGCCCTGGGGGTGGGCCTCGCCAATGCCGGTGAAGACGTCCGGCGAGGGCGCGGTGAACGTGTACGGCGTCTTCACCGACACGCCGCTGGCCAGGTCCAGGCCCTCCATCCCGTGCGCCGAGCGAGCGCGCTCCGACAGCGCGGCCGGAGACAGGCCCTCGCTGGAGATGACGCCCATCTGCGCGCCATGGGTGCGCAGGTGACGCACCAGGCGGCGGGTGTCCAGCCCTTCGATTCCGGCGACGTTGTGGCGCTTGAGGTACGCATCCAGCGACTCGCGCGCGCGCCAGTTGGACGGCTGGCTCGCGAGGGCGCGCACCACCATGCCCACCGCGTGCGGCTTGCCGGCCTCTTCGTCCTCCGGCGTCACGCCGACGTTGCCCATCTCCGGGTACGTCATGGTGAGGATCTGCCCGACGTACGAGGGGTCCGTGAGGATCTCCTGGTAGCCGTACATGGACGTGTTGAAGACCACCTCACCCACCGTCTCGCCGACCGAGCCAAAGGCACGGCCCTCGAAGGTGGTGCCATCCGCCAGGGCGAGCACTGCCCGCTTCGTCATTACCGTGACTCCTTCACCTGGCCGTCGGAGAACACCTTCCGGCCAGAAACCCAGGTCTGCACCACGCGGCCCTTCTGCTTACGGCCATGGAAGGGCGTATTCCGGCTGCGGGAATAGAACCGGTGGGCATCCACCGTCCACTCCTCCGAGGGGTCCACCACGGTGATGTCCGCCGGGGCCCCGGGAGCCAGGTGACCGCCCGGCAGGCCGAACGCCTTCGCCGGGCCGTGCGTCAACAGCTCCACGGCCCGCTTCGCGCCCAACAGCCCCGAGTGCACCAGCTCCAGCGTCAGCCCCAGGGCCGTCTCCAGCCCGACGATGCCGTTGATGCCCTTCTCGAACTCCACCTGCTTGTCCAGCACGCCATGGGGCGCGTGGTCCGTGGCGATGGCGTCCACGGTGCCATCCACCAGCGCCTCGCGCAGCGCCTCCACGTCCCGGTCCGCGCGCAGGGGCGGCGCCATCTTCGCGTGGGTGTCGTAGTCCCCCACCGCCCGGTCATCCAGGATGACGTGGTGCGGGGTGGCCTCGGCCGTGACGAGCAGGCCCCGGCGCTTCGCCTCGCGGATGAGGCGCACGCTGCCCTCGCAGGACACGTGGGCGATGTGCAGGCGGCCCTTCGTCTCCTCGAGCAGCACCAGGTCTCGCGCCACCATGGCCACCTCCGCGGAGGCGGGGATGCCGCGCAGGCCCAGGCGCGTGGACGTGGTGCCCTCGTGCATGGCGCCACCGGCGGACAGCGTCAGGTCCTCCTCGTGCACCATCACGGGCACTCCGAAGAGCGTGGCGTACTGGAGCGCGCGGCGCATCAGCGCGGCGTTCATCACCGGGCGGCCGTCGTCGGTGATGGCAACACAGCCGGAGGACACCAGCTCGCCCGTCTCCGCCAGCTCCTCGCCCTTGAGGCCCTTGGTGATGGCGCCCGCGGGGTACACATGGCACAGGCCGGCGGCGCGAGCGCGCGACAGCACCAGCTCCGTGACGAGCCCGCTGTCGTTGACGACCTTGGTGTTGGGCATGGCGACGACGGCGGTGAAGCCTCCCGCCACGGCGGCGCGGCAGCCCGTGAGGACGGTCTCCTTGCCCTCTTCGCCCGGCTCGCGCAGGTGGACGTGCAGGTCGATGAAGCCCGGCAGCACCCAGCGTCCCGCGGCCTCCACCACCTCCGCGCCCGGGGGCACGGGGAGCGGCGCGTCGGAGACCTCCGCCACCTTGCCGTCACGCACCAGGACGTCGCGGACTCCATCGACGCCGTTGCGCGGGTCGATGACGCGCCCTCTCCGGAAAAGCACCGTGGAGCTCATGACGCGCACACCTCGAGGATGGCCCGCCGCACGGCGACGCCGTTGGAAACCTGCTCCAGGATGACGCTGCGGGGCCCGTCCGCCACCGAGGGCGCCAGCTCCAGGCCTCGATTGATGGGGCCCGGGTGCATCACCAGCGCGCCCGCCTTCATCCTGTCCTCTCGGGCCGGGGTGAGGCCGAACAGGCGCGAGTACTCCTTCGTCGAGGGCAGGAACGCCTCACCCATGCGCTCCATCTGCAGGCGAAGGCACATCACCGCGTCCGCCTGAGGCAGCACCGCGTCCAGGTTGTGCGTCACCTCGGCGCCCAGCGACTCCAGCCCCGGGGGCACCAGCGTGGGCGGACCACAGAAGACCACCCGCGCGCCCAGGGCCTTCAGGCACCACAGGTTGGAGCGGGCCACGCGGCTGTGGAGGATGTCCCCGACGATGAGCACCGTGCGGCCGTCCAGGCTGCCCCAGTGCTGACGGAGGGTGAAGGCGTCCAGGAGGGCCTGGGAGGGATGCTCGTGGGTGCCGTCCCCCGCGTTGATGACGGCGCAGCGGACGTGTTTGGCCACCAGATGGGGCGCACCGGACGAGCGGTGGCGCATGACGATGGCCACGGGCCCCGTCGCCTCGATGTTGCGGGCGGTGTCCAGCAGCGTCTCGCCCTTCGAGGTGGACGAACCGGAGGGGCTCCAGTTGAGGACACCGGCGCCCAGGCCTCGGGCGGCCATGTGGAACGAGGTGCGCGTCCGGGTCGAGTCCTCGAAGAAGAGGTTGGCGACCACCTTGCCGCGCAGGGTGTGGGTGACGTCTGGACCACCAGGCAGGTGCGCGCGCGCCCTGTCGAGCACCGCTTCGAGCTCGTCCCGGCGCCAGCCTTCGATTCCAAGGAGGTGTCTCATGGCCGGGGGCGCCGCGTACCCCGGGCCGTGCGGCG
This sequence comes from Myxococcus llanfairpwllgwyngyllgogerychwyrndrobwllllantysiliogogogochensis, assembly GCF_006636215.1. Lineage (GTDB taxonomy): Bacteria > Myxococcota > Myxococcia > Myxococcales > Myxococcaceae > Myxococcus > Myxococcus llanfairpwllgwyngyllgogerychwyrndrobwllllantysiliogogogochensis. Next base: position 7,081 of record NZ_VIFM01000168.1, on the reverse strand, counting down.
CGTCAAGCACCGTCCGAGGCGTGGCGGGTCGCCTGCCCCCCGGGTGTGGGTCAGCGCACGGGCTCGAAGAAGCGGTCCAACCGGAGACCCGTGCCACCGAACAGGCCGTGCAGCAGGCCGTGGTAGCCCAGCGACAGCCAGACCACCATCGCCTTGCCCTTGATGTGGCCGTAGGGCACGAACTCCGTCTTGCCGTAGCCGGTGATGCCCAGGCCGTGACGGCTGTCGGAGCTGTTGTCGCGGTTGTCGCCCATGACGAAGACCTGACCCTCGGGCACCACGTAGGGCCCCTCGTGCCGAGGCATCCGCGAGGGCGTCTGGAGCACACTGTGTGGCACGCCGCTCAGGTTCTCCCGGTACAGCGACTCCTGCTGGTCGTACCACTGACCGGCGTCCGTGATGTTGTGGACGATGTACTCGCTGTCGACACTCTCGCGGGTCTGCGGCTGGCCATTGATGTGGACCACGCCGTCGAAGATCTCCACGGTGTCGCCGGGCACGCCCACCACGCGCTTGATGTAGTCGGTGGCCTCGTTGACGGGGTTGTTGAAGACGATGACGTCCCCGCGCCCCGGAGGCCGGACGATGACAAACGGCACCACGTTGGCGAACGGGACGCGCACCCCGTAGATGAACTTGTTGATGAAGACCTGATCTCCAATCTGGAGCGTGGGCAGCATGGAGCCGGAGGGAATCCGGTACGGCTCCACGATGAACGTCCGGAACACCAGGGCGACCAGCAACATCTTCACGAAGCCGCCCACGAAATCCATGGGCGACTCCTTGCGGAACGCACCCAGGTGCTGAGAGGTGAGCGCTTCCAGCGCCCTCACCTCGCGGGCCAGCTTCTCCAGATCTCCTTCGGCCGAGGCTGACTCCACCTTCAGCGCCTGCTCGGTGATCTGCTCCGTCAGCGCCGGGGAGAGCTTCTCGCGCACCTGCGGCTTCTGGAGGATGCGCTCGTTCTCGGAGATGAGTTCATGCGCCTCGTGCCGCAGCCGGCGCAGCTGCTTCTCGCGCGGCGACACGTTGCGCCACACCAGCAGCGCGACGAAGTACGCCACCATCAGCAGCCCCAGCCCCTTCATCGCGGGCTGGGCCCAGGCGGCCGCCGTGGGCACGAACTCGATGAGTGTCGTGTACGGGAACAGCACCAGGGCGACGATGCACAGCGGGGCCCACAGGCTGGTGAGCATCTCCCGCCACATCAACTTGCGGCGCGCGCGCACCTGTTCAGGGGTGCGCCGGGCCGCCATCGCGGTCGCCAGCTTCGCGGGAGGGTTGGCGGAAGGACTGGCAGCGTTCATGGCTACTGCTCCGACTTGAGGACCGCGAGGAAGGCCTCCTGCGGAATCTCCACCGTACCCACCTGCTTCATGCGCTTCTTGCCCTCCTTCTGCTTCTCGAGGAGCTTGCGCTTGCGGCTGATGTCACCACCGTAGCACTTGGCGAGCACGTTCTTGCGCATGGCGGAGATGGTCTCACGGGAGATGATCTTCGCGCCGATCGCCGCCTGGATGGCCACTTCGTACATCTGCTTCGGGATGACTTCCTTCAGCTTCGCGCAGACCTCGCGACCGCGCAGGTAGGCGCGCTCGCGGTGCACGATGACGCTCAGCGCGTCCACCGGCTCCCCATTGATGAGGATGTCCAGGCGCGCCAGATCCGCCTCCTGGTAGCCGGTCAGCTCGTAATCCAGGCTGGCGTAGCCGCGCGACACGCTCTTGAGCTTGTCGAAGAAGTCGAAGACCACCTCGGCCATCGGCATCTCGTACGTCACCTGCACGCGCTGCCCGCTGCTGCCCAGGTACTTCATGTCCTTCTGCACACCGCGGCGGTCCTGGCACAGCTTCAGGATGGCGCCCAGGTGGTCGTTGGGGACGTGGATGTGACAGGTGAGGATGGGCTCCTCGAACTTCGCGATGTTCTGCACCGGCGGCAGCTTGGCGGGGTTGTCCACCAGTTGGACGTCACCCTTGCCACTGGTGATTTGGTACACCACGCTGGGCGCGGTGGTGATGAGGTTCAGGTTGTACTCGCGCTCCAGGCGCTCCTGGACGATCTCCATGTGCAACAGGCCCAGGTAGCCGCAGCGGAAACCGAAGCCGAGCGCCGTGGACGACTCGGGCTCATACGTGAAGGCGGAGTCGTTGAGCTTCAGCTTCGCGAGCGCGTCACGCAGGTTCTCGTACTGGTCGGACTCGATCGGGAAGATGCCGGAGAACACCATCGGCTTCACTTCCTGGAATCCCGGGAACGGCTCCTGCGTCGGACGGGCCTCCTCCGTGACGGTGTCGCCGACCTTCGCGTCCAGCAGCTCCTTGATGTTGGCGACCAGCACGCCCACTTCGCCGGCCATGAGCTGCGTCACGGGGCGGGAGAACGGGGTGAAGACACCCAGCTCCTGCACCTCGAAGACCTTGTTGTTGCTGAACAGCTTGATCTTCTGCTTGAGCTTGAGCGTGCCTTCCAGCACGCGCACCAGCGTCACCACACCCCGGTAGTTGTCGTACCAGGAGTCGAAGATGAGGGCCTTGAGCGGCGCGTCCGGCGATCCCGTCGGCGGCGGCACGCGCGCGACCACCGCTTCCAGAATCTCGTGGATGCCGATGCCTTCCTTCGCGGAGGCGGGCACGGCCACGGAGGCGTCGATGCCGATGACGTCTTCAATCTCCGCGCGGGTGCGGTCGACGTCCGCGCTGGGCAGGTCGATCTTGTTGATGACCGGGATGATCTCCAGCTCGTGGTCCAACGCCATGTAGACGTTGGACAGCGTCTGCGCCTCCACGCCCTGCGACGCGTCCACCACCAGGAGCGCGCCCTCGCACGCGGCCAGGCTGCGGCTGACTTCGTACGCGAAGTCGACGTGCCCCGGCGTGTCGATGAGGTTGAGGACGTACTGCTTGCCGTCCTTCGCGGTGTAGTTCATCCGCACGGACTGGGCTTTGATCGTGATGCCCCGTTCGCGCTCGATGTCCATGTTGTCGAGGAACTGGGCCTGCGCCTCGCGCTTGCTCAGCGTCCCCGTCTTGTCGAGGAGGCGATCAGCCAGCGTCGACTTTCCATGGTCGATATGGGCGATGATGCAGAAGTTGCGGATGTGCGCGTTTTCAGCCGGCATGTTCGTGGCGCTCGTCGGAAGAAGCGGGCGTGCCTAACATCGAACCGCGCGAAAATCTACGCGCGAACGCCCGCCAGACGAGCAACCCGTCGGGGGCGCCCGATTGTTCCCCCAACCACCGTGCTCCCCTGAACGGACGCCCGGCCACCCGGGGACGACAGGGCACGAGGGCCCGTCCGGGAGAGGCGACCTCCTCCCGGACTCCCCTGCCCTGCTTCCCGTCAGCCAGCCTCAGCCGTGGACGCGGACCGGCTCGGCCTTCTCGCGGAAGTAGGCGACGGTGCGGCGAGCCCCCTCGCGCAGGTCGGCGGACGGCTCCCAGCCGAGCACCTTCTTCGCGAGCGAGTTGTCGATGCACGAGCGCAGCTGCTCGCCGGGCTTGCCGGGCGCGTGGGCCACGGCGGCCGTCGAACCCGCGGCCTCTGCCAGCAGCGCATAGAGGCGGTTGATGTCGGTCTCCACGCCGGTGCCGATGTTGATGGCGCCCACGTAGTCCTTCTCGAAGGCCAGCCGGTTCGCCCGGGCCACGTCGGGCCCGAAGACGAAGTCGCGGGTCTGCTTGCCCTCTCCGAAGATGGTGCAGCCCTGCCCGGAGAGCAAGCGCTGGCAGAAGATGGCCACCACGCCCGCTTCGCCATGCGGGTTCTGTCGCGGGCCGTACACGTTGGCGTAGCGCAGGGCGACGTACGGCAGGCCGTACTGGGCCCGGTAGTAGCCCAGGTACAGCTCCCCCGCCGCCTTGGAGACCCCGTACGGGGACACCGGGCGCGTCGCGTGGGACTCCGGCGCGGGGAACACGTCCTGCTCGCCGTAGATGGCGCCGCCGGTGGAGCTGAAGATGACCTTCTTCACGCCCGCGACGCGCGAGGCCTCCAGTAGATTCAGCATGCCGCGGATGTTCACATCCGCGTCGAAGCCCGGATCATCCACGCTGCGCCGCACGTCCATCTGTGCCGCCAGGTGACAGAGCACCTGGGGCTTCTCCGACTTGATGAGCTCCGCGGCCTCGCGACTGCGGATGTCATGCACGGCCAGCCGGACGCGCGGGTCCAGGTTCTCCTTCTTGCCACCCGACAGGTCATCCAACGCGATGACCTCGTGTCCCGCCTTCAGGAACTCGTCGCACACGTGCGAGCCGATGAAGCCCGCTCCACCCGTCACCAGGACTTTCACGCTTCCGTCTCCCCGCCACCCGGCCGTGGCCAAACTGTCTTTGATTTCAGAGTCTCTCGCGGCGGCAACCTATGACGGGGATCGCCGCACGGCAACCTCGCGGAACCACGCGATGGTCTCTCGCAGACCCTCCTCCAGAGGCACCTTGGGCTCCCAGCCGAGCAGCGTGCGGGCGCGGGTGATGTCTGGCTGACGTTGCTTGGGATCATCCTTGGGCAAGGGCTTCTCGATGATGCTCCCCCCGCCGCCCGCCGCCGTGCGCACGGCCTCCGCGAACTGACGGATGGTCATCTCCCGGGGGTTGCCGATGTTGACCGGATGGGGCTCGTCCGACAGCGCGAGCCGGACCAGGCCATCCACCAGGTCCTTCACGTAACAGAACGAGCGCGTCTGGCTGCCATCGCCGAAGACGGAGAAGTCCTCGCCCTTGAGCGCCTGGCCCACGAAGGCCGGAACCACGCGGCCGTCGTTGAGCCGCATGCGCGGGCCGTAGGTGTTGAAGATGCGAACGATGCGGACCTGCACGCCCTTGCGACCGTAGGCCGCCGTCACCGCCTCCGCGTAGCGCTTGGCCTCGTCGTACACCGAACGCGGTCCGATGGGATTGACGTTGCCCCAGTAGTCCTCGCGCTGCGGGTGCACCAGCGGATCACCGTAGACCTCGGAGGTGGACGCCATCAGGAAGACGGCCTTGTTCGCCTCCGCCAGCTTCAGCCCGTTCTCCGTGCCGATGGACCCCACGCGCAGCGTCTCCAGCGGGAGGTTCGCGTAGTCGATGGGCGACGCGGGCGAGGCCATGTTGAACATGTAGTCGAAGGGCTCCTTCACCGGGATGCCCTCGATGATGTCCGCCTTCACGTAGCTGAAACCCGGCCGGCCCTTCAGCGTGCGCAGGTTCTCCTCGTTGCCGGTGATGAGGTTGTCCACGGCCGTCACGGCGGCCGCACCGTCGTCCAGAAGGCGCTCGCACAGGTGCGAGCCCACGAAGCCCGCGCCCCCCAGCACCACCACTCGCTTGCCCTGCATGCTCTTCACGTCGCGCCTCGTCTCTCTGTCAAATCTCGTCGAAGGTCGCCTGCCCCGGCAGCTGCGCTTTGTACTTCTCCAGGACCAGGTCGATGCCCTGGCGGATGTACTCGGCCACGGGCACCTTCGTCTTCTGGTTCAGCGCCTTGAGGAGCTCGTTCTGCTCCGGGGTGATGTAGATGGTGGTGCTGATCTTCTTTCGGGCCATGGCTATATGTGAAAATATATGGAATGACGTGGCGCGCGAAAGCATCTCGTGCGCACGCCTCGGCGGAGAGGCCGCTGCGTCCCGGGAGCACCGCATGACCGGCAGCAAGCGCTGGATTTTCCTCGGGTTGATGACCTCCGGCCTGCTCACCGGCTGCGCCAGCGACAAGGCCGCCGAGCGCGGCACCAACGCCCCGGGTAAGTCCTCACCCGCCTCGTCCGAGGCCATCCACCCGGAGCCCGCGCGTGGCGAACACGTCACGCAGCAGGACGTGAACGGCGACGGCAAGCCGGACGTGTGGACCTACACGGTGGCGGACGCGGGCGCGAATGGCGAGGAGCGGTTTCGCAAGGTGCGCCAGGAGCTGGACCTGAACTGGGACGGCCGCGTGGACCTGACGCGCTACTTCGACGAGGCCAGCGCGCTGATGCGCGAGGTGATGGACCTGGACTACGACGGCAAGGTGGACGCCACCTACTTCTATGAGAAGGGGGCCAACACGCGCCGCGAGCGGGACTTCGACGGCGACGGGCGCGCGGACAGCGTCACCTTCTACGAGCGGGGTGTCCTGGTGCGCAAGGAGCGCGACACCAACTCCGACGGGCGCGTGGACTATTGGGAGTACTGGGAGGGCGGTCAGGTGGACCGCATCGGCGAGGACCTGGACGGCGATGGCACCGTCGACAAGTGGACCCGCAATCCCAACAACGCGGCCCGCGACTGAAGTGCGAGCCGCGCCTTCCCGGCGGAGCAACTACGGCTTGCTGGTGCCGGTGCGGCCGTAGGAGTCCTCCAACCGCACGACGTCATCCAGCTCGGGGGTGCTGACCTCGAGGATGTCGCAGTCGGTGATGGCCACCATGCGGTGCTTGGTGAGGGGCTTGATGTGGTAGCTCTCCCCCGGGTTCATCTCCTTCTCGATGAGCCCCTGTCCCTCGTCGACGACGAAGAGCAGCTTGCCGCTCTGGACGTGAATCGTCTCGTCCTTCTGGTTGTGGTACTGCAGGCTGAGCTTGTGGCCCTGCTTCACGTGCAGCAGCTTGCCCACGTAGCGCTCGGTGTGGGCCCAGATGAGCTCGTGGCCCCAGGGCTTCTCCACCCGCCTAGTCGTCGTCATGGTGCTTCCCGTCTTCCTCGCCCGCTCTCAGTTCGTGCCGGCCACGAACGCGTCGAGCTGGGTCTCACGCTTGAAGTCTGACAGATACCGCGTCGCAGCGTCCTTCGAGGCGAAGGTGCCCATGCGCACGCGGTACCAGGTGCCCTTACCGGCCACCTCCGCCGTGACGATATAGGGGGCATAGCCCCTATCACGCAACCGGGCCATGAACCGGTCGGCCTCCTGCTTGTCCTGGAAGGCCGACAGCTGGAGCGTGAAGGCCCCACCCTTCACCGCCGGGTCCGGCAACTGCGCGGCGCGGGCGATGGCGTCCTTCATCCCTCCGCCCTCCTTCTGGGTCGTCCGCGTCGGCACGGCCGCCGTCTCCACCTTGCCCGACACCTGTGCGGGCTTCGCGGCGACGGGGGCGGGCTTCTCGGCGGGAGCGGCGGCGGGC
>NZ_VIFM01000167.1 GCF_006636215.1 Myxococcus llanfairpwllgwyngyllgogerychwyrndrobwllllantysiliogogogochensis | reverse complement strand
GCGGGCTGGGGGGACTGACGGCGGCGGCCCTGCTGGCGCGCGGCGGCTGCGCGGTGACGCTGTACGAGCGTTCCAAACACCTGGGAGGACGCGCGCAGACATCGGACGTGGAGGGCTTCCGCTTCAACCTGGGGCCGCACGCCCTCTACCGCGCGGGAGCCGCAATGCGGGTGCTCGGGCGCCTCGGGGTGAAGCCCCAGGGCGGAATCCCTGGCCAGTCGGGCGCGGCCTACGCCCTGCGCGCGGGCCGGCTACACACCCTGCCTCGTGGCCCCGTGTCGCTGATGACCACGGATGTGCTGAGCCTGCCCGGCAAACTGGAGATGGCCCGGCTCCTCGCGAGCCTCCCCCGAATCGACCCGGACACCCTGGCGCACGTGTCCCTGCGCGAGTGGCTGAACACGCGCCTGTCTCGCGATGACGTGCGCGCCGTCATCGCCACGCTGGCTCGCGTGGCCACCTACTGCGGAGACCTGGACGCGCTGAGCGCCCAGGTCGCGGTGACGCAGCTCCAGCTCGCGCTCGAGGCGAACGTGCTCTACCTCGACGACGGCTGGGCCGCGCTCGTGTCGTCGGTGGAGTCCGTCGCCCGTGAAGCCGGAGTCACGCTGGAACTCTCCGCGCGAGTCGACGGTGTCGTCCTCGAGTCGGGCCAGGTCCAGGGCCTGCGAATGGGCGACGGCACGGTGCGCGCCGCGGACGCGGTGGTGCTGGCCGGCAGCCCGGGCGACGTGTCCAGCCTCCTGCCCGAAGACACCGTGCTCGCGCGAGAGGCCGCCGAGTCGACGCCGGTGAAGGCCGCCACGCTGGAGCTCGGCCTGTCGCGCCTGCCCAGGCCCGAGGCGCTGTTCGCGCTCGGCATCGATGGTCCGTGGTACGTCTCCGTGCACTCGGCCGTCGCGAAGTTGGGGCCGGAGGGAGGCGCCATGGTGCACGTCATGAAGTACCTCGCGACGCCCGACACCGAGGCGACTGAAGCCGAGCTGGAGGCGGTGATGGACGTGCTGCAACCCGGCTGGCGCGCGCACCTCGTCGCCCGGCGCTTCCGGCCCTCGCTGGTGGTGAGCCACCGGATTCCCACGGCGAAGTCGGGAGGACTCGCGGGCCGCCCGCCGTCGGAGGTGCCTCACGTGCGCGGCCTCTACCGCGTGGGAGACTGGGTGGGCGACGAGGGCCTGCTGGTCGACGCATCCTTCGCCAGCGCGGAGTCGGTGGAGCGCGCGCTGCTGCGCCAGCGCCACGAGGAGCCGCGCCTCGCGGTGGGAGCCTGAGACATGGCGGACCAGGAGCACGGCGCGTTGGCGCGGGCGGCACGGGAGCACGAGCGCTACCTCTGGGGGCTGTGCTACCGCATGACCGGCGTGGCCGCGGACGCGGACGAGCTGGTGCAGGAGACCTTCGCCCGCGCGCTGACCTCCCCTCCAGAGCGTCACGAGGAGCTGCGCCCCTGGCTGACGCGCGTGGCGGTGAACCTCTCGCGAGACGCCCTGCGCCGCCGCCGTCGCGAGGGCTACATCGGGCCGTGGCTGCCCTCGCCGCTGGAGACCGGTGACGAGGAGGTGCCGCCCGCGGTGGAAGCGCGGCTGCCGGGCGGCGGCTCGACGGAGGGCCGCTACGAACTGCTGGAGAGCGTCTCCTTCGCGTTCCTGCTGTCGCTGGAGGCCCTGACCCCCAAGCAGCGCGCCGTGCTGCTCCTGCGCGACGTGTTCGACTCCACCGTGCACGAGGTGGCCGAGGCGCTGGGCATGACCGAGGCCAACGTGAAGGTCGTGCATCACCGCGCCCGAGCGGCCATGGCGGCCTATGACGGCGCGCGCTGCCTGCCGACGAAGGACCTCCAACAACGCACCCGCGCGGCGCTCGAAGGCTTCCTCGGCGCGCTATTGGCCGGAGACGTGGCGGCGGCCGAGGCGCTGCTCGCCCACGACGTGCTGACCCTGACGGATGGGCGGGGAGAGGTGCGCGCGGCCCACGTGCCCCTGGTGGGCCCCAAGCGCGTGCTGACGTTCCTGACGCGACTGATGGAGCAGCGCGGAACTCCTCTCGCGGTGGAACTCCAATGGCTCAACGGCCTGCCCGCGCTGGTGCTGGTGTACCCGCCCGGAAAGGACCCGCTGCTCGCCACGCGCGCGGTGGTGCGAGTGGAGCTGGGCGCGGACGGCCGCATCGCGCACATCCACTCGGTGCTCACCCAGCGCAAGCTCTCCGGCGTGCGCATGCCCACGCCCGCGTGAGTCGAGCGGAGCACCCGGGCGCGGCGACGTCACGCGGCCCGGACAGCAGAAGGCCCTCGCGAACCACCGCGAGGGCCTCGGGGAACGACGTCCTGCCTACCGCGCCGCGCCCAGCGTGTTCCCGGGTGGCGCTGAAGGCGCGCGCGACTCGCGGCGGCGCAACAGCCCCCACACGCCATAGGCCACCAGCGCGAAGCAGCCATACTGCGCGGGCGTCAGGCCGAAGTAGCGCGCGTCCACGTAGTTCATGTCCGTGGCGCGCAGGAAGTCGAAGCTGAACCGGCACGCGGCGTACAGCAGCGAGAGCAGCGGCAGCAGCCGCCCCTTCATCTTCTCCACGTCGCGCAGCGCGTACAGCAGGCCGGAGATGAGGAAGAGGGCAATGGCGTCGTACATGCCCAGGTCGTGCCGGGGCCCGTTGGGGAACGCCACCGCGAGGAAGAAGTCGGTGCGCACGCCCGGATGGTCGTGCACCGCGAAGCAGCCCAGCCGCGCCACCGCCCAGCCCGGCGCCACGCCCAGGGCGAACGCGTCCGCGTAGTCGTTGAAGCGCAGCTTCCGGTGCCGGAAGAAGAAGATGGCCGCGATGATGCCGCCCACCAGGCCGCCGAAGGACGACAGCCCGTCCCACACCTTCAGAATCTGGAGCGGCCCCTTGGCCAGCTCCTCCGGGTGGTAGAAGAACAGGTGCACCCAGTGGCCCACCAGCACGCCCACGCCCACGCCCCAGGGGGCGTAGTCGGCGAGCGGCGTCGGGTCCAACCCTTGGCGCTGCGCCTGGCGACCGAGCAACCGCGCGGCCAGCAGGATGCCCACGGCGACGAAGATGCCGAAGGGCTCGATGGTGAGGGGCCCCAGCTTCAGCGAAGGGGCATGCCAGTAGGGAATCACGTCGATGGCTCCAGGGGGCGTACCGTCCCACCCACTTAATCCGTCGTGGGGGACGTAGGCGAACAATTGTGGGGGCGCGAACTTCCCCCTCCCTCCCCGCCTCCTCCGACACCCCAGGTCGGCTGGCGGACACCGCTCGTGTGACGCTCCGAGCAGTCAGGGGGGCCTCCTTCATACTTCCCGACGCTCCGGAAAGTCCCGTTAGGACCGATTCAGGGGGGCTCGTGCGTCTACAGCATGGAATCCCTGGTTTAATTGTCAGGCCCGTCCTGTCCAATCTCACAATGGGTTCAGGGATTCCTGGAGGAGAGCGCGAAGCCATGGAAGGGCGAACCCCAGCCACCGCAGGTCGGGCGCCAGTGACGGCGACGGGCCGGGGTGTGCGTGGGCTCGCACGCGAGGGCGCGGTGGCGTCCTTGAAGTCCTGGGGAGTCGGGGGCCGGAGGGCTGCCCCACGCAGCGAGGAGGTCTCATGCGCCGGGGTGGAGGACCCGGCTGTTCGGCGCCGCTCAGCGCGCGCCATCCACATCCGCCGGGCTCGCGAGGCTCCGGGCGCGGCGGACGCAGCTTGGGTGCCGGTGGCCCTTGCCTCACGCCGCCAGCGTTGCACGGTCGTTCAAGGAGTAGACAACCCATGAAGTCCTACCTGTTGGTTCCCAAGGAGTCCATCGAAACGCAGGCCCGCGTCGGGCCTCGCGGTACGCAGCAAGGCGAGCGCGTGCTGCCGCGCACCACGGCACTTCGCTTCGCGGTCGCCAACCGCGCACCGGACACCCTGTCGTCGCTGGGCCTGCGCTCGGCCACGCTGCCCGGCCCGCGTCCGGCCGTCAGCGGCCAGGAAGAGCGCAAGCGCGTGGCGAAGGGGTCCAAAATCAAGCGCCCCACCACGCGCGGCGCCGACGCCTCGACGACGCCGCTGCCGGGCTCGCCCGTGACGGAGCAGACCGGCAGCGAGGCGGGCAGCTTCCGCTTCATGCCGCTCATCGGCGCCACCATGGCCCACTTCTACTCGGAGGCCACGGAGGCCGAAGCGCGCGGCGAGCTGTCCGCGGACTTCGAGTTCATCCCCGACGTCGTGCCCCTGTCCTTCCCCGGCCCCGTGTCGGCGGGACAGTCCGGTCCGCGCAACCGGGGCATGAGCTCGCTGGCCGAACGCGAGTGGCCCGAGGAGAGCGGTGTGCCCCTGGCCCACGCCCAGGGCATCCGCGGCGCCGGAGTGTTGCTCGGCGTGCTCGACACCGGCGTGGACGCCGACCACCCCGAGCACGCCGCCAAGGTCATCCAGTTCCGCTACGTGTCGCTGTTCCCCAACTCGCCGCACAATCCGGCACGCGACATCCGCGGCTTCGACCCGGATGGCCACGGCACCCACGTGTGCGGCATCGCCGCGGGCACGCACCACGGCGTTGCTCCGGAGGTCGACCTCTACGTCGCGTCCGTCATCGAATCGGAGACCATCCGCACCAGCCTGGGCCGCGTGGCCGCCGGCATGGAGTGGTTGCTGCACCAGTTCAGCAGCCCGCAGAACGTCACCCGTCCCGCCGTCGTCAATCTCTCGCTGGGCTTCCCGCTCAAGCCGCCGCCGGGCATCTCCGAGGCGGACTACAAGCTCAACCAGCGCGCGCTCCAGACGATGATTCGTCGACTGCTCGACAGCAACGTCCTGCCTGTTGTCGCGGCAGGCAACAGTGGACCCGACACGGTTGGTTATCCAGCCGCCTTTGATGAGTCCCTGGCCGTTGGTGCAGTCGACTTCGAGCGCAACGTGGCTCATTTCTCCGCCAGCGGTGTCGTGGAGCGCCGCGTCGTGCCCGACATCATGGGTTACGGAGTCAACGTGTATTCCAGCACTGAAAGGCGCTGCAACAATCAGGCGTTCTACGAGCGAATGAGTGGCACGAGCATGGCGGCGCCTTATGTAGCGGGTATCGCGGCGCTCTATCGGTGTCGTGCCCCTGACTTGACGGCGCTCGAGGTGCGGGATTTGATTTTGGCCAATGCGGTCAAACTTCCTCGCTCAAGCGGACACCGGACAGGCAAGGGCCTGGCTGTATTCAGGTGACGGCGGTGGGTTGAAGCCGGGGTCGGCGCCAGTGGAGCGCCGGGCCCGGGGGAGGATGAGGCCATGAGCAGAAAGATTGGCGAGCCGGGGGACGGCTTCGCTGCGGGCATGCCCCGCGTCTCCTCGGCGGTCCGTCCGCTGCCCGGCATGGCCGGGGCGAGGACGCAGCCGGAGTGGATAGACATCACGGTGATGCCTCGCGAGGAGCCCAAGGCGCCTCGAGGGCACACCCCTGTCCGTCCTCCGCCCTTGTCACGGGCGGAGGTCCAACGGGCCGGGCTGGCGGAGAGCGCTCGCTTCCACGAGAGCTTCATGCGCTGGCTCGAGGCGCACCACCTCCTGGGCTCCGTGCGTTCGGTGAGCGAGCCGGGCTCGTTGCCCATGCTCCACCTGCGCTGCGCGCCGCGCGTGCTGGACCAGCTGCGGCGTGCTCCGGAGTTCGAGGCGGGCGCGATGATGCCCGTCGACCTCTACTAGCGGTGGGTGCCCCTCGCCGTGCACCCCTGGTCTGGGCTCCCCATCCGATGCTGCGGAGGGCGGCCCGCGGTGGTTTGTCCCACCATGCGCGATGCCCGTGGGCTGCTCGCGCGGGAGAAGGGGAGGGGACGTCGTCGCCTCCTTTCCGGGAAACGCACGGGCTCTCCGCTTCTTCCTGATTAACGTAGAAAGTCGCGATTCTCATGTCATCCCGCAATCGCCCCGCGGGGCATGTGGGCGTCGTGGGGCAGTCGAAAGAGGACAACGGCCGGGCTGGGGGTGGCTTCCAGTCGCCAGTGGCGAGGGGCGCGGGGAGAAAGATGTTTCGACTGAGGACCGAGGCCTTCATCGATGCGCCACCCGAGGCGGTGTGGGCGGTGCTGGGAGACTTCGCCCGCTATCCCACGTGGAACCCGTTGATGGTGGAGGCGCGAGGGCGGGTGGAGCGCGGGGCGCACGTGAAGATGAAGGTCCGCCCGCCGGGGGGACTGGGGCAGGTGTATGGCTTCACGGCGACGATGACGCGCGTGGAGCGGCCGGGGGCGCTCGAGTGGACGGGCGGCATTCCGGGCGTGATGCATGGGCGACACTTCTTCCTGTTGTCCGCCGAGGGCACGGGGACGCGGCTGGTCCACGGTGAGGACTTCAGCGGCGTGGTGACGTGGGTGGCGGGGCGCATGCTGAAGACGCTCCAGTCCTCCTATGAGGCGCTGAACCGCGCGCTGGCGGAGCGGGTGAAGGCGGAGCTGGCGAACCCCTCCGTGTCCACGTTGGCCTGAGCGCGTTCGTCCGCGTCCAAGGCGGCGCGCTCATCAAGAGGTGACGTGAGCGGCTCCGTCGTGTCGCCCGGTGCGTGAGGCTCCGCGGGTGGTCTTCCGCCCCACTCCCGCGCGGACGCGCCCACGCGTGGCGCCATGCTCCGTCGTGTTTCGTGCAGTGACGCGTGGACACATCGCGCGCGTGTATCGCCTGGACGACGCGTGCGCGCTCGACGCGCGTGTCACCCGGTCCCAAGTCCGCCCGGCGTGCAAATCCTCAGTGGCCCGATTCGCGGAAGAGGGCATGCATGGATGGACGACGTCGGCTGCGCGTAGGTGCCATGGCGATGTGCGTGGCCTGCGCGGGCCTGGTGGGCGGCGCGGGTTCCGCTCGGGCGCAGTCGCCCGAGGATGACGGGCCGGGTGAGGTGCTGTCGGAGGAGCAGTTGGAGCAGCTGCTCGACACGCCGGCGGAGCAGCCGTCGGGCGCGGAGCTGTCGGTGGTGTCCTTTGGGCCCGAGCAGCTCGCGCCCTACTTCGCGGAAGGCGTACTCGCCAAGGCGCGGGCCGAGCTGCGCCGGGGTCGCCATGCTCGCGCGCGTGCGCTGCTCGAGGACGAGGAGCCCACGCTGCCGGTCCGCTTCCTGCGTGCGCAGAGCTCGATGTTCGCTCGGGACTACGCCACCGCCGCGGATGAGTTCGCCGCGCTGGCCGTCGACTACGTCCCGCTGAAGGACCACTGCCTGCTGTGGGCGGCGCAGGCGAATGAGAAGTTGCGGCGGCTGGAGCTGGCGGCGTCGCAGTACCGCGAGGTGAGCGCGGGCTCGCCGCTCTACGCGGAGGCGCGCTTCAGTCTGTCGCGTGTCCTACAGCGTCGGAAGGACATCCCTGGCGCGCTGCAGGCGCTTCAAGAACTCATCGACAGCCGACAGGCGCGTGGGCCGGATGCGCTGCGGATGAAGGCTCTGCTGGCCATCTGCGACCTGGCGCGCGTCCAGGGGCTCTACAACGTCGAGCACCGCGCGCTCCTGGAGGTGTGGGCCACCAGCCCCCTGTCGCGCGAGGCGCAGCGTGCCCGGCAGCGGTTGCAGGGCCTGCCGTTGCCCACCAAGTGGAAGGTGCGCCGGGGAGAGGCGCTGGTGGAACTGCACCGTCACGCCGCCGCGATGGACATGCTGTGGGGAGTGATGTCCTCGGTGGACCTGCCCGACGAGCTGTCCTGTCGCGCGCACCTCGCCTACGGGCGCGCGTTGCGCAAGGACCGGCAGCACCGCCGCGCCATCCAGCTCCTCTCGCCCGTGGCGGAGAAGTGCATGTCCGCCGAGCAGCGGCCCCAGGCCCTCTACGTGCTGGGCTACTCGCAGTCGGTGGTGGACCCCAAGGCCGCCATCAACACCTATGCGACGCTCGCGCGTGACTATCCCGAGCACGGCTATGCCGATGACGCCCTGTTCTTCGAGGCGTGGCTCCTCCAACGTACGGGCCAGCTCGACAACGCCTTGGCGCGTTACGAGGAGACAGCGCGGCGCTACCCGGGAGGCAACTTCGCGTCGGAGGCGCTCTTCCGGGCCTTCTGGCTGCACTCCCGGCGAGAGGCTCCCGCCGAGGCGCTGGCCGCCCTGGAGGCCGTGGAGAAACTGCCCGCGGCGTCGCGCACGGACGAGGCGCTGTGGCGCTCCCGCTACTGGCGCGCGCGTGTGCGGGAGCCCGTGCCCCTGACGAACGCGACGGCGCTCGACGACTACGAACAACTGGCCACCGAGCGACCCGCGACCTGGTACGGAATGCTGGCGCGCTCGCGGCTGGCGTTACTGGCGCCGGAGCGACTGACACGCCTGGCGCCGCCTCCCGGGGCCGGTGGTGACGTGCCGCCGCCGGACGAGGTGTGGCCGCTACCGCCTGGGCCGCTGCGCCATGACGCGCGCTTCGCGGCGGGGGTGGAGCTGATTCGTCTGGGGCAGCCAGGGGCGGCGGAGGAGCTGCTCGCGGTGAACTCGCGGGGGCTGGCCGAGGCTCCCGCGCGCCTGCTCTACCAGACGGTGCTGCGCACGGGGCGCAAGCGGGCCGCGCGGCAGGTGGCGCGCGAGTCACTGCGTCAGGAGGTTCAGGGTCCCCTGAGCGCGGCATCGCGTCCCGTGTGGGAGGCGACGTGGCCGCTGGCGTTCAGGAATGTCATCCAGCGCTACGCTCGCGCCTCCAAGGTGGACCCGGACCTGATGCAGGGCCTCATCCGCGAGGAGAGCCGCTTCCGTCCGCAGGCACGCTCGGCCACGGGGGCGCTGGGGCTCGCGCAGCTCATGCCCGCGACGGCGAGGCAGGTGGCCAGCTCGCTGAAGCTGGGCGAGGTGGGGGAGGCGGCGCTGCTCCAGCCTTCGCAGAATGTCCGGCTGGGCTCGGCCTACCTGGGGCAGTTGCTCAACCGCTTCGGCGGCAACATGGCGTACGCGGTGGCCGCCTACAACGCGGGGCCCGGCGCGGTGGACCGCTGGCGTCATGCGCTGCCACAAGCCGAGCTGGACGAATGGGTGGAGCACATCGCCTTCGACGAGACGCGCGAGTACGTGAAGCACGTGCTCGGCAGCTACGGCGCCTACAAGCTGCTCTACAAGGGCGAGCCCGTGCTGCTGCACCAGACGCGCGTGGGCGACGTCAGCCGAAGGTAGAGGGCGAGGGCCTGTCGCGTCCGCATGTCGCGGGCGCGTGCTCCGCCAGTCCTGGCGAAGGAGCCGCGACGTCGCGAGGTGCCCGGCTCGTCGGCTCCGGCGAAGGAGCCGCGACGTCGCGAGGTGCCCGTCTGGTCGAGCCCAGCCCGAGCGCGAAGCGTCTGCTCCGTATGGAGCACGACGCGTGCGTCGGGCGACCCGTGCGAGCCGCGTCCCCACGCCCGCTGGGGACACGGCCCGGAGCGGCCTAGAAGTTGAGGCCGCCGTCCACGTCGATGGTGCGGCCGTTGAAGTAGTCGCACTCAAGGATGAACTTCACGGCCAGCCAGATATCCTCGGGCAGGCCGATGCGGCCCACGGGAATCGAGGCCACCAGCGCGTCGCGGGCCTTCTGGTTCATGCCCTGCGTCATCGGCGTCTCAATCATGCCCGGCGCCACCGCGCCCACGCGGATGCCGAAGGGGCCGAACTCGCGCGACCACGTCACCGTGTTCGCCGCGAGCGCCGCCTTGGCGGACACGTAGTTGGACTGACCGCGGTTGCCGTGCCGGGCGATGGACGACATGTTGACGACGACGCCGTTGCCCTGGTCCGTCTCCACCATCTTCGCCACCACCTCGCGCACCATCAGCGTGGCGCCCGTGAGGTTGACGCCGATGACGGTGTTCCAGTCGGCGGTGGACAGCTTCTTCACCTGTCCCGTGGTCCGGTCCTTCTTCACCAGCAGCGCGTCGCGCAGGATGCCTGCGTTGTTGATGAGGCCGTTGAGCCCGCCCATCGCGCCGTGCGCCCAGCTCACGAAGGAGACGATGTCGTCCTCCGAGGACACATCCAGCTTGCGGCGGTGGATGCCCGCGGGCAGCGCCGCAAGCTTCTCCTCGTTGACGTCGCCCACGGCCACCTGCGCGCCCGCCTCCACCAGCCGCTGCGCGAAGTGCGCGCCCATGCCCTGGGCACCACCCGTCACCACCACCTTCAGGTCCTTGAGCTGCATGTGTCTGTCTCTCCGGTGTGTTGGGAGCGGCTGGGGAACCCGTGGGCGCCGTGCCGCCGTTGAAACCCGCCGCGCAGGCTACGCAACCCGGCCCTCCCTGGCCAGCGCCGAAGGAGTTGAAACCTGAATCGGTATTCAACTCAGGCGGGAATGAAAACGCCGCGTCGGGAACTCCGACGCGGCGCGGCACGGCCTTGGTGTGTCAGCGCGGGGCTACAGGGCGCCGGAGATGACGGCGCCCAGCCGGCGCATGCCCTCGACAATCAGGTCGGGCGGCCGGTTGGAGTAGTTGAGGCGGATGAACTCCGAGCGCGGGTTCATGGCGAAGAAGGGGCTGCCCGGGACGAAGGCGACCTTCTGCTCGACGGCTCGGGGCAGCAGGGTGTCGCCGCTGATGCCGGGGGGCAGCTTCGCCCACAGGAACATGCCGCCGTCGGGGTGCGTCCAGCTCATGCCCTCGGGCATGTGCGCCTTGAGCGCGTCCAGCATGGTGTTGGCGCGCTCCCCGTAGACCGGGCGCAGCGAGTCCAGGTGCTTGTAGTAGTCGAAGTTCTGCAACAGCTTCACCACGGCGCGCTGGGCGACGGTGGCGGTGTGCAGGTCGGTGGACTGCTTGGCGATGGTGAGGCTGCGCACGAAGTCGCGCGGGCCGGCCACCCAGCCGATGCGCAGGCCCGGGGCCAGCGTCTTGGAGAAGGTGCCCAGCGACACGACGACGCCCTGGTCGTCGAAGGCGGCCAGCGACGGCAGGTGCTCGCCCCGGAAGCGCAGCTCGCCGTACGGGTCGTCCTCGAGGATGAGGAAGCGGTGCTGCTGCGCCAGCCGCACCAGGGCCTTGCGGCGCTCCAGCGCCAGCGTGGTGCCCTTGGGGTTCTGGAAGTTGGCGACGACGTACAGCATCTTGGGCTTGTGCGTGGCCAGCACGCGCTCCAGGTCGTCGATGCGCATGCCGTCGTCGTCGCTCTCGACGGTGGCGAACTTCGCCTCGTAGCCGCCGAACGTCTGCAGCGCCGCGAGGTAGCTGGGGTTCTCCACGATGACCAGGTCACCCGGGTCCAGGAGCACCTTGGCCACCAGGTCGATGCCCTGCTGCGAGCCGTTGGTGATGAGAATCTGGTCCGCGTCGCACACGCGGCCCGCGCGAGCCAGGTGCGTGCAGATCCACTCGCGCAGCGGGGCGTAGCCCTCCGTGGTGCTGTACTGGAGCGCGGCGCGGCCTTCCTGGGCCATGACCTGGGCGTGCGCCTCGGCGATGGCCTCCAGGGGGAAGAGCTCCGGGGCGGGCAGACCGCCAGCGAAGGAGAGGATGTCCGGGCGCTCGGCCACCTTGAGGATTTCGCGCACCGCGGACGTCTTGATGCGCGACATGCGTTGGGCGAGTCGCCAGACCGGTGGCGGGGGAAGGGGTGCGCTCATGGCGTCGGCGCTCATCTTTCACTCTCCTTGGCGAGCTCGGGAGGCACGCGGACATGCGTGTCCTCCTTGATGGAAGACAGGACGATGGTTGTCTGGGTACGGGTGACGCCCGCGATGGTGCGCAGCGTCTCCACGAGGAGCGAGTCGAGCGTCCGCGTGTTCGCCGTCTTGACCTTCACGAGGTACGAGTCCTGCCCGGCGACGCGGTGGCACTCCAGCACGTCCGGCAGCGCGAGGACCTTCTTGGCGAAGCCCTCGAAGTACTTCGGATGCTCGATGCTCACCCCGATGAAGGCGGTGATGTCCTTGCCCAGCTTCGTCGCGTCGACGCGCGCCGCGTAGCCGGTGATGACGCCCCGCTCCTCCAGCTTGCGGATGCGCTCGGCCACCGCTGGCTGGGACAGCCCCACCGCTCGGGAGAGCTCCAACTGCGTCGCGCGGCCGTCGCGCTGCAGCAGGTCCACCAGGCGGAAGTCGAGCTCATCCAAGGGCATGGGCGGGATGGACCTTATTTTTATAAGTGCCTTGAGGTTTCGACAGCTAAATTAAATTTGGCATGCAAAATAAGCAAGTGGGGCGAAATCGCAAGTCCGAATGACGTGGGAGGGCGCTCGGAGGGCAGATTGCTCACGGGGAGTCAGGGGCGCAGGGGGTTGTCTGCACGCGGGGTCTGGTGCGGGCATTCGCCTCGCGGGTGATGCGTGGAGCGCGGCCTCGACGGGCGGACCCGGAGGCGGGCGTCACAGGTGCGGCGGGGCCCTTCCCTTGCGGAGGAGCCCCTGGACCGCGGTCAGCCGTTGTAGCTGCAGAGCCACTTGTTGAACGGCGTGCGCTGACACTCGCACTCGCCTTCCGCGCCGTCGTTCCAGGTGCAGTGGGTGACCGCGCCAGGGCGACAGAAGGTGCCGACGAGGGACTCGCAGACGCCGGCGAGTTCGGAGGACACCTGCTCGGTCTGCACGCTGTTCTCGGCGCCTTCCGAGAGCGCCTCGTCGCCCGCTTCGATTCCACCACACGCCGACAGACTGAAGGCCAGGACCACCATCCAGATTGCTCGCATGACTACCTCCATGGTTTCGCGCGAAATGCTCGAAACGCAGGGTTAGCTTATCTGGAGGGGACAGGACTGGGCAGAGGGGCGCTGGGACGCCGCGCGGGCGCGGAGGGCCGAGCGGCGCGGTGCACTGGCCCGAAGAGCGTCATTCGAAACGAATGACCGAATCACTTGAGATGCTCTTCACGGAGTCAGTCGATGGGTGTTTCGCGGGGGAGCTGGCGCACGGAGTGGCCCTTCTTCTGGAGGAGGGCGACGATGCCCTCGGGGCCGACGACGTGGCCGGCGCCCACGACGACCAGGTGCACGCGGGGCTCGGTGAGCAGGGCTTCCAGGCGTGAGGCCATCTGCACGTTGCGCTCGAAGAAGACGCGCTCGTAGACAGGGCGGTAGGTGGTGTCCTTGGCGCCTTCGAGGAGGAGGCCCGCCATGCCGTCCGCGTCGCCGGCCTTCCAGGCGGAGGTGAGCGCCTCGACGATTTCACCGGGGCCCTGTTCGCGGCGGAGCTGGTCTCGGAGCATGAGGTCCTGGAGGTTGTCGGGGGTGCCGGAGAGCATGCGGAACTGAGCTTCGGCGGTCTCCAGCTCCAGCACCTGCTTGTGGGCGGCGTGGGCGCGGTCGAGGAAGGCTCGGTCCACGCCGTGGCCCTGCTCGTAGCCTGCGGCCTTGAACTCCAGGTTGTTGAGGACGATGCCGGCGAGCCAGGGGCGCAGGCGCTCCAGTCCCTGGGGTTGTACGCCCAGGCGCGTGGCGGCGCGGCTCAAGAGGTCGCGGGTGCTGGGGTCCAGGCGTTGGGAGAGGCTCTGTCCTTCGGGGAAGGTGCCCAGCTCGCGCACGAGCTTCTGCATGGCGGCCTCGTCCGTCCGAGTGGTGTCCACCTCGACAGCGAGGACGTGGGCCTTGGTGAAGGCGGACTCCATGGAGGAAGGCAGGGTGAGGGCGCCGGCCTTGCCCATGTGGATGGAGCCGACGAGGTACGCGGTGCCGCCGCGCGGGTCCTTCACTTCCCACAGGAAGGCGTTGCCCGTGTCGACCGGGGTGTACTTCTTCGCGGCGGGCGTGGAGGCACAGCCCGCGCCGAGCAGGGCGACGAGGAGCAGCGACAGCGGCAGGGACGACGGGCGCTTCATGGAGTGGGCTCCCCCAGGATGGTCCACGCATCGAACCATTCGGGCACCTGCCGCGTCGAGGTGTGATGCCTCGGGTCAGTCCCGCTTCAAGATGACGCCGTCGTCGCTGATGGCGTAGCTCGCGCCGGGGTCCATGACCTCGGGCTTGAGGCCGCAGCGCTCTGCTTCGTTGGGCGTGAAGTGGACGAACGTCATCCGTTCTCCACGCACCAACCAGGCGTCATAGGTGTCGAGCGAGTGCAGGCACCGGGTCATGGCATCGGCGTCCTTGGGCGGAGACGTTCCCGGATGCAGGTAGTCCTCCAGGGCGATTTGGAGCGCCTTGAGCTGGTGGCCCTCCACGATGATGGAGGCGTCCCTGGTCCAGGAGGGGAACTGGATGCTGTTGGCGACTTCGGGGGGCGCGAGGGGTGCTTGAGGGCGTGCGCGCGAGAGATGGCAGCCCCCCAGCGAGAGCGCGAGCACGCAGAGGGTGAAGGGCTTCATCCGGAGGAGCCTCGAACGGGTAGGAGTGGGTTCCGCCGACATGGAGCCTTCATTAGAGCCTCACGCCATCGAGTGTTTGCAGGACGGCGAGGAGCGCCTCCTCGGTGGTGCCGGTGCGCTTGGCGACGGCGGGCGCCGAGTAGGTCACGGCCGCGGTTTCCGGAGGTGAATCCACCATCGTCTCCACGGTGATGCGGCTGGTGCCTGGCCAGGGCGCGGCGAGCAGCTCCTGTCGTCTGCGGGTGGGGTCCAGGAAGGTGAAGCAGGGCCAGGACGGGAGCTTCAGTGTGTCGACGTCACAGTCGACGAAGCGGCAGGCGTCGAGTCGTGCTCCGGAGAAGTCGCAGTCCTCGATGCCGCCCAGTGCCTTCTCCGCCTCCTCTTCGAAGGGCCAGCGGCCGAATTCGTTCCCGCTCATCGTGCCGGTGAAGCGGCAGCCCTTCAGGAACGCCCTGTACCAGCGGAGGTTCTTGAGCTCCTGCTTGACCTCGATGACGCAGTCGATGAGCCGTGGCCGGATGAGAATCAGGTTCCGGGCCGTGACCCTTATCGTCACGGTGCAGCCGCGAAGGGTCAGGTTCGGGCCGAGGAATGCGATGTCCTCACGACCGAGGACAATTCGCTCGTTCTCTATGACCCTGTTCTCGATGTTGAGCTGAGCCATCCGTGCTCTCTTGGGTTAGAAGCCAATCATCCGGAAGAAGATGCTCGCCATGCGTTGCCCGTGGAGCGCGAGGTTGGAATCCGTTCCCGAGAGAATCTCGTACCTGTAACCCGTAGTGGGATCAATCGCGTCGACGCCTCGATTGCTCCAGCGCAGTTGCTTGAATTGGGCTTTCAGTTGGTCCTCCACAAACCGTCCTCGAGCCTGTCGCTCGAGGAGACGTGCCAGCCAGTGCGCTCCTTTCGCGAGGGCCGCGCGAATGGCTTCATCCTCCTTCGGTGTGAGGTTATTGGGCCCCCAGCGTTGGGCGAGGCGCAGTGCCGCGGCCTGAAGCTGGTCCCCGACCGGGTCGCTCTTGGGGATGGCGTTGGCGGCCTTGCCAGCGGGCACATGCCCGCGCTGCCCGTTGACGACCACCTGCTGATTTCCTCCCTGATGTTGGACGAGGACTCGCGCCGTCGAGCCCGTCGTCGCGGGAGGCACCGTGGCTTGCGCGCCAGGCCTGCGCGCCAGGATGGAGAAGGTGCCCTCGGAAGTCGCCGCCACCGACTCCACTTCGGCTAGCGTCGCGAGCCTAGCGCCTCCTTGGGCCTCGGCCTGCGCGGCGGCCTGGGCGTATCCGGGCAGCCCCGGCATCTTCTTGGAGAGCTTCGCCGCGCCAACGCCCACCGCCGCTGTGACGAGCATCACCAGCACCCGCGCGGTGTTCTCACCCATCACCCGGCCGTAGGTCTCCCCGGCGTCCTCCAGTTCCCCGAAGGTGGTGGCCCGGCCCGATTCCTCCATCAGCCGAGTCCAGCCCTGCATCAGCCCCCAGACGGTGTCGACGCCCAGCCACGCCAGCAGGCCCACCGTCAGCACCGCCCCCACGCCCTTCGAAATCGGCTCGGGTAATGCCCAGAGCACGAAGTAGAGCGTGGCGGACCACAACACGAGCGACAGCACCGCCGCGGGGTCCGCCATGTCCCGGAGCGAGTGCCGCGTCTCCTCCAGCACCGAGCCCATCGCGAGCGCCAGCGCCACCGCGTACCGGTCCTCACTACCCAGCACCGGGCCGTCCACCAGCAGGCGCAGGCAGTCCCCGCCACCCTGCGCACGCTGACACCAGCGCAGGTACTCCCGCTTCAGCTCCGCCTCCCCCTCTGTCGTCGGGCGCACCTCGATAGGGGCCATCCGGTAGATGCGTCCGCCGCCCCCTTCTGGAGGGCTCGCGGGCTCGGAGTCCGGTACACGCTCGAGGAGTTGCCGTACGGCCTCGGGCGATACACGCCCGGGACGAACCTCACGGGCCAGTCGCGTGACGGCCCGGGTGAACGCCTCCTTGTCCAACTCCACGGGCTCCGTGTCGGTGCCGCCGATTGGACCGACCCGTTGCGAATACCAGGCGTCTGGAGCGCCTTCACTGGAGACCGTGCGCGGGACCCGCGCCGCACCCCCACAGGCGGTCATCAAAGCGAGCAAGAAGGCACCAGCCCGACGGAGCACCATGCGTCTCCCTTCAGCGGCGAGGACCTCCGACGCTACGAGGAACGCATTTCCACCACGAGGACGTTGCGCGTCGCGCCACCTCGCCAGAACGGATGTTCTTACAGGGCGGTGAGCACCCCACTGACCCCCGCGCCATTCGGGGTACGCTCCGCCGAGTGGAGACATGAGGTCTCCAGGTGACGCCCTGCGTCGCCCACAGTCCATGACGCGCGGAGCCATTCTCCGCGCTTTGACAACCCCGTCGAGCGGGTGCTACCGCTAGGTGAAACATGAATCGGCCTTCAACTTCTCCAGACCGCTCCGGACCCGTCACGCCGCGAGGACAGCGGACGCGTGCGAAGCTGCTGAAGGCCGCCGAGTCGGTCTTCGGAGAGAAGGGCTACGAGCGCGCCTCCATCGCGGACATCACCCGCAAGGGCGGCGTGGCGCTCGGCACGTTCTACGTCTACTTCCCGGACAAGCAGTCCATCTTCGTCGAGGTCGTCGACGACCTGGGCACCCGCCTGCGCCGCCTCATCGGTGAGTCCACCGCCGCGTGCGACAGCCGCATGGACGTGGAGCGCGAGGGCCTTCGCACCTTCTTCCAGTTCGTCCGCCAGCACCCCAACCTCTACCGCGTCGTGCGCCAGGCCGAGTTCGTCGACGCCGACTGCTACCGCCGCTACTACGACCGCTTCGCCAAGGGCTACGTCAACGGCCTGTCCATCGCCATGGACGCGGGCGAAGTGCGCCGCATGGACCCGGAGGCGCTCGCCTACTGCCTGATGGGCATCGCCGACTTCCTCGGCATGCGCTGGGTCCTCTGGGAAGAAGACCCGGGCCTGGAGCGCGTGCTCGACACCGCCATGGGCCTCATCCGCCACGGCCTGGATGCCCGCTCGGCCGCTCCCGCGCGCAACAGCGTCAAGTCCACCCCCTCCAAGGCGAGCCCCGCGAAGGCCGCCCCCGCCAAGAAGAAGAACACCCTGCGTCCCGCGCGCCGCCCGGCGCGGAGCGCCCGGAGCTGAGAAGACCGCACATGCGATACGCGCAGATCCTCGCCACTGGCCGTTACGTCCCCGAGAAGGTCCTCACCAACGCGGACGTCGAGAAGATCCTCGGCGAGCCAGTGGACGAGTGGCTCCAGCAGAACGTGGGCATCAAGGAACGCCACGTCATGGCCGACACCGAGGCCACCAGTGACCTCTGTGTCGCCGCCGCCCGTCAGGCCCTGGAGCGCTCCGGGACGAAGCCCGAGGAGCTGGACCTCATCATCGTCGCCACCGACACGCCCGACTACCTGAGCCCCGCCACCTCCTCCGTGGTGCAGGCCAAGCTGGGCGCCGCCAACGCCGGCACCTACGACCTCAACTGCGCGTGCGCCGGGTGGGTGACAGCGCTGGACGTGGGCTCGAAGACCCTCGCCGCGGATGACGGCTACCACCGCATCCTTGTGGTCGGCGCGTACGGCATGACGCGCTACGTGAACTGGAAGGACAAGAAGACCTGCACCCTGTTCGCGGACGGCGCGGGCGCGGTGGTGCTCGGCGCGGGAGACAAGCCCGGCTTCATGGGCGCGCGGCTCCTGGCCAATGGCGAGTACCACGACGCGCTCGGCATCTACACCGGCGGCACCCACCGTCCCGCCACCGCGGAGACGCTGCCCCTCACCGGTGGCAAGCCCGCCGTCCAGTTCGTCCGCAAGTTCCCTGCCACGTTCAACACCGAGCGCTGGCCCATGCTGTTGGACCAGCTCCTCAAGAAGCAGTCCCAGACGCTGGACGACGTGAAGCTCTTCGTCTTCACCCAGCTCAACCTGCGCACCATCGAGGCCACGATGAAGGTGCTCGGCCAGCCCATGGCCAAGGCGCACTACACGATGGACAAGTGGGGTTACACCGGCTCGGCCTGCATCCCGATGACGCTCGATGACGCCGTCGTCCAGGGCAAGGTGCGACGGGGCGACCTGGTGGCCTTCTGTGCCAGCGGCGGTGGTCTCGCCATGGCCTCCGCCCTCTACCGCTGGACGGCCTGAGTCTTGGAGGCGCGCATGTTCATCGGCGACTGGATGGGGCGGGGCGCCCTGTACTGGCCCGAGCACGTCGCGGTGGTGGACACGGCCAAGGGTGACGCCGGCCGCTTCACCTACCGTGCCCTGAACACGCGCGCCGAGGCGCTCGGCGGCTGGCTGCGCGACGTGGCCGGCGTGAAGCGCGGCGACCGCGTGGGCATCGTCGCCCACAACGGCGTCGAGTACCTGGATGCGCTCTACGCCTGCGGCAAGCTGGGCGCCATCTTCGTCCCCTACAACTGGCGCCTGCACGCGACCGAGCTGACGGACCTGGTCCGCGCCATCCGCCCGCGCGTGCTCCTCTTCGGCGACGACTTCCGCGACGCCGTGGCCCAGGTGCGCGAGAGCGTCGGGGGCTCGCTCAGCCTCGTGTCCCTGGAGTCGCAAGGGCTGCCGGGCGCAGCCGCGTACACGGACGTCCTCGCGCACCGCTCCGCCGAGCCCGTGAAGAACGACACGGTGTCCGAGGAGGACACCCTGTGTCTGCTCTTCACTGGCGGCACCACGGGCCGCTCGAAGGGCGCGTGCATCAGCTACCGCATGGTGGCGTGGAACACGCTCAACACGCTGGTGCATGAGCTGCGCCCCGGCGACGTCACGGTGACGCACACGCCCATGTTCCACACGGGCGGGCTGCTCGTGTACTCGGTGCCGTTGCTCACCGCGGGCGGCACCATCGTCATCATGCGCAGGTGGGACCCCGAGGAGCTGCTCACGCTCATCCCGCGCGAGAAGGTGTCGCTCTTCTTCGCGGTGCCCACTCAATACCAGCAACTGCTCGACTCGCCGCGCTTCGCCACGACGGACTTCTCCACCGTGCGCTTCATGACCAGCGGCGGCGCGGCGCTGCCCGTGCCGCTGATTCAAGCGTGGCAGGCCGTGCACGCGGTGCCCTTCAAGCAGGGCTTCGGGATGACGGAGTTCGGCCCGGGAATCTTCAGCATGGGGCCCGAGTTCGCGGTGTCGAAGGCGGGCTCCATCGGCCGCCCCAACTACTTCATCGCCGCGAAGCTGGTGGACGACGACGGCCGCGAGGTGCCCACGGGCGACGTGGGTGAGCTCCTCCTCAAGGGCCCCTCCATGTGCTCGGGCTACTTCGAGGACGAGGCCGCCACGCGCGAGGCCATCGACCCGGATGGCTGGTTCCACACCGGCGACCTGGCTCGCAAGGACGCGGACGGCTTCTTCACCATCGCGGGTCGCAAGAAGGACATGTTCATCTCCGGCGGAGAGAACGTGTACCCGCTGGAGCTGGAGTCGGTCCTCTACGAGCACCCCGCTGTGCAGCAGTGCTCGGTCATCGGCATGCCCGATGCGAAGTGGGGCGAGGTCGGCCGGGCCTTCGTGGTGCTCAAGCCCGGAGAGGCCTGCTCCACGGAGGTGTTGATGGAGCACCTGCGCGGGAGGCTCGCGCGCTTCAAGGTGCCCAAGCGGGTGGAATTGGTGGAGCGCCTGCCCATCTCCGCGGCGGGAAAGATTCTCAAGCGCGAGCTGCGCGAGGCGGCCATCGCCGCCGATGCGGAGGGCCAATGACACCCTCCGTGTCCGACGCGCCGCGCTGAGCCATTCACGGAGGGCCCTGGAGTCAGGCCCTTCGCATTGACGACTGTCGTCACATCCCGGCGGTGACGCCGGAGGGAAGAGGAGCAC
The DNA here is from genome assembly GCF_006636215.1 of Myxococcus llanfairpwllgwyngyllgogerychwyrndrobwllllantysiliogogogochensis. Classification (GTDB taxonomy): domain Bacteria; phylum Myxococcota; class Myxococcia; order Myxococcales; family Myxococcaceae; genus Myxococcus; species Myxococcus llanfairpwllgwyngyllgogerychwyrndrobwllllantysiliogogogochensis. The sequence goes on along the minus strand of NZ_VIFM01000167.1, from coordinate 5,644 downwards.
TCACATGAAGAAGAAGCTGCTGTCCGCGGTCATGGTTTGCGCGCTGGGCCTCGTAGGCTGCGGAGATGATGACGACAAGGACCCGCCCGTCGAGGCGCCCAAGCTGAACAGCTCCGCCAACATCCTCGCGTTCCTCGAGGGCAAGACGCTGCTGATGGAAGGGGCCAACATCCCCAGCCACCCCAACGGCTACAACGAAGATGTCGACTATGGCGCGGTGTCCCAGTGTTACCAGAAGGTCACCATGTCGGTGGCTGGCGGCAACTTCAAGGTCGACAGCGTCCCGGGCACCATCGCCGATGGCGCCTGCAACCATGACGCGCCGAAGAACCCGCTCTCCTTCACCTCCACCACCGTCCTCATCGAGAACGTGGCGGCGGACGGAAGCTGCTTCGACGTGACGTTCACCTTCCCGGGTGGACTGGTGCAGGAAGGTCGCGGTGGATTCACCACCGACCAGAAGACGCTCAAGCTGGAGCTCTTCTTCAAGAACCAGTCGACGGGCAGCCGCTGCGCCAATGGCGCGGTGGGCACGTCGAGCTCCGTGACGCTCAACGGCACTGCCTTCACGGGCAACGCCGTGCAGACGTACGCCGTCCGGTAGCCCGCCTCACCTCGTGCCGGAGGGAGGGCGCGCTCCCGCCCTCTCCCTGGACGAAGGACTGGACGCGGGCACCGTTGCCCCGTCCGAGGAGCACGGCGGTACGCAGCGCCAGCGACAGTGGTGACATCCGAGCCCGGTGCACCGGGAGTGCCCCGCGCGCGGGGCCGAGGTGGATATGACGGGAAGTGGGTTTGAAGCACGCGAGACGCTGCGCCGAGGCGCGAGGGTGCTCGCGGCGCTGGGGCTCGTGGGACTGGCGACGCCGGCCGCCGCGCAGAGCACCCCCGTGCCAGGGTTGTACGCCGAGTGGCTGGAGGCGAAGGACCGCGAGGAGGACGCCGAGCCTCGCGAGCTCACGCTCATCAACTACTTCTTCACCCGCGTCTCCATGACGAACCAGGTCGGTGACCCGGCGGGCCTGCGCGGCGTGTCGCTGGGGCCCATCGGCTCGCCGGTGGGCAGCGCGGTGAGCACCGAGTCGGGCCGCTCCGCGTACTTCATCGAGCAGCGCTGGATTCCCGTCATCGAGTACAGCCCCTTCTTCGTCGACGGGCTGGCGTCCTTCCGCGCGCAGTTCGAGGTGGACTTCCTCTGGGGTCGCTCGGCCAACACCATTGGCCAGAACGAGGGCGGCGGCTTCAACGCCGACCAGGTGAACATCCAGACGAAGAACGTCAACGTCGCCATCTACCCGACGCGCAATCCCAGCCAGCTCACGCTGCTCGTGGGCACGCAGCCCGTCTACGACAACGCCCATGACCCGACGCGCACGCCGCTGTCGGACCTCACGCGCACCGGCTACAAGCTGGCCTTCCTCGGCAGCGACGCGACGGGCCTCTCCATCTTCAGCGGAATCAAGGGCAACGCGCGCGTCAGCCTGATGCCGCTGGGCACCGCGCAGGCGGACCGCGCCACGAAGAACGACCCGCGCCTGAAGTACATCTGGCTGGCGATGGCGGACTACGTCTACCCGGTGCGCCCCAACACCAACGTGGGCGCGTCGTTCTGGTACCTGAACGACGACACCAAGGGTGATGCGTACGCCTTCGAGGGCCTGGTGAAGAGCGGCCCGTCGTCCTCGGGCCTGCCCGGCTTCACCGGCACCGCGCGCTTCAACATCAACCGGCCCACCGGCAGCGTCTTCTGGGCGGGTGCGCACTTCAATCACAACATCGACTTCCGCAACGGCCGGCTCGGGGCCTCTGGCTTCGTCATGTACAACGGCGGCAAGTACGAGAGCGACGACCCGGAAAACTCGGTGCTCGACGAGCTGAACATCTCCGGCGTGTCCGCCAACCTGGAGGTCATGTACCAGTGGGGCCGTGGCCCCGGTGACGTCATCACCGTGGAGGGCATGTTCTCCTCGGGTGACTCCAATCTGGAGGACGACAAGTACACGGGCGCCTTCACGCTCAACCAGTACGGCCTGCCGGGCGCGGTGTGGTTCAACCACAAGATGCTCATCCTGTTCCCCTTCACCAGCACGGTGAACAACTACACGGGCGCGGTGACGGACATCTCCAACCAGGGCTACGGCCTGCGCGCGGGCATCGCCTCGGCGGCGTGGGACATCATCCCCAACAAGCTCAACCTCAAGGTGGCCACGGGCCTGGCCAACGCGGGGGCGGACCCGGCGCGCTGGGTGGCCGACGTGCGGCGCGGCCGGTTCATCGGCGCGGAGGTCAACGCGGAGCTGCGCTACCACCTCCGCTACCTGATGACCGTGGGTCTCCACGGCGGCTACCTCTTCCGCGGCAGCTTCTACGACGGTGCGACCACCGTGCGGAGCGACCCGTGGGCGGCCTTCACCACCTTCACCTGGTACGCGTTCTGACCATGAGCTCCTCCCGCGCTTTCACCGCGTTGCTCCTCGCGGCGGGGCTGTCCTCCGCCGGTTGCGTGCGCTCGTATGCTGGCGAGTCCGCGCTGTCCTTCCAGGACCTCGACTACTCCACCGAGGGCACGAAGCAGCCCTGGCCCGTGCACCGCGCCGCGCTGCCGGACGTCACCGCCCGCTACAAGCTGGCCACCGAGCTCCACGTCGCCTACGTGGACCTGCCGGCGTCGTCGCCGGACGCGAAGACGGTGGTCTTCGTGCACGGCCTGGGCTCCTATCTGAAGTTCTGGCGGGCGCAGTTGGACGTGTTCCAGGCGCAGGGCTACCGCGTCATCGCGGTGGACCTGCCCGGCTTCGGCAAGTCCGACAAGCCGGCGACCTTCCCGTACACCATGGAGGCGATGGCGGACGTGGTGCATGAGCTGACGCGGGGGCTGGGCGTGGACAAGCCCATCCTCGCGGGACACTCGATGGGTGGGCAGACTTCGCTGTCGTACGCCATCCGCTATCCGGAGTCGCTCAGCGCGCTGGTGCTGGTGTCGCCGGCCGGGTTCGAGAAGTTCAGTTGGAAGGAGAAGGCGTGGTTCGCGCGGGTGATGAGCGCGGACTTCATCAAGTACGCGCCCGAGGCGAACATCTGGGGCAGCGTCCGCCAGGGCAACTTCATGCACTGGGGGCCACAGCTCGACTGGCTGGTTGAGGAGCGCGTGCGGCTGGCGAAGTCGCCCGAGTTCGACTCGTACGCCTATGCCAACGTCCGCACGGTGCGGGGGCTGGCGCACAACGACTTCGTGCGTGAGAGCCTCCAGCACGTCACGGTGCCCACGCTCATCGTCTACGGCACGGATGACCGGCTGATTCCCAACCCGTTCCTCCACGGCGGCGAGGCGCGCGACATCATGGAGTACGGCGCGTCCCGAATCCCCGGGGCCGCGCTGGCGCCGATGAAGGGCTGTGGCCACACGGTGCAGCTCGACTGCCCGGCGCCGTTCAACGAGACGGTGCTCGCGTTCCTGAAGGACCCGGAGGCGGCGAAGCCCTTCGTCCCGAAGGAGGAGCCGAAGGACAAGGCACCGAAGCCGGGTGAGCCCGCGCCGGTGCCGGGGGCTCCAGGGAACCAGCCCTCGCCCACGCCCGCGCAGAACGATGCGCCGGCTCCGTCGGATGGACCGAGGCCGTGAGTGCGTCGGCGCCGCCGCATCCTCGGTGGGATGTGGCGGCGGGTGGTGCTCGCGAGGAGACGCGTCGTGCTGGATGCGTGACGGTGTTGGCGTGGATGCGAGGTCGTCGTCCGGTGCTCGCGACATGGGGACGGCCTCATCCTCGGTGTGGATGAGGCGCGTCGCCCCGGCCCGTGACGCGAGGACGGCCACATCCACTCCCCCACGGCGTGGATGGGCCGTCGACCGGCGCCCTCGGTGACGAAGGTGCCGGAGCTCGCTGTCACGGTGCTGTCGAAGGACGAGGCGCTTCCGTCCTTCCTGCTGTGATGCCGAACCGGCCCGTGACTCCCGGCGGCGCCTGGACGTCGGCGTGCCGGGAGCCCGTGGCGCGTGCCCTACGGAATGGTGTGGTTGCGCACCATGCTGTACTGCACCGCCGCCGTCAGGTCCTTCGAGTTGAAGTGCCCGTAGGGATACGCCGAGTAGACCTTCTCCCCATTCTGACCGGGGATGTGGGAGGTGTACTCGCCGTAGACGATGCCTCCGTAGTTGATGATTTCATCGGCCGTGGAATAGATGCTGTAACGGTAGGCGCCCTCGTAGCCGCTCGTGGAGCGCAGGTTGTCCAGGTACGCGGAGCGCCCCATCACCAGGCCGAAGTAGAGGTAGCCCGGATACAGGCCGTTGGTGGAGCCGCACGTCGGAGTCGACGGGCCCGTCTGGTAGCAGGACGTGAGGCCCAGGTTCGCGCCGGCGATTCCGACGAAGGTGTCCACCGAGCCGGTGAGCGCCGCGCCGACGTTGTACGCGCCGCCGTTGGCCGAGTCATTCGCCGAGCCGCCGAGGATGGCCTTGCGCGCGAGCGTCACGCCCATGGAGTGGGTGATGATGTCCACCTTCGTCGCGCCGGTGTACGCCTTCACCGCCTCGATGAACTTGCGCACCTTCATGACGTTCGTCTTCGAGTGGTACTGGACCGCGGTCTGCATGATTTCCGCGGGGCCCCACGTCGTCGCGTACAGCTCGCTCGGCTTGTAGCCGTTGGCGAGGAAGTACTCGATGGAGGCGTTCCAGCCCGACTGGCCGGCGGTGCCGGTGCCCACGGCCTTGTCGGAGTTGCCGTGGATGAAGATGACGGGCGTGTTCACCACGGTGTCGGTGCCGCTCGCCTTGCCGCCGAAGCTGCCGCCGACGAGGTCGGCGCGGGGGAAGTCGTAGCTGTCGTAGCCGTTGGCGGAGAGCCACTGACGGAAGTGCGTGGTGAGGCCCGCGGTGGAGACAGCGGCGGACTCGGTGGTGCCGAGCTGCTCGGCGGCGGGGGCTTCGGGAGCGAGTGATTCCTCGTGCTCGGGTCCGCAGCCAGTGAGGGCGCCGACGAGCAGCGGGGCCATGAGGAACAGCGAATGCCGCAATCGCATGGAGGACTCCTTCTGTTGTGGGGGATGCGCGCCCGGACCAATGAAAGTCATCGGGCGCGAGACACAGTGTAGAGACATCTCGTGCGCGCGTCGCCCGCCACGTGAACGCTCATTCACGTTGTCGCGCTGCGTCGCGTGATACTCACGGGGACATGAGCGCACGCAAGGTCGTCATTCCGAAAGCCGGTGGATATGGGCAGCTCCGACTTGAAAACCTGAATCAGCTTTCACCTGGGCCGGGGGAGGTGGTGGTGGCCACCGAGGCCATCGGGGTGAACTACGCGGACTGCGTCATTCGCATGGGCCTGTACGCCTCCGCGAAGGAGTATGTGGGGTGGCCGATTACCCCCGGCTTCGAGTTCGCGGGCACGGTGCAGTCGGTGGGGGCCGGTGTGGAGGACCTTGCGCCCGGGGCGAGGGTGTTCGGGGTGACGCGGTTCGGCGGGTATGCGACGCACGTCGCGGTGCCACGGCACCAGGTGTTCGCGCTGCCGTCGAAGCTGACGATGGAGCAGGCGGCGGGATTTCCGGCGGTGTTCCTGACGGCGTACTACGCGCTGTTCGAGCTGGCGCATCCGAGGCCGGGGACGAACGTGCTGGTGCACTCGGCGGCGGGCGGGGT
>NZ_VIFM01000166.1 GCF_006636215.1 Myxococcus llanfairpwllgwyngyllgogerychwyrndrobwllllantysiliogogogochensis | reverse complement strand
AGATGGGTATATGAGACAGAGCATCCCCCAGGCCCCACCCGGCGCCTCTTCCTGCTCCACAGGTCGCTCCTCCACTGAGCCCTCCCGGAACGCCTCCGCCTTCCGGCAGTCCCCTCAGTCCCAGGAGCACCCATGTCCCGGTTCCTCTCCCGGGCGCTCGCCTTCCTGCGCGCGCTCGCGCGACACATCCGTCGCGCCTTCCGTCTCCTCTTCATCCTCATCCTCGTCGCCCTGCCCATCCCCGTCGCGCCCGTCGTCGCGGCCCTCCTGCGCCCCTTCCGGCGCAATCTCCCCGCCGAGGTCCTCCGCAAGAAGAAACAGCCCTGAGACACAGGGCCCCGAGCCTCACGGCTTCGTCCAGCCCTCGTCCTCTCCAGGCCCGCCAAAGTCGTCCCCCTTCCGGGGCACCTGGCGCGTGCGCTTGACGGGCAGCCTCCATCCCCGCCGCACGGAGATGAGCCGCACCGCCGCGCCCACCGCCATTCCCGCCACCAGGGCCAACCGTCGGTGCCCCGTCAGCGAGAACGCCAGACACACCAGGCTCGCCGCGAAGGCGGCGAGCGCGTAATACCCAGGCTCCGGCCTCATCACCGTGGGCGTGCGCCGGATGAGCACGTCGCGGATGATGCCGCCCCCCGCCGCGGTGATGATGCCAATGAGCACCGCCGTCCCAGGACTCAGCCCCACCTCCAGCGTCCGCTGCGTCCCCGCCACCGCGAAGGAGCCGAGCGTCAGCGCATCCAGCGCGGACAACAGCTTCACCGTCGGCCCGTGCCGCAGCTCGAAGATGAACGCGGCGAACGCCCCCGTGAAGGCCGCGACCAGATAGGCGGGCTTCACCAGCACCAGCGGCGGCCCCACCTGGAGCAGCGTGTCGCGCAGGATTCCGCCCCCCACGCCGGACACGAGCCCCAGCACCAGGAAGCCCATCAGGTCCATCTTCCGCCGCTCGGCCAGCAGCGCCCCCAACACCGAGCCAGAGAACACCCCCAACAGGTCCGCGACGAGCGTCCCCAAGGAGATGACCTGCTCCTGCACATTCGGTTCAGTCAGGTCGAGTGACATGGCGCGCGGCGGCCCGTCAGCACACCGCCATCCACCAGCGTGGGGACGCCGCGGTCCACCAGCAACCCGCGCCGGGAGGGTCAGGGGCCGCATGCCCGGCATTCCCTCCCCAGCGGGCTGGCACTCGGGCGACAGGACAACATCTCCCTGCCCCCATGGCCGCGTCCTCCGCGCGAACGCAACTTACCTGTCTACCCGCGTCTCCCGGAGCGAAGGCCATGAATCCCTCCCGACCCGCTGACCGCATCTTCGAGGGTGGAACCCTGCTCACCATGAATGAGCATCAGCCCACCGCCGAGGCCCTGGCCCTCCAGGACGGCCACATCCTCGCCGTGGGCACGCGCGCCGAGGTCCTCGCGCTGCGCGGCCCCGACACCGAGGTCATCCCGCTCCAGGGTGGGACGGTGATTCCCGCGGTCGTCGACAAGCTGTCGAACGGCAATTCGGACGAGGAACCCGAACCCCAGGGCACCCTCGCGCCGGGCCAGCGCGCCAACTTCGTCGTGCTCTCCGGCAACCCGCTCATCGTCACGCCTCGCGCCCGCGAGGACCTGCGCGTCCTGCACGTCGTCAAGGACGGCCGCAGCCTCTACTTCGCGGACACCCCACCCGCGCGCGAGAAGAAGGACGAAGACCCCTTCAGCGAAGCCCTCTTCCTCGACGAGAGCGGCTGGCTCGTCTGAGTCCCGCGGTCAGCGGCGCGGACAAGGCCTGGCGCGTCGAGTAGCTCGGCGCGCACCCTCCGAGAAATTGTCCTGCAACGAGCACCTCGACACGGCAGGCGGGGTGAATGACACCCATCCACGCGTGGGCTATTGAAAGTTCTGCGCTGTGTACTCCAGGGGTGACTTCCTCCCACTCCCGGCGTTCTGCGATGGTGAGAGGGAACCCGCACCGGAGAGCCTCATGCTCCGCCGCCTTGGCCCCGCGTTCTTCCTCGGAACCCTGCTGCTCGGGGGTGCCTGCAAGAAGTCACAGGACCCCGCGCCCGCGACTCCGGCGCCCCCTCCGTCCGCGGAGCCCGCCCCCACCTTCGCGCTCTCGCTCCTCCAGGACGCGTCGCCTTCGGGCTGTACCTGGATGCGCCAGGACGCCACGGGCCTACGCAAGGCCCTGGCCACCGTGGAGGCTCCCTGCGAGCGCCTGGGCATGGCCTGGAGCCCGGACGGCAAGCAGGGCGCGCTGGTGGACCGGGGCGGAGGCACCGTGCCGCCACGCGCCTGGAAGGTGGAATTCGACTCACCCCAGGGCCTTGTGTCACTCGCACTCCCAGACGAGGGGCACACGGACTCGCTCGGCTTTGACGCACAGGGCCGTGTCGTCGCCCTGGTGTCGCAGTTGGAGGGCCTGACGCGGAAGGAAGAGCGAGGCGAGGAGGTCTTCGTCGTGGATGGCCGGCGGCTGCCCGTGCCGGAAACGGAGGGCAGCCCGGGCCTCGCGCATGCGTACCGCCGCGAGGGTGAGGCGTGGAAGCGCATCGAGTCCGTCGCGACGGTGTACGAGCGAGAGGACGCGGCGGGCACGACGGCGTTGGCCACCGCCAGCCAGTTGGTGTCCTCGACGTTCGGCACGGACCCGGATGCGCCCACGGCGACGGAGCTCTCCGAGGGCAGCGAGGACGCGGTGCGTCTGGACGCGGTGGTGAAGGACAAGGGCCACACGGAGTACGGCGCCTGGGTCTCGCTGGAGACGCATGGAGGACCGCTGTACGCGTGGCGCGCGGCGCGCGAGTTGCCAGTGCTGATGCCGCCGCTGCGCTGGGAAGCGAATGATCGCCTGTCCGAGCCGGAGGCCCTGTCGCTGGAGCCCACGTCGGTGGTGGAGCTGCGCGTGAGAGGCGCGCTGTTGCTCGTGGCCTCCGACCACAGCGCGCGCATCTACGACGCGCGAAGCAAGAAGCGCATCGCCCAACTGGACGGCGTGCATGGCGCGCGCTTCTGGCCCAAGCAGCGCACCGTCACCGCGGCCCTCCCCTCGGGGACCTCCGCCGGGCAGTAGCGACCGCCTGGAGGGTGAGCAGGCTTTCGGGCCCATCGCCAGCCCGGCATGCGAGCGTCCGCGCAAGCAAGCCAACCCTCCCGCTCATGCCCATCCCTTGAGGGATGCACGAGCGTTTCCACAAGTTCGCCCAGGGCGTGTCCGAGCGTGTGGGCTCCGTCCAGGCCCTGCTGCTCGCGGTGTCCGTGGTGGTCATCTGGGCGGTGACGGGGCCGCTGTTCCACTTCAGCGACACGTGGCAGCTCGTCATCAACACGTCGACGACCATCATCACCTTCCTGATGGTGTTCGTCATCCAGGCCACGCAGAACCGCGACGCGAAGGCCATCCACCTCAAGCTCGACGAACTCATCCGCGCGCAGAAGCACGCGCGCAACGAGTTCACGGACCTGGAGGACGCCACCGAGGAGGAGCTCGCGGAGCTCTCCCTCCAGTTCAAGCGCGTGCATGAGCGCGCCCGGGGACGCCACGTCGCCCAGGGGCACGATGACCGGCACGAGCCCGCATCGGACTCGGGCTCGAAGCACTGAGCCTGTGCGACTAGGGCGACTTCACCAGCGACATCATCATCGCGGCATAGCCGCCCACGCCCAGGCAGCAGGAGAGGACGGGCACCAGCAGCGCGCCAAGGGCAGCCTGTCCCCAACCCACGCGGTACAGCTTCTGGTACGCGGCCACTCGCACGCCGGCGCTCCAGAAGGGCATCACATACATGCCGCAGAAGGGCACCAGGCCCAGCAGGTAGACGCCCTGGGACAGGGCATGTCCGCGCAGCGTCGCGGCGAACGTGCTCGGCGCTCCCGCCAGCCGCAGCACCACGTGGTCCAACGCGGAGGCCACCACCGTGATGACCATGCTCAGCACGGGCATCACCACCACCCAGCCGAAGAAGAAGAAGACGACGAGGCCCCGGAAGAAGGAAGGGCCTGGCTCGCCCATCCCTCGGGACGCGAGGTTCTCGTAGGGGACCACCAGCAGGACGGCGAAGTAGAACAGGCTGGTGACGAAGTAGCCGACGAACGCCGTGAGCAGGGCGAAGAGGAGCGAGCTGCCCACGCTCCCCTCCGGTGACATCCGTCCGAAGGTGACGCCCGGACGAAGCATCACCTCCACGCACGTCTTCCAGAACGCCTTCACCCAGCCCAGCTCCTCGCGCTGGTCCCACGGGAGTGGCGCGTACGGCGAGCGCTCATGACACCGCGCGCAGACCAGCTCGCCGCGAGGACCCTCGCGCAGACACTGTGAGCAAGCAAAGGCGCCGCAGCGCGTGCACGCATGAAAGCTCATCCACTCCGGATGGATGGCGCAGACGGCCACGTCCGAGTCGGCGGGAGGAGCAACCAGCAGGGAGGCGCCACACGCCGGACAGCGCTGAGCGCCGGGGGCGAAGGAGGCCTGACAGAAGGGACACGGGATGCCGGACACGAGAGGCATCCTCGCACAGTCCTCCCGGACGACCTCGCCCAAGCGAGACTCGTGCGAGCGCATGAGGCCGTGGTCATCCAGCACGAGGCTCGCGCCACACCCATCCCAGCTGGCAGGCGAAGTCCTCGCCTCAAAGCGACTGGCACGGGCGCACGGCACGAATCCATGGGACACCCGGCACGCGGCTCGCGCAACACGCCAGCTCGATAGGCCGGCGCCATCCTCGACTCAAAGAGACTGACGAGGGCGCACGAGGCCGTGGTCATCCGGCACGGGGCCCGTTCCACGGTCCACGCCTGCCCGGTTGGCCGGCTCGGCGGTCGACTCCGGAGGACGGGCCTCGCGCGCGCGACGGGCCTGACGCAAGGCCGCCTTCGCTTCGGCCGGGTGGCCCTGGGCCTTCTCCCGCTTCGCCAGGGCCTCCCACAGCTCAGGTGACTCCGGGTGCAGCGCCACAGCCGCGCGCACCAGGCCCAGCCCCACGCGCGGCGTCTCCGAGTCCATCACCACGCGCTTGAGGAACGACATCGGCGCCAGCGCCAGCGCGCCCTGCGGCGTCGCCAGGGCCTCTTGTAGATGCGCCAGCACCTCCCCGTCCCGCTTCACCGTGAGCAGCGCCTGCGACAGGGCCCACCGGGCATCCACGCTCCTCGGCTGCAACTCCACCGCCCGCTCCAGCCAACGCACGCGGTTCGCGGACTGCTTGCGCCACGCGAACCCCTCGGCGACGCGCAGCAGCTCGTCCGAATAGTCCGGCCGCACATCCGGCGACAAGACCGCCGTCTTCTTCAGCGCGGGCCAGTGCGCCTCCGGGTTCTTCGTCTCATCCAGCCGCAGACGAAGCAACTCCGGCACCTCCGCCCGCTTCCACCCGGCGACGAAGCGCAGCAGGTCCCCGCGCAGCGGCTCGCCGAAGCGCTCCGTGTCCGGCACACCCTGAGCTTCACACGCGGCCAGATAGTCCGCGAAGAACGACAGCGGACCTTCCGCCGGGTACGCCAGCAGTCGCTCGGGGCCATGCGCCTTCTCCAACGTGCGCGCCATCTGCGCGCCCACGCGGATGAAGACGGAGCCCAGCTTCGGGTCATGCCCGCTGCGGATGCGCTCCAGCGCCGCCTTCGCGTCCTTGCCGATGAGCTTGCGGTCCAGCAGCTCCGACACACGAGCGAAGGCACCCGGCAGGTCCTCGTCCGGCGGCAGCGTGCCCGGCCCTCGCGTGGCCCACAGGTGATACGCCAGACCATAGCTGGCGATGCGCCCCAGTCCCTCGTACACCACCGAGTCCACCGGGTCCGTGAAGTGCGCGTCCCTGCGCGTGACACCACTCTCCAGCACGCCCTCCATCAATCGGATGGACAGGCGCCGCAGCCGCTTCGCCTCGCCCTCGATGTTGGTGGCCAGCGCAATCACCGTGTCCTCGGCGGGGAACATCACCAGCAGCGTCGTCGTCTCCGGCTGCCCGCCCGCGTGCGCCACCAGGTAGTGGCCGCGCAGGGGATAGGTCGCGAAGCCCATGCCGTAGTCCGTGAGGCGCCCATCGCGCGTGGCCATGGACGCCTGCATCTTCCCCATGGTGTCCCGCTTCACCAACCGGTGGGCCAACACCGCGCGGCCAAAGCCGAGCATGTCCCCCACCGTGGCCCGCGTCCCACCTCCACCGAAACGACTGGACACATCCAGGAAGCGCGAGGGCTTCAGCACGCCGTCCTTCACGCGGTAGCCCACCGCCTGGTGCTCGTCGCGCGTCGCGGTGACGTCCAGGTCCGCGTGCTCCATGCCCGCGGGCTGGAAGACATTCTCACGCAGGTAGTCGCGATAGGACTTCCCCGACGCCGCCTCCACCGCCGCGCCCAGCAGGTTGTAGCCCCAGGTGCTGTACAGGTAGCGGGTGCGCGGCTCGAAGGCGAGCGGCTTCTCGGAGAAGGCGGAGATGGCCTCGCCCGTGCTCACCGGCTTCACGTTGTTGCTGGAGGCCAGCCCGTCATACGTGGGCACCCCGCTCAGGTGTCCCAGCAAATCCTTCACCGTGACGGTCCACTGCTTCGCCGGGTAGCCCGGCACCAGCGAGTGGATGTCCGCGTCCAAATCCAGCTTCCCCTGCTCCACCAACTGCAAGACGGCGACGGCGGTGAAGGACTTGGTGACGGACGCCATGCGGAACGTGGTGCGCGGCGTCGCGGGCAGACGTTTGGCCAAATCCCTCAGGCCATAGCCACACACCCAACGCTGGGCCCCGCGCGTGACACCCACCGTCAGCCCCGCGACGGGCCCCTGGGACAGCTCCGAGCGGACGATGGCATCCAGCGCCTGCGTCACCTCGGGAGAAAACCCGCGCGGGCCCTCGGCGGCCTCCGCGCTCACGGGCTCGCACACCGGCGTGAGGCGCGGCGCCGACAGCGCCGGAGTCGCGAACAACCACAGCGCGGCGAAGAGCCCCCTCGGCGTCATCATGGCGCGGCCTCCACGGTCGAACCAGGCGGGCTTCCGGCGGCGGGCGACAGCGCGGCCACGCGGCGGGAGGCCGGCGGCGTCTCCACCCAGGCGCGCAGCAACGCGTCCGTCACCAGGTGGCCCAGCACATCCAGCCCCCGTCCGCGCGGATGCACCAGGTCCTCGTGCATGAACCCGGACTGGTGGAAGCGCGACAGCGCGCCCTTGCCCCCCATGGCCGCGTAGAGGTTGAAGAAGGCGCACCCTTCCGCCTGCGTCACCTCCCGCTCCGCCTCGACGACGGCCTCCAGGAAGGGGCGCTGCGTGAAGGCCTTGCCCCGGTCCTTCGTGTCCCGCACCGCGTCCATGGGCCCCACCACCAGACAGGCGCTGCCCGGCGCGGCGGCTCGAGCCCTACGCAGCAGCGCCCCCAAGTCCTTGCGCAGCGTCTCCAAATCCGTGCGCTTCCACTCCAGGCGCTTGGACTCGTTGCCCCCCAGGAAGAAGACGAGCAACCGAGGGTCGCGCTCCGCCAGTTGCGAGCGCAGCGCCGCGTCATCCAGCCGCGCATAGAGGCTCGCATCCGCGGACGGCACCCCGAGCATGTCCAGGACGATGCCAGGACGCGCGTGCTGCAACACCACGCCCTGCACCACCGCGCCCTTCGCCTCCGCCACCACGTCCACCGACGTCGTGCCCGCGGGCAGCTCGAAGCGCGTGGCCCTCGATTCACCACTCCCCGTGGGCTCCGTCCGGGCCAGCACCGTGTCCCCACTCAGGACGGTGAGCGCGCCGCCATGCGGGACATCCAGCCACCACAGGGTGCCTCGCGGCTCGCCCTCCAGCTTGAAGCGGCTGCGCGCCTTCGCGACGGTGGCCACGTGGTACACGCCCGTGACTCCAAACGGGTGCGGGGGCTTGCGCAGCTCGCCCAGCGTGCGGGGCTCCCACCCGCCCTTGCTGTAGCCGGTGCGTCCGCGCCCACCATAGGGCGCCATCCGGTCCACCAGCAGCACGCCCCGGCCCGCGGCGCCGAAGCCCGCGCCCAGGTCGTCCCGGAGGATGTCCACGATGCGGTCCCCCGCGATGAGCGAGTTGCCGAAGGCCTCGATGACCGTGGGCCCGGATGCCGTGCCGGCGGACAGGGAATCCAACGATTCGAAGAAGGACGCCAGCGCGGTGCGGGCGCAGCCCGTGCCCACGGGCGCCACGCACGGGTCATCCACCTTCGCCCCGAGCGCCCCGAGCTTCCCCGCCAGCGCCTGCGTCGACCGCGTCCGCTCCGTGGGCTCCGGCGCCACGCGCCGTGGCACGGGTTCGGGCTCGGGTGGCCTCGGAGCTTCAGACGGAGGGCGTGCCACCACCGCCGCCGGAGGGGCCGTGACAGGCTCCGGGGCGGTGAGGGGGCGAACCTCGGAACCGATTTCACAGGCGGCCAAGAGGCCACAGCAGGCCAGGACGTGGAACACGGCCCGCCGTCCACCCCACCCGACTTCCGAATGCGTCATGCGGCGTGCAGCGTAGACGAACTCTTCCGCTCGCGCATTTTCCCGGCCCGCCAGCCTCCCTGCTCCTCAGGGAAGCGTGGGCAAGGGATGCACTCGCACCTTGCCTCCTGGTTTCCCGCAACCCTGCGACACACAGGGCCTCCGAGTTGGCGGACGGGCGACATCCGAGGTCCAACCGACAACACCTTCACTTCACTTGGGACGCGGAGCCCCCAGATTACCCGTCACCCACTATGGAGAAAGCGAAGAACAAGGTAGCGAACTGGACGAGGTTCCATCGCAAGTTCGGCGGCCATGTGCGCCAGCTGCGCAACAACCGGGAGCTCACCCAGGAGGCCCTCGCGGAGCGGTGCGAGCTCTCGGTGGATGCCATCCGTCGCATCGAGCGCGGAGCGTTCTCTCCGTCGCTGGATACGCTCGGCAAGCTGACGACAGGCCTGGACGTGTCACTCAAGACGCTCTTCAACGGCTTCGAGCAGGAGCGCACCGAAGAGGTGGCGGAAATCTGCGACTTCCTGTCCAGCCTCTCCGGCCCGGAGGTGAAGCTCGCCTGGAGGGTGCTCCAGGCCATGTTCGAGGAGACCTGAGGACCTCTTCTGCCGGTGCGAACCGGCAGATGTTCCCTGTACCCCGCGCCCACCATGACCTAGGGAGACGACCTCTCATGCCAGGAGCCTCCGAAGGAACGCTGCTCGTCGTGGAGGATGACGCGGACCTCCGCGCCTCCGTTGTCGACGTCCTCACGAGCGCGGGCTATCGCAGCGCCGTGGCGAAGGACGGCCTGGAGGCGCTCACCTGGCTGGAGGTGCACGGGCGCCCCTCCCTGGTGCTGCTGGACATGGAGATGCCGCGCATGGACGGGTACGCCTTCCTGGAGCGCCTCGCCCGACACCCGGCCTGGACCGGGCTGACCGTGGTGGCCCTGACGCCCCGGCGGGTGCTCCACCCGGCCGTGCTCGACACCCTCCTCAAGCCCTTCGACGGGCACGACCTCCTGGAGCGCGTGCCCCACTGGCTGCGCGGCTCGCGCCTTCCCGGAACGTCCTGAAGCGCGATTCCATTGCGCGCAATGGACCTGGGCCGCATGTTGCGGGGAGGAACCGCCATGCCCCTGCCCAAGAAGCGCGTCGACGCGCTCCACCTGAACGAGCAGCTCTGCTTCACCCTCTACTCGACGGTGCACCTGCTCAACCGCACGTACCGGCCGCTGCTGGAGAAGCTGGGCCTCACCTATCCCCAGTACCTGGCGATGCTGGTGCTGTGGGAAGAGGACGACGTCACGGTGAAGGCGCTGGGGGAGCGGCTGCTCTTGGACTCGGGGACGCTCACGCCGCTGCTCAAGCGGCTGGAGTCCGCGGGGCTCGTCAAGCGCGAGCGGGACGTGCTGGATGAGCGGCAGGTGCGCATCCGGCTGACGACCTCGGGGCGCGGCTTGCGCGCGAAGGCGGAGTGCGTGCCCCCGTCCATCCTGGAGGCGTCGGGCTCATCGCTGGAGGAGTTGCAGGACCTCAAGGCCCGCGTGCTCGCCATCCGCGAGGCCCTCAGCTCTCGACTGGAGCAGGAGCCTCCGCCCGCGCCCGCGAGCAAGCGCCGCAAGACGGGGTAGCTATACCTGCGTCTTGAGGACGTCCTTCAGCCCGCTGGTGCCCTTCTCGACGACGCGACTCACCAGGTCCAGGGACTGCGTGTAGCGGTACATGGACGCCTGGAGCGCCAGCAGCTCCGCGTTGGAGTAGTGCGCGCCGGAGGACGCGGACTGGATGATGTCGTCCAGCACGCGCTGGCCCTGCTCCAGTTCCTGGACGAAGCGGGAGATGCCGTGGAGCACCGTCCGCTCGGTGCTGGCGACCGGGGGCACCGCGTTCGAGGGAGCGACCTCACGTGGAGCGCTCGGGCTCGAAGGGGCGTTCGCCTTGTCCGCGAGGACGCCATCGAACCGGGACGCTTCGTGCTTCTCGGCCGCGACACTCACCGGTGGCGGCGTCACCTGCGGCGGAAGTGGAAGTGGTGCCGCGGTCAGCGGGCTCGTCATGGGGACCGTCTCCTTCGGGCGTGGAGCAAGGCGTCACCCGCGAGTATCTCCGCCAGGGCTGACAGCCTCCGGGCGCGACGCGAGGGCCCTTCCCGAAAGGTCGGGCCCTCGTCCACGCGGGAGACACTTCACCGAGTCACGCGCGCTGAATCCGCGTGCCCCACGCCTTCAGGCGCTCGACGACGTGGGCCGGGTCCAACACCCCCTCGGGCGAGTACAGCCCCGGGGCCACGGGAGCCCCTCCGACGAGCCCCAGCAGTCGCTCCACCGCGAGCGCCACGCCCCTCCCGCTCAGCCCCGAATGCACATCCCCATCCACCAGCGTGTGGCGCACGTGCGTCGTCGTCCCGTCCGGCAACTCTCCGATGAGTTCGATGATGACCTCGTGGCCGGGACCCTGACCGGCCGGGCGGCTCGACGCGGCCCGCACCGCGAAGTCGAGTCGCACCGTGCTCGCGTCCGTCACCGCCGCGAGGGTGGCCACGTCCAGCAACGGATACGCCCGGCCCTTCCACTGCGTGCCGTCCACCCCCTGGAAGGTCCGCGTCGTGTCCTCCTCCGTGGTGGCCCAGAGGAACTTCCCGTCCTTGCGAATCAGCGGGCTGGGCACGCCCTTCGTCAGCCGCTCCATGTCTCCGCTGGCGGCGGGCCCGCCCACGTCCTCCTCGTCGAAGACGGCGCCAATCAGGATGGAGTGGACCTTCTTCAGCTCGCGAGCGAACTGGAGGGTGGACATGGCCACGGTGCCGCCCAGGAAGTGCCCCAGGAAGAGCACGGGAGCGGCCGTGGGTTTCTGGATGTGGAGCGCGACCTCCGGGCCGATGTCGAAGACGAAGTCGGAGAAGGAGACATACGGCAGCCCGTGCGCCTGCGCGTACTTCATCGAGCGCAGGGTGTCGTCCTTGAGCAGCACCACCACGGCGCTGAAGGCGGCGTCGGGAGCCAGCCCCAAATCATCGCGCTCCAGGTCGATGCGCACGGCCTCCGCCCGGCCGAGTTCCCTGGCGAGCGCGGCGGCCTTGCCGACATCACGTCCTCCAATCCGGAGGGCCAGCTCCGGGTGCAGCTCGCGCAGTGCTTTCACGGCCCGGCGTCCAACAATGCCGGAGCCTCCGATGACGAGGACGGGCTTCAGGTTCGATGCGTTCATGATGGGATTCCTGTGCGTGGAAGAGAGGGGAAGGTCATGCGCGACGAAGCTGGGTGCCGGACTCCTGGAGTCGGCGCAGCAGGTACTCCGGCTCGATGAGGACATGGGGGAGGTAGAGCCCCGGTGCGACGGGTGCGCCTCCCGCGAGGCCGAGCAACCGCTCGACGCCCACGGCCACGCCCACCGCCGTCATCGGAGCCTGTCCCTCCGGGTGCATCAACTCGTGACGCACGCGCGTCCGGGTGCCGTCGTGCAGCGTGCCTTCGAGTTCGAAGATGATTTCGGTGGAGAAGGGCTCGCCACGGCGGCGCGGCGCGGAGGTGCCGATGGCGACATCGAAGCGGATGGACTTCGCCTGCGTCGCGGCGGCGAGGCTCGCGGGGTCCAGCATCGTGTACGCCTGCCCCTGGACGTCCTGCCCTTCTCCGTCGCGGAAGGTGCGCAGCGCCGCGTCGCCTCCCACCCAGCGCCACTGTCCGTTCTCCAGGATGAGGGTGTTGGGCGTGGCCTTCGACTGCCGGTCCAGGTCCGCGTACGCGGCGGCCCCGCCCACGTCCTGCTCGTCGAGCACGGCGCCGATGGCGATGGACTCCAGCGCGCGGAACTCCCGGGCGAACTGGAGCGCGGGCAGCATGGCGGCGCCCACCAGCCAGGCGCTGCCCAGGAGGATGGGCGAGCGCGTGGGCTGGTGCATGTAGAGGGCGACCTCGGGAGCGACCTCGAACAGGCTCGTGGAGATGCCCAGGTACGGCAGCCCGTGCGCCTGCGCGTACCGCAGCGAGTTGAGCGTGTCGTCCTTCACGAACAGGACGACGGCGCTGTAGGCGCGGCTCGAGGGCTGACCCAAATCGGGCCGCGACAGGTCCACCGTCGTGGCGTCGGCGAGGCCGACCTCGCGGGCCACTGCCTGGGCGCGGGACACATCCCGGCCGCCAATCGTGAGCGGCAGGTCCGGTTGCAGCCGACGCAGGGCCTTGGCGGCCAGGGAGCCGACAACGCCCGAGCCACCAATGATGAGGACGGGTTTCCGAGGGTTCGAAGACATGACGGGTGCGCTCCCCTGCCCCGAGAGGCAGTGGTTGAGGGGGCCGGAGGGCCGGCGGGAAATGGTGCCGCGTTGACCCTACTTAAAGTAAGTTACTAAAAGTAGGTTCGCCACGATTTCGACGACGAGGGTCCGGTTGCGCGTCCGCGTCGAGGCGGCTAAGCCCCAAGGGTGCCGCCGCGACGTCCCATGAGTGAACCCGCCCCCAAGAAGCTCCCCAAGGCCCAGCGACGCGAGCAGTTGCTCGACGTGGCGATGGCGGTGGTGAGGAAGGAAGGCACGGACGCGCTGACGCTCGCCCACCTGGCCGAGCGCGCGGGCGTCAGCAAGCCCATCCCCTACGAGCACTTCCAGTCACGCGCCGGGCTGCTGATGGCGCTGTATGAGCGCATCGACGCCGCGCAGCTCGCTGAGTTCGAGGAGGCGCTCCAGCGCACGCGACGCAAGCTGGAGGACGTCGCCAAGGTGATGAGCGGCTCGTACATGCACTGCTACCTGACCATCGGTCCCGAGCAGCACGCCATCTCCGCCGCGCTCAAGGGCGACGGGCAGATGGAGACCTTCTATCAAACGATTCTGGACCGCTATGTGGACCTCTACCGGAACGCGCTCGCGCCCTACTGCGAGCTGCCGAAGGAGACCCTGCGCCTGCGCTGCGTGGGCATCATCGGCGCGGCGGAGGCGATTTCACGCGACATGCTCCGGGGCGCCATCTCGGAGAGCACCGCCGCGACGACACTGGGCTCGCTCATCGTCTCCTGGCTGTCGGCGCGCAAGTAGGGCAAGGCCCGCCACGCGTGCAACGCCCGCGTCGATGTGATGCAGTCGCGCGGTGCTCGACAGCGTCACCATCGACCAGCTCCGGACGCTCCGCGCGGTGGCCGAAGAGGGCAGCTTCTCCGCGGCGGCCCGGCGCCTGGGCCAGGGACAACCCGCCGTCAGTCAGGCCATGCAGCGGCTGGAGAAGCAGCTCGGCATGCGCCTCTTCGACCGCAGCAGCCGCGTCCCCCGCCTGACGATGAAGGGCGAGGCCGTGGTCGCCGCCGCCCAGCGACTGCATGACGACCTCGCGACGTTCCAGACAGTCGTCGGCCGCCTCAAGAACGGCGAGGAGACGAAGCTCGCGCTCGTCGTCGACGCCATGTTCCCGACCTCCGCGCTGCTGTCCTTCGTCAAGGAGCTGGCGCAGACGCACCCCGGCGTGGAGCTGACGCTGGAGGTGGAGCTGCTCGCCGCCGTGACGGAGCGCCTGCGCGAGCGCAAGGCCACGCTCGCCATCGCCGGCGCGGACCTGGACCTCTCCGGCCTGGAGCAGCGCCCCATCGCGCTCTTGCGCATGCTCCCCGTCGCCGCGCCGTCACATCCCCTCGCGGCGGTGAAGGGCGTCATCACCGACGAGCACCTCGCCACCACCACCCAGCTCGTCCTCAGTGAGCGCCTGCCCTCCGGGAAGACAGGCACGGCGGACCGGGGCGTCTTCTCCGCGAAAAGCTGGCGCGTCGCGGACTTGATGACGAAGCATGCACTCATCCTCGGCGGGCTCGGCTGGGGCCACGAGCCCGAGCACCTGGTGAGCGAGGACCTGGCGGCGGGGAGACTGGTGCGTCTGCGGCTCGCCGCCTATGAGGGCGGGCCTCCGCCACAGCGGCCCCTCGCCCTGGTGCGCCGCAAGGGCACGCCGCTGGGGCCCGTGGCGATGTGGGCCTCCAACCGGCTCACCTCCCTCTGCCAGCTCGCGCTCGGGGACCATCACACGACGTGATGATAAGCATCATGCGCGGGAGCGATTTACACCTCCGCTTCCACCCTTACGTTCTGTGTCATGAGCACCACGACACAGACACTGACTCCCCCTACCGTTCCCCACGCGCTTCCCCGTGCGCGGACGCTCGAGAGCGTCCACGGCGGCGGGCCCTTCCACTGGGTCGGTGACGGCTTCCGCGTGAAGACGCTCGTCCCCAGCGGGGGCGTGTCCCAGGAACGTGTCAGCCCCTTCCTGCTGCTGGACCACCATCCGCCGCATCACTACCCGCCCCTCGCGAAGGGTCAGCGGGGCGTCGGCTGGCATCCGCATCGCGGCTTCGAAACCGTCACGCTCGCGTTCGAAGGAAACGTCGCGCATCGAGACAACGCGGGCCACTCGGGCGTCATCGGCCCGGGCGACGTGCAATGGATGACGGCCGCGTCCGGCATCCTCCACGAGGAGTACCATGAGCATGCCTTCTCCCGGCGCGGTGGCGTCTTCGAGATGCTTCAAGTCTGGGTGAACCTTCCCCGCGCTCACAAGCGGGCCGCGCCGGGCTACCAGCCCATCACCGCGGCGCAGATTCCCACCGTCCCCGTCGAGGGCGGAACGGTGCGAGTCATCGCGGGCAACTTCAACGACACCCAGGGTCCCGCGCGGACCTTCACGCCCATCTCCATGCTCGACGTGCGGCTGCGCGCGGGGACGGACCTCCAGGTCCCCCTGCCGAAGCACCACAACGCCATCGTGCTCGTCGCCTCCGGTCGCGTGACTTCCGGCGGTGAGACGGCCACCGAGGGCGAGCTCGCCCTCTTCGCCAACGACGGCGAGTTCCTGTCCCTGCGTGCCGAGACTGACACGCACCTCATCGTCCTCGCGGGTGAGCCCCTGCGCGAGCCCATCGTCCATCTGGGCCCGTTCGTCATGAACAGCCAGCGCGAAGTGCTCCAGGCCATTCACGACTTCGAGTCCGGCAAGTTCGGCGAGCTCCCCGAGGACACGGCGGGCGCTTCATGACAGCTCGGGACTGAAACACGCTGGGCGCCCCCGGACCACCGAGTCCGGCGGGCGTCAGCGGCTCCGGGCGCGGCGCGCGGGGCTCGTGGGCGGCTTCGCTCGCGGCTCCGCGCGAGTCACCGGCCTGTCCTTCAACACATCGGCGACCAACTGCCGGAAGCAGCGCGAGCCGGGGTCCGCGTCCGTGCGGGTGTGCCACATGAGCGACATCGCCATGGGCGGGGGCGCGGGCATGAACCGCAGGCGCTTCAGCGGAAGCATGGCGCACAAGACCTCCGCCGTGCGTCCCGGCATTCCCGCGATGTAGTCCGTGCGCGTCGCGGCCATGCCCGCGGCGATGAAGTGGGAGACGGCGAGCGCCGAGCTGTACTCCAGGCCGTTCTCCTTGCGGAACCGCTCGAACATCGAGCGCCCCACGCCCGGACGACCCTGGCTGATGACGATGTCGATGTGCTTCGAGGCGTTGAACGCCTCCCGCGTCAGCACCGTCCCCTGGATGAGCGGGTGGTCCTTGCGGACGACGAAGGCCACCTCTTCCAGGTAGAGGTCCTCCACGCAGAAGCCCTCCCGCGTGGCCACCGCCCAGGGCCCCAGCGCGGCGTCCACCTCCCCCGTCGCCATTCCATCCGACGCGACGAGGAAGTCGATGCTCACCACGCGCAGCTGCGCCTGCGGCATGCGGTGCGCGAAGGCCTCGACGATGCGGGGCACGTCGCAGATATCCTGATTGTCACCGCAGGCCAACGTGAAGCGGCGCGTGCTCTCCTCCGGCAGGAAGCGCTTGCCATCCACGGCCACCTGGAGCTGCGCCACCGCGTTGTTGAGCAGCGGCCGCAGCTCTTCACAGCGAGGCGTGGGCACCAGCCCCTTTCCCTGACGCACCAGCAGCGGGTCTCCCAAGAGTTCCCGCAGCCGGGCCAGCGCGTTGCTCACCGCCGACTGCGTGACGTGGAGCTGCCGCGCCGCGCCCGTGGCGCTCCCCGTCTCCAGCACCGCGTGCAGCACGAGGAACAGGTTGAGGTCGATGGCCGAGAGATTCATCGCGGGGCTGGCATACCGCACCCGCCCGCATCATCGGAACACCCGGTTCCGCGTGCTCAGGAGCGCTGCGCGCCCGACAGCATGGCCGCCACCTGGGGGTCCAGGCGGAAGGACTCGAAGAAGCCCTCCGCGTCCTGGGGCGGCTTGCCCTCGGGATGCAGCAGCAGTTGCTGATAGAGCCGGGGGCCCACCAGGTAGAAGCGGCCTCGCAGCCGACGCGGCCCGGAGACCCCCTCCACCTCCCAGCCCGGGAAGCCCTCCAGCGTCAGGGGCTTCGAGGAGACGCCCGTGGCGCCCAGGGCCTCCAGCGCACCCAGGCTGGCGCGGGACACCACGTCGCTCGGCTTCGCCTGCGACACCGCCGCCGCGGGGAAGTCCGTGTACGAGACGTAGTACGCCGTGTCCGACTCCGGACGGACGGCGATGAACGTGTGGAGTGTCACCTCGCCCACATCGGTGACTTGAGAGCGGCGCTCCTCGCTCACCGGCCCCGGCAGGGCGACGGAGAAGCCCCCTTCCGTGGACTGGATGACAGAGGCGGGCGTGGCGGAGGCAGGCCGCGCGGCCTGGGCCTCGGGCGCCGGCTGGCGGGAGGCACACGCCCCCAGTCCTCCCACGGAGAGCAGGATGGCGAGCGGCGCGACTCGGCGCGAAATCTTCATGTTCCAGGCGACTCCTGTCATGGAGCCCGGAAGGTACGTCCGACGCCTCCCTGGCGCACCCAGCCTCTCCGACGGAAGCGCGGCACGCAACGCTTTGCGTCTAGTGCAGGGCGTCCGGAGGCACCGGAGCCGTGGCCTCCGGGAGCTCCACGGCGCCCCCCGCCTCCTGGGTGGCGAGGGCCAGCCGGACACAGAACGTCGAACCCACCCCGGGCGTGCTCTCCACCTCGATACGCCCGCCATGGGCCTCGACGATGCGCCGCGCGACGGACAGCCCCAGCCCCACCCCCGGCGCGCGCTTGCTCCGGGCATCGCCCAGCCGCTGGAAGGGGGCGAACAGCATGCCCTTCTCCTCCTCGGTGACGCCGATGCCCTGGTCCTTCACGAGCAGGAGCACGTCCTCCTGCTCGCGGCGCACCGCCACGTCCACGCGACTGCCGGACGGCGAGTACTTCAGCGCGTTGCTGACCAGGTTGGCCATGACCTGCTCCAGCCGGTCCGGGTCCACGCGCACCAGCAGGGGCGTCTCCGGCACGTCGAGCTGGAGCACGTGCCCGCCGTCACTGGAGCGGTACAGCTCCACCACGCCCCGCGCCAGCTCGCGCGCGTCGCGCACCTCGGGCCGCAGCTCCAGCTTGCCCGCCTCGATGCGGGTGGAGTCGAGCAGGTCCCCCACCATCCGGTCCAGGCGCTCCACCTGCCGTCCCACCAGCGCGAGCGTGCGCTGCATGCGCTCCGGCGTGAGCTGCGCGCGACTGCGCTCGGTGAGGGCGGTGGACAGCTTCAGCGCGGACAGCGGATTGCGCAGCTCATGCGCCACGCCCGCGAGGAAGGCGAGCTGCTGCTCCTGCTGGTGCGTGAGGCTGTTGGCCATCTCGTTGAAGGTGCGCGCCATGTCGCGCAGCTCGGTGGGGCCCGCCACCGGCGCGCGGGTGCGCTTGCGTCCCGCGCCGAAGCGGCGCATGGACTGGCTGATGTCCCGCAGGGGCTGCCAGGCGATGCGTCGCAGCAGGTAGGTGCCGGTCACCAGGCCCACCAGCAGGAGACCACACAGCACCAGGCCCACGGTGTTGCCCATCCGGTTGAGGTCCGCCGAGGACTCGCGCGCCGTCCGGGCCTCCTCCACGTTGAGCTGGACCAGCCGCTCCAGCGAATCCAGCGAGGCATCCAGCGCGGGAATCACCCGCTGGGCGCGCTGTCGCAGGGGCAGCCGAGCGGCCTCTCGCTGGGTGGCGAGGTACTGCCTGAAGTGCTCATCCACCTCCCGGATGAGCGCCTGCTCCGGGGCGCCGAAGGCACTGCGATTGAGGCCCTCCAGCAACCGGGGGAACGAGGACTCGATGCTCTGGAGCGTCCTGCCCCGGATGCGCTCGGACGTCACCTCCACCGGGCCCGTCACGCCGCTGAGCCGGAAGTGGATGAGCAGGTCGATTTCCAGCTCCTCCGCCAGATGGAGTCCCTCCACGGAGTTGCCGAGCGTGTTCGCCGAGTGGTTCTGCGCGTTCGTCAGGACGATGAGCGCGGTGGCGGCCACGAGCGTCAGCAGGGCGAGGCCACCCATGATGGCGGCGAGCCAGGCGCGCAGACTCATGTCGCCTCCTGGCACGGCGGACGGACTCCACGAACGACCTGGCTCTGGGCGGGGAAGCTCACGATTGGGACCTCGCTGAAGCCGGGGACGGATGTGGATGGGACGCCCCCTTCATGACTGGAGGAACAAGCCCAGGACGTGGGGGATTCACGGAGTGGACAGCAGCCGGGCATGGTGGGGGGTTCCCCGCACGGCGTCAGCACCGGGCGAGGGCAATCGTGCTAGGGAAGGCCGGACGTGGCGGGCGAGCGTGAGCCCCCCTGCCCCCCGCGCGCGAGGTCACCATGGACATGCTCCCCCAACCGGTACGTACCCTGAAATTCGATGGTTTCTGGCGCTGGCTCCAGGAACACACCCAATGCATCCTCCGGTGCGGCTCCGTCGACGCGATGCTGTACGACCACGACGACTTCCACTGGCTGCTGCTGGAGGAGGAGCGTCAGCACATCATCCAGGTGCTCAAGGGCAAGGTGCTCGTGGGGGAGCTGGTGCTCGCGGGCCGCGAGGTCACCGAGGTGAACGTGGCCCCGGACCCGGACTCAGGCACGCAGGGCCACTTCCTGGTGGAGCTGATGAGCGGGCCGAAGGAAGACCCGCAGGTCGTCTACCACTTCATCATGGCGCACGGCATCGACCCGGCGCCGGGCCACAAGGACCTCAAGCATTGAGCACGGTGCGCTCGATGAGCGCCACCGCGTCCCTGGCGCCCCCGGAGTAGGTCTCCGGCGCGCGCGCGGAGCGGGGCCCCACCAGCGCGGCGACTCGCTCCATCAACTCCGCTTCGGTGCGGGCCAGCTCCTCCGGACGCAGCCGCACCGCCTGCCTGTCGTAGCGGCGAGCGCGAGCCAGGGCCACCAGCGGCGTGCCCGTCACGCGCGCCTCCTGCACGGTGTTGTACCCGCCCGCGCCCACCAGGATGTCCACCCCGGGCATCACCGCCAGCGCGGGCCACACGCGCACGGGCTGGAGCACGTTGCGCTCGGGCGCGCCGCTGCTCGGAGCGCGGACGGGGAACCAGGGCCCCGGAGGCGCCAGCCACCGCACCGGCGCCGAAGCCCCGAGTCGCTCCTGGAGCCGCGTGGCGATGGCGCCCGCCTCCGCCACCTCCTCCGCGTTGCCACTGCCCATCACCGCGACCAGCGGACGGATATCATCCGCGGCCACGCCCAGCCGCTCACGGGCCTGCGCGCGGCTCAGCCATTCATCGCGCTCCAATAGGAGCCAGGGCGCGGTGCGCACGGCGCGCGGGTGCTGGGAGAAGGGCGCGTCCTCACCGGGGACGAGCAGCAGGTCGAAGTCCTCCACCGCCGCCGCGACGTTGAAGCGCGCCACATACGTGGGATTCAAGTCCCGGTGCACCAGCACCTTGCCCATGCGCAGTCCGGGCAGCATGGGCGCCAGCTCCCCCGCGAGGCCGCGCGGGAAGGTGTCCACCACGAGGACCTCCGGACGCACGCCGTCGAGCAGACACTCCACCGCCTCGCGCACGGCGGATTTGGCCAGGTCCGGGTTCAGCCGGTGCACATGGGCTCCGGCGCCCAGCACGTCCTCCAGCGGCACGTCCGGAGCGAAGACGCTGTTGGTCACCACGGTGACGCGGTGTCCCCGTCGGGCCGCCACGCGCGCGAGTCCACAGGCCCGGGTGAAGTGACCCATGCCTCCGCCCAACGCGTAGATGAGCCAGCGCGCGCCCGCCATCAGCTTCCGCCCAGGTCCTCCTCGAAGGAGGAGTCGTCCTCGTGCCGCAGGCTCTCGCCGTCGGCCTCGGTGAAGTCGTGCGGGTCCTTCGAGGAGCCCCGCGCCCACGAGGAGCCCGACCCGTAGTAGCCGTAGTCGTCGTAGTAGGCGCTCGCGTCGTCCGAGTCGGTGGTCGTCGAGCCGTCGTCCTCCGGGTCCTCGTCGCCCAACATCGCGCAGCCCGTGCAGACGAGCGCCTCTTGCTGGGTCGTCAGGTGCGCGTCACAGACGCTCTTGCCGCAGCGTGGGCACAGGGCGCCCGCGGGCAGTCCACACGGATGGGAGAACAGGAAGCCCGTGCTCACCTCACAGCCCTCGTTGGAGAAGGGGCTCATGGCGCGGACTCGGACGGCGGCGTCTGGAGTTGGTGGAGCAGCGCCACGCGGAAGGGCAGGTCCAGCTTCTCGAAGGCGAGACAAGCCGCCGCGTCCGCGCGCACCAGCGACTTGGTGGCCAGCAGCGTCTTGCCACCGGGCTCCCGGAGCGACACCTTGCCCTCGCGCACCTTCACGCGGGCGACCTCGGTGCCGGAGGCATCCTGGATGCGCGCGCCCTCGTCGTCCGAGGACACGGTGTAGAGCA
Organism: Myxococcus llanfairpwllgwyngyllgogerychwyrndrobwllllantysiliogogogochensis; assembly: GCF_006636215.1. GTDB lineage: Bacteria > Myxococcota > Myxococcia > Myxococcales > Myxococcaceae > Myxococcus > Myxococcus llanfairpwllgwyngyllgogerychwyrndrobwllllantysiliogogogochensis. The sequence continues at coordinate 4,790 of NZ_VIFM01000166.1, read as the reverse complement.
GCGCGCCCTTCGCATCGGTGAGCCGCCAGCCGGAGCCCTGTCGCGCGAGGGTGTAGAGCACCTGCCGCTGCGCTCCGTCGCGCACGGTGAGCGCGCCACCCGCCGAGCCGAGGACGTAGCCCAGCGCCGTGTCATCGGGGCCGGACACCTTGAGGGCGGTGCCCTTCCACTTGAAGCGGGCCAGCTCGCGGTCGTCGCCGTCCACCAACTTGGCGCCGTCGTCCTTGGGCTTGAGCGAGAAGCGCTCGCGGTCGTCCGCGTCCTTGAACTTGAGCTTGCCCGGGAGGGGCACCTCGTCGCCCGCGGAGGCGGCCTGCGTCTGGGTCGACGGGGCCTCGGAGTTCGAGGGACGCGAGCAGGCGGCGGTGAGGAGGAGGCTCAGCAGGAGCGCGCGGAACGTCATCGGGAAGCCCTCGCGGGGTGGTGCTTGCGCTGGGAGGTGGAGAAGTTGAGCACCTGGTAGAGGCTCAACAACATCATGAGGCACGCGCGCGTCGCGTCCCGCGACTGCGTGGACACGGTCTCCGTCGCTTCCCAATCGGAGTCCATCCGGGCGCGGAGGCTGAGCCGGTCCTCGGACACCTGCAACTTCGTGAGCGCCACCGTCGGCGGGAGCTTCACCGCCTCGCGGGCCGCGCCTTGCAACCGGGTGAGCTCGGGGTGGCGCTCCGGCTTCACGCGAAGCTGGACCTGGAGGTACGTGCCGCTCTTCTGCTTGCTCTTCATCTTGTACTTGCCCCGCGCATTGCGCCTGGTGCGGGAGCGCTTCTGGAGCCACTCGGTCATGCCGAGGCGCAGGTGTGTGCCATCGCGCAGGCGGGCCTGGAGCGACAGCCACGGGTCCTCGAACTCATTCGTCTTCCACGTGCCCGCCATGCCCTTGCGCTTCCACTTGGCCTTGTGGTCGATGGGCTGGAAGTCCAGCTCCAGCGACACGGCCTCCTCGGGAGCGATGTCGCGGCCCAGCCGTCGCAGCAACAGCGTGGGCAGCCCGTAGCGACGGTCCTCCAGGTCGTTCCGGCCGAACCGGGAGGCCTTGACCAGGAGGGCGACCGCGACGACCAGCAGGCCGATGCCTCCTGGCACCAAGCCGTTCAGCCACGAAGGGGCGGGCTGCTCGGAGTCGAGGAGGTTGTTGGCGAGGGACGACAGGAAGAACAGGCCCACGCCCACGCCGCCCACGATGAAGGCCCGTCGCTGCCACTGGCGCTTGAGGACAGCCATCTCCCCATCGAAGCGCGCGAGGAAGCCCAGGTCTTCCATCAGCTCGGAGACGGGCGCGGTGTTGCGGTAGCGCTTCTCCACACGGAAGCGGTCGATGTCGAAGGCCAAGGCGGAAAGCTCCCCTTCGGAGCCAGGAACGAGCGCGGAGTGTATGGGTCGGCGGGGAGAGGGGCAAACCTCCCGGTTTGCCGAGCCGGGTGAGCCGCGATACCACGCGGGCCGTGGCTTCCGCGTCCGGCATCGTCTACGCCTCCTTCGACCGATTCCCCGCGCCCAAGGGAGCGGCCGTGCACATCCGGGCCTTCGTGGAGGCCCTGGGCGCGGCCTTCGGGGGCGTGGACCTGCTGGCGCTCCGAGACGGACCCACCGCGAGCGCGACCCCGCATCCACTCGTGGAGGGAGTGACGTATCACCCGCTGGACGCGCGGGGGCGAGACCTGGTGGCACAGGCGCTGTCGTTTCGCACGCACCTGGCGGCGTGGTGGAGGGACAGGCCCCGGGCCTCGGTGGTCCACGTGCGCTCCATCTTCGAGGGCTACCCGGTAGCGCGAAGGAAGGAGGCGCTGACGGACGCGCTGGTGTTCGAGGTGAACGGGCTGCCGTCCATCGAGCTGAAGTATCACCACCCGGACGTGGCGGAAGACGCGGAGCTGATGCTCAAGCTGGTGGCGCAGGAGGACGTGTGCATCGCGCGCGCGGACCTGCTGGTGACGCCCAGCGAGGTGACGGCGGAGTACCTGGTGAAGCGGGGCGCGGAGGCTTCGCGCGTGCGGGTGATTCCGAACGGCGTGGAGCTGGAGGTGTTTCGTCATGCGCCACCGCGCGGGCTGGAGCCGGGGCGGCCGGTGCGACTGCTCTACAGCGGGACGATGACGTCGTGGCAGGGAGTGCACCACGTCATCGAGGCGCTGAGGCTGCTGCGCGCGGAGGTGCCCGCGGTGCTGACGCTGGTGGGGCCGCTGCGCAAGCACCAGCGACGGGTGCTGATGGAGCGGTGTGGAGACCTGCTGCTGGAGGGCGCGGTGGAGCTGCGCGAGCCGATGCCGCAGGACGCGCTGGCGGCGTTGCATCATGAGTGCGACGCGGTGCTGGTGCCGTTGCCGGTGAATGACCGCAACTGCGTGCAGGGGTGCTGTCCGTTGAAGTTGCTGGAGGCGATGGCCTCGGGCACGCCGGTCATCGCGTCGAACCTGCCGGTGGTGCGGACGCTCGCGGAGCCTGATGAGGTGTTGTTGGTGAGGCCGGGCTCACCGAAGGCCATCGCGGAGGCAGTGAAGGACCTGCGAGCGAATCCAGCGCTGGGGCCCGCGCTCAGCGCGAGAGCCCGGGCCCGCGTGGAGCGCGACTTCACCTGGGCGCGCGCGCGGGAGGCCCTGGTAGTGGCGTACGAAGAGCAGCTCGGGATGAAGCGGAGGCGCGAGGGACTCAGTCCCGAAGCTGAGCGAGGGTGAACCGTTGCTCGGCACGTCCGAGCACACGGCTCAGCAGCCGCACGGCCTCGCAAGGCAGCGGCACGACGCGGAAACACGCAGTCTGCCTCTTCACATGACAGCCGCGCCTCGCTCGCATCGCAAAGCAGCGGCAAGGCGCGAAAATACTCAGTCTGCGCCTTCACATGACAGCCGCGCCTCGCTCGCCTCGCAAGGCGGCGGCAAGGCGCGGGCACGCACCGCCTGAGCTTCCAAGTGACGCCCGCGCCTCACGCGTCGGGAACCTACGGCGAGCGTTGCGCGAGCCCTCAACCCACCCTGGGCACCGCGCGAGCCAGCACGCGGCGCAGCACCTCCGCCTCGGCGTCGGATTGAAACCGCTCCAGGATGCGCCTGCGCGCGGCGGCGCCCATCGTGGCGCGGTGCTCCGGAGACAGTGACAGCACGTCGAGACAGGCCTGCCCCAGATGATTCAACAGGGCCTTGGACACGAGGAAACCGTTGCGCTGGTGGTCCACGGCCTCGGGGATGCCACCGGCGTCACTGGCGATGACGGGGCAGGCGCATGCCATCGCCTCCAGCAGCGCGTTCGGCATCCCCTCCCAGAGCGACGGTTGGAGATACACGTCACACAGGCGCAGGTGCGCGGCGATGGCCTCCGGTGTCTCGAGCGCGCCGGAGACGAGGATGCGAGCACCATCCTCGGGATGCTCGGCACGGTAGGCAACGAGGTGCTCCGCGTCGCGAGGACGCACCTCCCCGATGACGAGCAGACACGCGGGCCGGGCACGCCTCACCTCCGTGAGCGCGGAGAGCAGGAACGGCAGTCCCTTCTTGTGACGCAGCTCTCCCGAGAACCCGAGCACCACCTCACCCGGGGCGATACCGAGCCGCTCGCGCAGCACCGGGTCCGCCGGGCCCGGTGAGAACACCTCGGTGTCGACGGCGTTGGGGATGACCTCCACCTGCGCGTCCTTCCCGAGCAACAACCCCATCTTCCTCCCCAGGTCCGCGGAAGCGGCGGTGAGCACATCCGCGCGCTGGAGCGTCCACAGGAGCCGGGCGAAATCCCCAGGAGGAAACATGTGCTGGTCCACGTCATTGCCCCGAGCGCTCACCGTGGACGCAATCCCCACCGAGGCGGCGAAGACGACGGCGAGAAAGCCCGGCGGCGACAGGTAGTGACCCCACACCAGGTCATAGCGCCGCTTCGTGTGCAGGAAGTCGAGCACGTCGAGCGTGTGTTGCATCGACAGGTCGCTGCTCCCGAACAGCCCCAGCCGATGCAACGTGACTCCGCGAGCAAACGGCGTCACCTCGCCCGCGTCCTCCAGCGTGCTCAGCGCCCCGGGAGCCGCCGTGCGCGTCCACGCGAGCACGTCCACCCGAGCGCCCAGTCGCGCCAGCGCGCCAGCGGTGCGAGCGCCACTGCGAGCAAGCCCCCCGATATCGGGAGGGAAGCGTTCAGCGAGGAGGAGGACGCGGGGAGAGCCAGCCATGGGCCCGAATCTACCCGGCCAGGGGCGCCCCACCCGACGGGAATCTCACCGCACCCTCCGTCCCCATTGGACAAACAAAACATGACAGCGCTCAAAGCCAGACGACCTCATTGAACATCCACAAAACACACCATTCAACGGCCCTCCCTCGTTGGGTGTCGACCCAACCCCACGCCCCCGCGAGAGGTCCGACCCCCTTGCTCCGCGTCCAAGAGGCCGGGCCCTGGAGCACGGCAGAAGCCCCCCTTGAGAAGACAACGGACCGGCGCCCAACGCGGGGACTGCGACGACGCGCGGGCCACGTTCAATCCGAGGGCGCCAGAGATGTGCGACAGCTGCGGCACGGCGAGCCAGTCCCCCAGAAGTGACGTTCGTTCTGGGATGGGCCCGTCCGCCGCCCCCCCCCTCGTGAGGGTTCCTGGCGCTGTCCGTGAATAAACCCCGCCGCCCCCCGTCCAGGGGCACGGTGGAGCCATCCCCGCAGCAAGGCCGGACCCCTAGGCTCCCCCGGAGGCACGTCACACATGCACGCGCGTCGTTGGTGGGCAATCGCGCTCGCGGGAACACTCGCGGGCTGCATCGTGGAGCCCGAGGCGCCCGACTGGGACTGGGACGAGGACCCCACCCAGCCCTGGCC
>NZ_VIFM01000165.1 GCF_006636215.1 Myxococcus llanfairpwllgwyngyllgogerychwyrndrobwllllantysiliogogogochensis | reverse complement strand
GCCCCCAGCCGGGCAACCCGACGCCCCGCTTGTTCCGTCTGCCGGAGCACCAGGCCGTCATCAACCGCATGGGCTTCAACAACCACGGCGCCGCCGTGGCCGCGGCGCACCTGCGCCAACGCGACTGGCGCCCTGGCCCGCTGGGCATCAACGTGGGCAAGAACAAGGACACGCCGCTGGAGCGGGCGGTGGACGACTACGTGGCGTGCGTGGACGCGCTCGCGCCCCTGGGCGACTACGTGGTGGTCAACGCCTCGTCACCCAACACGCCGGGCCTTCGCAAGCTCCAGGAGCCCGAGCAGCTCTCCGCACTCCTGGGCGCGGTGCAGGAGCGTCTGGCCTCCGTGGCTCCGGGCAAGCCGCTGTTCCTCAAGATTGCCCCGGACCTGACGCCCGAGGCCGTGGACGAAGTGGTGGACGTGGTGCGCGCCCAGCAGCTCGCGGGCCTCATCGCCACCAACACCACAGTGGCACGGCCCTTCGAACATCCGCTCGCGAAGGAGGCCGGCGGCCTGTCCGGCGCTCCCGTGCGGGAGGCCGCCAACGCCGTCATCCGCCGCGCGTACCAGCGCTCGGGTGGAGCGCTGCCCATCATCGGCGTGGGCGGCGTCTTCACCGCCGAGGACGTCTACGAGAAGCTGCGTGCGGGAGCATCCGTGGTGCAGGTGTACACGGGCTTCATCTACGAGGGGCCGGGCATGGTGCGCCGCATCCTCCCCGCCCTGTCCGCCCTGCTCGCGAGAGATGGCTTCACGAGCGTCACTCAGGCCATTGGCGCGGAGCACCGGAGCGCGGGGACGCCCGCTTCCTGAAGGCCGGGGCTCGCCCTGGGGGCGGCCCGTCGGCCGGGGCCCTTCGTCTCGCGCCACGGTGGTGGGGACGAAAAGGGGCCCGACAAAAAAGTGAGCGCTCGCCGGCGCCTTGGAGTTTCACCGGCGAGCGCCCCGGGCCGTCTGACTGGGAGACGGGCCTCGAAAGCTATTCCTGGACGGTCAGCGAGCCACCGACGGTGCTCACTTCCACCTCGTGGGTGCCCGCGCCATAGGTCTTCTTCCGCGAACCCAGGGCGACGCTGCTCCCGTTGAAACTCCCCCCTACAGAGCTGAATTCCACCTGCGCGTCCGCTCGCTCCGGCAGCTTCAGCCGGACGTTGCCCGACACCGTCGTGATTTCGGTGTCCTCGAGCTTCCGGGGAGCCAGTACCACCTCTCCCTCAACGCTACTCACCGACAAACGTCGCTCCGAGCCGTTCACTTCCACACGGCCGTTGACGGTGGCGTGCTTCTGCGGCCCCGTCACGCCCTTCACCACCACCGCCCCGTTCACCACCGACACTTCCAGCTCCGACGCGCGCGGCACCTTCACCGTCAACCGCACCGTGCCCTGGTCCGCCCGGCATGACTGCTGCCGTTCCGCACACGGGCCACAGCACACCCTCGCCCGCACCGCGTCACCTTCCTGGGTGACTTCGACCTCCAACGGCTTCCGGGAATTGTCGGGGTTTTCCGGAACCGCCTCGATTACCACAGTATTCCCGTCTACCGCATCTACGCGGACCGCGCCATTAACATTGGAAAGATGGACCTGGGGAGTTCCATCCGTGTCGAACTTCCAGGTCTGCGTCGTCGGGGCGGCGGAGGCCAGCACGGCCAGGAGGGGCAGCAGCATGAAGGGTGCTCCGAGGTAGGGTGTGAACACCCCACCTACGGACGAGCCGGCGCCCCATTGCCGGCCAACGACGCGAAGTATCCACGCCGGTCTGACATGCCCTCAGGGGCCGTGGACCACGCGTTGATACAGCGCGTCATGGAGGCGGATCAGCCGCTCCAGGGACAGCTCGCGGGCGACGAAGTCCCGGGCCGCGCGGCCCATGCGCCTGGCCTTCTCCGGGCTCGAGAGCAGCTGGTTGAAGGCCTGCGCGAGCTGCGCCGGACGCTCGGCGGGGACGACGAGGCCGCGCTCGCCGTCGCGGACGAGGTCGGTGTTCCCCCCCACCCGCGTCACCACCATGGGGAGGCCAGCGGCCATGCCCTCCATGACGGCGTTGGACATGCCCTCCGCGCTGGAGCACAGCACGCCCAGGGTGGCGCGCGCGTAGATGGCGGCGACGTCCGTGCGGTGCCGCAGGAAGTGCACGGTGTCCGACACCCCCAGCTCCGCGGCCAGCTTCTCCAGGCTCTTCCGGCGGGGCCCGTCGCCCACGAGGAAGGCATGCAGCGGCGTGCCTCCGTGGTGGAGCATGGCGAGCGCCAGCAGCAGGTCCTCCTGACGCTTCACCGGGTGGTTCATGTTGGCGACGTGGACGATGACGGGCGCGTCGCCGGTGTCGGGCAGCGGGGACTTGAGGCCCTCGCGCATCCGCGCGTCGAAGCGGGCCAGGTCCAGGCCGTTGTGGATGACGGAGACGCGGGAGGCGGGCAGGCCCTCCTCTTCCACCAGCATCCGGCGGATGGCCTCCGCGTTGGCGACGACGTGGTCCGCCATGGCCGTCAGCCGCGAGTGCACCGCGCGCCGCGCGCTGCCCTGCCAGTGGGACAGGTCCAACCGTCCGACGATGACCTTGGTCCCCGCGAGCTTCGCGGCCGGCACGGCGATGAGCGTGGAGTAGAAGTCGTGCACGTGGACCAGGTCCACGCGGTTGGTCTTCAGCCACCGGGCCATGCGCATCACCTGGTACGCGGTGTTGGCCTGCGCGACGGAGCCCTTCAGGGGAAACGTCTCCGCCACGTAGCCCAGCTTCCACACCGCGCCCATCAACGGCCCCGCGTCCTCCAGCACGGAGACCTGGAGCTGGTAGCTGGGGGGAAGGCCCCGCAGCAGCTCCAGCACCTGCACCTCCGTGCCGCCAATGTGGAACGACCGGGTGAACTGCACCAGGCGCAGTGGCCTGGCCCCCATCTTCACGTCCTCACGCCGCATGTCCCGACCCCTCCCACGCCCCCACGGGCCCGACAGGCGCCTGTCCGTCCGGGATGCCCACCGTCTCCGTCACCTCCGCCGCGCGGGCGATGCGGTGCGCCGCGGCAGCCAGGCCGAAGAGCACGTAGCAGTGAGCGGAGAGGATGTACCCGGAGAACAAGTCACACGTCAGGTAGCCCGCCACGGACGCGGACAGCGCCCGTGCAATCCAGCCCACCTCTCGACTGCGTGATGCGGTGAAGGCGCCTCCGGATGCGCCTCCCGCGAACATCATGAAGAGCGCCAGGCCCACCCAGCCCAGCTCTCCCACGACGTCCAGGAAGATGTTGTGCGCCACGTACGCGCGCCGCGCTTCTGGAGGCGCGTACTCCGCCCACGCGTAGCGGAAGCTGCCCGCGCCGACACCCAGCAGCGGCCGGTCCAGGCTGATGCGGCTGGCCACCTGCCACGCGTAGACGCGGCCCATCGCGGACGCATCCTCGTGGAAGGCCGCCACCGTCTCGTTGCGGGCCCAGAAGCTCTCCGGCGCGAAGACGAGCAGGCCCATCACGAAGAGCGCGCCCACGACGATGGCCTGGATGCGGCGCTTCTCACGGAAGGCCCACAGGCCCATGGCGACGGACAGGCCGATGAAGCCACCGCGCGAGTGCGACAGGACGATGGCCACCACCGCCAGCACCGCCGCCAGCAGGCACGCCACCCGCCACACCCAGGGCGAGCCCTTGCGGGCCACGAAGGCCACCGCGAGCGGCACCACCAGCACCAGGTTCATGGCCATGTGGTTCGGGTCCGCGTACACGCCCACCCAGCGCGCGCGGAAGCCCTCCACCAGGTTCTCCCCCACCACGTACCAGTTGATGACGCCAATGGACGTCACCACGGAGGCCAGGACAATGGACCCGCACACGACGGCGAGCCTGCGCCCATTGGAGATGACGTTGACGACGGTGAGGTAGATGGCTGTCAGCTTCAACAGCTCCATGCCCGTGTAGCGGGCCACCTCCGCGTTCACCGCCCACGACACGGACAGCACCGCCAGGCAGGAGAAGCCGATGAGCCCCCAGCCCCGCGCGCCATCCAGGTAGAGCGGCTCCGCGCGCCCCAACCTCCGAATCACCATCAACCCCGCGGCCACCACTGACGTCAGCAGCGCCAACCGAAGCGGCGCCAGCACGGGGATCCACTCACCCGGCACCGCGTACATCACCGCGGCGAATGCGGTCAGCGCATAGAAGGCCCACACGTCACGGCGCTGCCCCTGCTCTCCCGGCACCATGTCCCTCCTCCTCTGGCAGTTCACGCGCGTACACCTTCGCGTGCGCCACGCAGTAGCAGAGGGCGTGCCAGGGTCCGGGCTCGCAAAGGCCCGGATCTCCACAGGCCGGAAGGCCCCCGGAAGCCGGAGGCCCTCCCGGACTGAAAAAGCTACGGCACCGGGTGGCTCTCCATGGGCAGGACTTCGGACGCGACGGGACTCCACTTCGCGTCCTCCAGCCACGCCGCGCCCAGCTCCGACAACAGCCGCGTGAGCGTCACACCCACCATGCGGCGAAGCTCCGCGCGAGCCTCCGGGGCCACCGCGCCCTCCAGGCCCGACAGGGCGCGCACGGAGGCGGAGTCGAGCAGGCGCGGGGCCTGGGGGGTGCCCTCGAAGAGGCGCTGGCCCAGCTCCACCGTGCGGCCCAGCGGCACCGGGCGGGCGTCCGGCCGGGCCTCCAGCACCGCCATGGCGACCACGGCGGCGAAGAGGCGCTCCACGCCAAGTGTCTCCAACGGAACACCGAAGCGGGCCACCGCCTCGAGCGCGGACTCCGGCGTGCCACCCAGCACGCCCCGGAAGACCTCCACCTGGGCCTCCGCGCGCGCCAGCACGGCCTCGCTGGCGGCGACTTCGCGCAGCGAGCGGAACGGCACCGGCTCCGCGCCCTCCACCTTCAGCGCGCGACGGGGCCGCTTGCGGCGCAGCGCCTCCAGCGCGGCGGCCTCCTCCGGCAGCACCAGCAGCACGCCGTCCACCACCGCTCCGGGCGACTTCGCCAGCCGGTCCGCGCGGAACTTGAGCTGGAGCGTCAGCGTGAAGCCCGTCTGGAAGATGCGCCGCAGGGGCGTGTCGCGCAGCACCTCGGTGGCCTGCGAGGGGTCCGCCCCCGTCAGGTGCTCCAGCCCGAGCGAGAGGTAGTCCCGCACCATCTCGCCGACCCGGCGCACGGCGTCCAGGTCGCCGGGGTCCGCGAGCTCCGCCACCAACGCCGCGTTGGCCACGCCCGCCAGTTCGTCCTCCGCGTTCTGACGTTCGACCTCCGTCAGTCCCCGGAACGCCGCCGCCAGGTAGTCCACGTGGCCCTGGGACGCCGTCAGTGCCGCCGGGGTTGACGTACTCGAGGGCCGACGCGACGGAACGTCCACGCGGCTGAAGAGCGCCATCGCGTCCTCCAGCGTCGGGAAGCCCAAATCGAGCAGGCGCGCCTTGCGGAACTGGAAGGCCGTCTCCTCCAGCTCGGCGGGAACCTCCCAGCGCACGGCCTCCAGCAGGCGCACGGCCTCGAAGGGGTTCTCCGCGATGAGGTCGGTGACGAGCGCGCGCACCGCGGACATCTCCGCGCCCTCGGCCTTGATTTCGACCAGGTAGCGCCCCTCCGGAGTCTCCAGCGTCACACCCTGCGGGTTGACGTCCGGGTTCTCCTCCAGGTCATGCACGGCGACCAGTTCGTGCAGCAGGTACTCGAGCACCTCCATGTCCACCGCGTGCAGCTTGCGCAGGAACTCCGGGGTGTCATCGAAGCCGCCGCGCGCGGCGCGCAGCCACGTCAGCACGGCGTGCGAGTCCAGCTTGTCGCGCTTCCACGCGCCCAGGTCCACGAAGGCGCGGAACTGGCCGGGCGACGCGAGCTGCACCAGCTCCGTCGCGTCCTCGAGCCCCACTTCCTGGATGGTGACGTAGAGGCTCTCCGGAGGCAGGGCGCGCACCAACGCCTGTGCATCCGCTCCCTCCAGAAGCGCGTCCATGCGCCTCCGGGGTGACAGCCTCATCAACTGCTGCTGCAACTCGCGCAGGGCGAGCTGCGAATCCCTGCCATTACCCTTGCCGTTCTCGGAGGACACGGCGCCGTGCCTACCACAGCGCCTCCCTCGTCGGGAGGGGAACGCCACGGAGAGCGGCGACTAGACGATGGAGCCCCGGGGTACCGGAGCCTGGGCTCAAACGCGCGAGGCCTTGCCGAAGGTGTCCAGGAGCGCGCCCCAGACCTCGTCCACGCCCCGCCGCTCCGTCGAGGAGAACGGAAGAATCGCCTCCATGGGCAGGTCCAGCTGACGCGACAGCTCCTGGAGCCGGGGCAGCGTCTTGGCCTTGGTGAGCCGGTCGATCTTGGTGGCCACCACCAGCACCTTGCGCTTGTGGGATTGCAGATAGTCGAGCGTGGCCAGGTCATCCGGCGTCGGGCCGACCTCCGCGTCGATGATGCTCACCACCACTTCGAGCCGATGCCGCTTCTCGAGGTAGGTGGTGATCATCTGCTCCCACTGGGCCTTGTCCGCCTTGCTCGCGCGGGCGAAGCCGTAGCCCGGCAAGTCACACAGGCGCACCTGGTGGCGGAAGGTGCCGCGCTCCAGGTCCACGTCGAAGAAGTTGAGCGTCCGGGTACGGCCCGGGGTGTTCGACACTCGCACCAGCTTCTTGCGGCCGGTGAGGGTGTTGATCATGGAGGACTTACCGACGTTGGAGCGGCCAACGAAGGCCACCTCGGCGGTATGTCCCTGCGGGTAGCCCTTGGGCTCCACCGCGGTGACGACGAAACGGGCGTCCAGAATCTTGATCAATCGACTATTTCTTCGCGGTGGAGGGGGGAGTGGCCGGGGCCTCGGTCCGGGCCGCGCGACGGGCGCGTTCGGCCGACCAGTGGTCGATGGCCTTGAGCGACTCCTTGAAGTCGAACGGCCGCAAGGAGGGCGAGGAGGCGTCGTGGCAGGAGCGGCACTGCTTCTCGGACGGGTCCACCAACCCCACCAGGCGCGCCAGCTCCGGGTCCTTCATCACGTACTCGGGCGAGTAGTACTGGCCGCCGCCGTGACATGTCTCGCAGCTCACACTGGCCTGCGTCTGCGCCACCTGGTCCGGTGAGTGGCACGACAGGCAGCGGCCGTCCTTCTGCTGCTGCTCGGAGAGGGAGCTCACCGCCCGGGCGTGCTTGGACTGCATCCACGCCTCGTAGGCCTCCGGGTGGCAGCCCTTGCAACTGTCAGCGCCGACGAAATCAGCCGCCCCGGCCGCGCCACAGAGGGCCAGCAGGAGGACGGAAAGAATCCTGGAGCCAGGAGCGCGCATGGCTCGCGAAGTAGCAGACCCCCCCGGACGGGGCAAGGCGTCTCGTGGTTGAATGCCCGTCGGAATCGTCCGTTGAAAAGAGAGGGCAGCGCTTGAGCCCCGCCCGCCCTTTCCATTAGGGAGGAAGTCGTGATGAGGACCTTGATTGCGCTCGCCGTGATTGCCGTCGCCTTCCCCGCTGTCGCCAAGCCGTGGCAGGGCGTGGAGCCCGGCGTCACCAAGAAGGACGAGGTCGTCAAGAAGTTCGGCGAGCCCTCGCGCACCGTCAGCCAGGACGGCAAGGAGACCATCGCCTACCTCGGCAAGGAGGCCATCAAGGGCACCAGCCAGGCGCAGTTCAAGGTGGACCCCGGCACCGGACTCATCGAGCGCATCGACGTCTTCCCAGGGCCCGTCATCGACAAGGAGACCATCGAGACGAGCTACGGCCCCGCCTGCCCCTCCGGCCCCGTGCCCTCCGCGCCGTGCTACCAGCGCAAGCTGACGGACGACTTCCGCACCTACTTCCTCTACCCGAAGCTGGGGCTGGCCATCTTCTTCAACGAGGACGGCAAGACGGTGCAGTCGTTCACCTTCACCACGCAGAAGGCCGCGAAGTAGGCCCGCGGATGCACGTCTTCGGACTGACGGGCGGCATCGGTTCCGGAAAGAGCACCGTCACGCGGATGCTCCGGGAGCTGGGCGCGGAGGTGCTCGACGCGGACGTGCTCGCCCGCGAAGTCGTCGAGCCGGGCACTCCAGGCCTCGCCGCCATCGCGGAGCGCTTCCCTGGCGTGGTGGGCCCCGACGGCCGCCTGGACCGAGCGAAGCTGGGCGCGCACGTGTTCGGCAACGACACGGAGCGCGCCGCCCTCAACGCCATCACCCACCCTCGCGTGCGCGAGGCCTTCATGGAGAAGCTCGAGGCGCTGACGGCTCGGGGCGTGGAGCGTGTCATCTACGACGTCCCGCTGCTGATCGAGGCCGGGATGCACGAGTGGATGGAGGGGGTGGCGCTGGTGTGGGTGCCCCGGGACCTGCAAAAAGCGCGGCTGATGGCGCGTGACGGGCTGGATGCGACGGCCGCCGAGGCTCGGCTGGCCGCCCAGCTCCCCCTGGACGACAAGCGGGTCCACGCGACGTGGGTCATCGACAACAGCCAGGACCTGTCATCCACCCGGGAGCAAGTGGAGTCGGTCTGGCGCGCCATGCTCGCGCGCGGCTGACGGGCGAGTATGCTCCGCGCGCAATGAGCGAGACGCGCAAGAAGACCGGTGCTGGGACGTATTTCATCACCGGCTATCCGGGGTTCATCGGCAAGCGGCTGGTGGAGCACATCGCGCGGGAGGACCCGAAAGGGCACGTCTACGCGCTGGTGCAGCCCAAGGCGCTCAAGGAAGCGCAGAAGCACGCGTCCAAACTGAAGGGCGCCACGGTGGAGCTGCTCACCGGCGACGTGGTGGACATGCACCTGGGCCTGTCGGGCGAGGAGTACCAACGCCTGTGCGAGCGGGTGACGGACATCTTCCACCTGGCGGCGGTGGCGCAGCTGGGCGTGGCCAAGGACACCGCGTGGCGCGTGAATGTGGACGGCACGCGCAACATGCTGGAGCTCGCGCGCGACTGCGAGCACCTGGCGCGCTTCAACCACTTCTCCACCTGCTACGTGTCCGGCGACCGCGTGGGCGTCATCGCCGAGGACGAGCTGGACCGTGGCCAGGGCTTCCGCAATCCCTACGAGGAGACGAAGTTCCAGGCGGAGCGGCTGGTGATGCGCGCCAGCTCCACCCTGCCCGTCACGGTGTACCGGCCCTCCAGTGTGGTGGGCGATTCGCGCACGGGGGAGATCGACAAGTTCGAGGGGCCCTACTACCTGGGCATCCTCCTCGTCACGTCGCCGCTGGTGGTGCCGCTGCCCCTGCCCGGCAACGGCGTGGCGCCGCTCAACGTGGTGCCGGTGGACTACGTGGTGGAGGCGGTGTGGCGCTTGTCGAAGGACCCTCGCGCCGCGGGCCGCACGTTCCACCTGGTGGACCCGAACCCGATGAGCGCGCGGCGCGTGTACGAGCTCATCGCGGAGAAGGCGAACAAGAAGCTGCCGCGCTTCAACCTGTCGGCGCGCGCGGCGGACGTCATGCTGCGGCTGCCGGTGCTGGAGAAGCTGGCCCGGCCGCAGCGCGCGGCCATCAGCTATGTGAACCACCTGGCCATCTACAACTGTCACAACACGCTGGAGCTGCTGGACGGCACGGGCGTGCGCTGCCCGCCCCTGTCCTCGTACCTGGACCAGCTGGTGGCGTATGTGCGCGAGCAGTACCGCAAGCGCCGAGAAGGCTCTGAAGTGGATGACCCGTTGGATCAGGGCTCCGCGACGGGGTGAGCGAGCGGGGCCTCCGTGCTAGATCGAAGGGCCTCATGGCACGCACCTTCCAGGTAGGCGATACCTTCACGCACGTCCGCGAGTGCGACCTGTACCGGCCGATCTACTACGCGGGCGCATCCGGGGACTTCAATCCCATCCACATCGACCCGGAGGTCGGCAAGGTGGCCGGCCTCGACGGCGTCATCTTGCAGGGGCTCTGCACGCTGGGCTGGGCGGTGGAAGCCGTCGCCGTCTTCGTGGGAGACCCGGGCCGCATCCGCAAGGTGAAGGCGCGCTTCTCGCGCCCTGTTCGTCCCGAGGATGTCGTGACGTTCGAAGGCAAGGTCACCGCCATCGAAGCGGACCGGCTCACCACGGAAGTCACCGCCACCAACCAGCGCGGCGAGGCCGTCCTCAAGGGCGCCGTCGTCGAAGCCTCCATCGGATAGTCGCCATGGCCATCGACAAGCGCTTCATCGGCCGGGAATACGGCCCGTACACGTACACGATTGGCGCGGAGAAGCTGCGCGAGTTCACCCTGGCCGTGGGAGGCGCGCATCCCGCCGCCGGCACACCGGGCGAGCCGCCTGAGCACGTCAGTCCCCTCCTCTACGACGACACCGCCGCGAAGCAGGGCCCGTACGGCGACCTGATTGCGTTCCCCAGCTTCGCCGTCGTCTTCGCCATCCGCCCGTTCGGCGCGGCCGTCGCGGACCCGGAGCTGGGCGTGAATCTGCTGATGCTGGTGCACGGTGAACAGGAGCTGGAGTTCCTGGACGTCATGCGCCCCGGCGACGTGATGACGACCACGGGCCGCATCGAGAACATCTACGTGAAGGCCGGCAAGGAGTTCGTCGTCGTCAACACGGAGTCGCGCAACCAGCGCGGCGATGTGGTGGTGAAGGGCGTGTGGACGGGCGTCGTCCGCGCGTAGCCGTGGCACGTGGGCTCGGGGTCATTGCCCCCGGGCCCGCCCTACTCCTGGGTGCGCATGAGGGTGTCGACCGCGGCCCTGTCCGCCTCGAGCGACGCCCGCTCCGAAGCCGGGAGCACCAGGGCGTCGAATTCGCGGAGCGATTGATTCGCACGCGGCAGGTCCGCCAGTGCCACGGCCAGCTCGGCACGAGCCACCAGCGCCCGCGCTCGCTCCAGCGGCGTGCCGGCATCGGGCTTCTTCAGCGCGGCGTCGAGGACCTTCGCGGCCGTCGCGTCGTCACTCTTGAAGTCACGCAGCCGCCGGGCGGTCTTCAGGGCCTTGCCCAACAGCGTGGCGGAGTCGTCCTCGTCGTCACCGTAGCCACCAGGCTCGTCGCGACGGATGAACATGACACTGTTGCCGGACGGGTCGACGACGGTGAAGCGCGTCTGCCCCTTCTTCATCCGGGTGATTCTCGGCACGCCTCGCACGGGCACCTTGCCGTAGGTCTTTCGCAGGGCCGCCGCGAAGCCTTCATGCAGCTGCTCGACTTCGTCGACGATGATGAGACAGCAGCTATAGGCCGCCAGCGGGTCCAACCCCTTCACACCGAAGAAGTGGAGCTGGGCCCCTCCACGCCGCGTCGCCGCATAGGGATTCGGCAGACGCTGCTGGTACGTCACCTCGAAGCCCAGCAGGCCGTAGAACTCGAGCGTCGGTTCGAGCGCGACACAGGGCAGCGCCGGAATGCTGGCGTCATGCTTCATTGGGTGTGTGCCTCCCGCGCGACGCGGGCCCAGGAGTGGCCTCGACTCACGCGCGAACACGAAACAACCTGTCATCATGACAGGACCCTGTCAACACACCCAGAAAGGCGCGCCTGCGTGAACCCGGCTTCGAGGGAGGTCAGGCGGCGGCGATGACGCCTTCGTCGAGGAGCTGGGCGAGGATGCGGGCGGTATCCAGCCGCGTCATCCCGGACAGCGAGAAGAGGTCCTCGAACGTCACGGCGCCATCAATCTGCGCGAGCACGAAGCCCGCGCGGTGGTCCAGGCTGAGCCAGATGATGTCGTCCGGCTGGAGGCGCACGCGGGGCACACGGCCCAGGTCGCCCAGCTTCGACTCCAGCATGGCCATCAGCATGCGCTCGCTGCGGATGAGCAGCACATCCACGCGCGGGTCTCCCGGCGCCAGCTCCTGCGCCTTGAACAGCAGGTCCACCGCGCCCGAGTGGTCATCCAGCTCCAGCAGGTCGGCCGCGCCGCGCAGCAACCGCTCCAGCTCGCTCTCCGTGACGGGGACACCGAACTCGTCCGTGTCACCCTCGGGGACGCCGTACTCCTGCGTGGTGGGCTCGTCGCGCGAGAGCAGGTCCAGCACGTCACCTCCTGGTGGAGGTCCGTCGCCCTCTGGAATCAGCACGCTGGGAGAACGCTCCTCGTCCTCTTCGTCCAGCGGATGGCCCTCGCCTTCGGCCCACGCGCCCCAGTCGCCATCCAGCGAGGGCAGTGGCGTGCCTCGCGTGGACGCATCCGCCGATGCCCCCGCGAACGGGCTACTCCGTCCGAATGGGGTCTCCAGCGCGGCCAGGGATTCGCGCGCCCGGACATTGTCGGGGTCCAGCACGAGCGCCCGCTCGAACAGCTTCTGCGCACCCTGGGCGTCGCCACTCAGGCGCAGCCACAGTCCCGCCTCGACGAGCTGGTTGGCGCGCTGGGTGCTCATCTATCGCCCCATGCCACTGCGTGACGGGCCCTTGAGCTGGGTCAGACATCCCGTGAGCAGCTCACACGCACGGCCCAGCGCCCCCACGTCCTCACCCGCGCGAACCTGCCGCGCATGCTCCAGCACCTGCTCCGCGCGAGGCACCGCGTCGGCGGGAAGCCCACCACCCCCGGGCAACAGCCTCGCTCGAGTCAGCGCATCCATGACATCGCGCGCGAGCGAGTCCAGCTCCATGCGCTTGACCTTGAGTTCCTCGGAGATGCGCGCGGCCATGAGGTAGCCGCGCTGTTCGTCCATGATGCGCTTGAGCTCTTCCTCGGTGAGTCCACTGGACGCGGTGACGGTGATGGACTGGCGCAGGCCCGTCTCCCTGTCGCGCGCGGAGACGGAGACGATGCCCTCCGCGTTGATGTCGAACGTCACCTCGATTTCCACCTGCCCCCGAGGTGCCTCGCGCAGACCGGTGAGGACGAACTCGCCCAGCAGCTCGTTCTGGTGCGCCAGCTCGTGCTCGCCCTGGAGCACCATGATCTTCACCAGCCGCTGGAAGTCCTTCGACGTCGCGAAGACCTCCGTGGCCGACGTGGGCACCGTCGTGTTCTTCGGGATGATGCGCCGCACGTAGCCGCCGGCGATGGCCACCCCCAGGCTCTGCGGCGTGACGTCCAGGAGCAGCAGCTCGCCCTCCTGCGCCACCAGCGCGTGCGCCTGCACCGCGGCGCCCAGCGCAACCACCTCGTCCGGATGCACGCCCTTGCAC
Source organism: Myxococcus llanfairpwllgwyngyllgogerychwyrndrobwllllantysiliogogogochensis (assembly GCF_006636215.1). Lineage (GTDB taxonomy): Bacteria > Myxococcota > Myxococcia > Myxococcales > Myxococcaceae > Myxococcus > Myxococcus llanfairpwllgwyngyllgogerychwyrndrobwllllantysiliogogogochensis. The sequence continues at coordinate 12,958 of NZ_VIFM01000165.1, read as the reverse complement.
GGCTCACGGCGGAAGTAGCCGCGCACCGCCTCGACAATCTTGGGCATGCGCGACATGCCACCGACGAGGATGACCTCCTTCAGCTCCGAGGCCCGCACACCCGCCTCGCCCAGCACCTCCGTGGTGATGCCCACCACGCGCTCGGCCAGGTCCGCCGTCAGGTCATCCAGCTTCTCGCGGGACAACGCGGCCTGCAGGTGCAGCGCGGCGCCGCCCCCGGGAGGCGTGCTGATGAACGGAAGGTTGAGCTGCGTCTCCTTCACGCTCGACAGCTCCACCTTCGCCTTCTCCGCCGCGTCCTTGAGCCGCTGCAACGCCATGCGGTCCTTTCGCAGGTCGATGCCGTGCTCCTTCGCGAAGCCGAAGACGAGCCACTCGATGATGCGGTTGTCCCAGTCCTCGCCCCCCAGGTACGTGTCGCCGCCGGTGCCCACCACGTCGAAGACACCCTGGTTGATCTCCAGCACGGACACGTCGAACGTGCCGCCGCCCAGGTCCAACACGGCCACGCGGCCATTCACGGTGCGGCTGAAGCCATACGCCAGCGCCGCCGCGGTGGGCTCGTTGATGATGCGCAGCACGTCCAACCCGGCGATGCGCCCCGCGTCCTTGGTGGCCTGCCGCTGGGCGTCGTTGAAGTACGCCGGCACCGTGACGACGGCCTTGCTCACCGGCCTGCCGAAGTGCGCCTCCGCGTCCGCCTTCAGCTCCTGGAGGATCATGGCGCTGATCTCCGGAACCGACATGTCCTTGCCGCCCATGCGGATGCGCAGGTCATCGTGCTGCCCCGGCACCACCTCGTAGGGCAACGAGCGCAGCGCGTCCTGCACCTCGTGCGAGGAGAACTTCCGGCCGATGAGCCGCTTGGCCGCGTACACCGTCTCCTGCGGGTTGGTGATGGCCTGACGCTTGGCGATGCCACCCACCAGCCGCTTGCCGTTCTTGGACACGGCGATGACCGACGGCGTGAGCGCCTGGCCCGTGCGGTTCTTGATGACGACGGGCTGCCCGTCCTGGACGGTGGCGACGATGCTGTTCGTCGTCCCCAGGTCGATGCCTATGAGGGGTTCGGGATCAGCCATGAGAGAGCGTGCTCATCCTAGAACGTCCAGCGCAGCTTCTTGAGCGCCGCCTTGGCCTCGGCATTGTCCGGATCCAACTTCGCTGCATCTTCGAAGACCCGCTTGGCCAGTTTCTTCGATCCCGCGTCGGCGAGCACCCGTCCCAGCAACAAATGGTGCTCGATTCGCCCTCCCTGAAGGTCCACGGCACGCTGTGCCAGGGAGCGAACCTCGCCCACGTCCTGGCCCTGCTGGAGTCCCAGTCTGGCCGCACGGAAGGCGGCCTCCGGGTTCTGCCCATCCAGGGAATACGCCAGCCGATAGGCCGCGAGCGCCCCCACGGTATCGCCGTGCTGCTCCAGTTCCCGCCCGCGCGCCAGCTCGATGGCCCCACGCTGTTCGTCGTGGCGGCGGCGCGCCTCCGTCAGCAGCGTCGTCACCTCGCGGTTCTTCGGGTCCAACGTCTGGACCTGGTGGAAGTCCTGGTAGGCCCGCTCCCAGTCGCCTCGGGCGATGGCCGCCTTGCCGCGCGCCACCAACTCCGACAGCCGCACGTTGCGCGCCATGTACGGGTGCCGAGCGAGCCGCGCCTGCCGCTCCGCCCTGCGTGCCTCCGACTCCGCGTCCTGCACCGGAGGTGGCGTCGACGGGGCGGACGCCTGCAGCGGGGACGAGAGGCGCGCCGGGCGCGGCGTGGGAGCGAAGGGCATCAGCTCCTGGGTGGGATCCATCACCGGCACGGGCACGGGCGCGGGGGTCGCGGCGGCCACGGAAGCCGTCGCGAGCGCCGGGTGCGCCTTGAGGTACGCGTCCCGCTTGTCCTGCTGGGTGAGGATGTTGTGGGCGTCCGTGAGCCTCCGGAAGATGCGCTCCATGCGCGCGCGGAAGCTGCCCAGGTTCTTTCCGAAGTAGCGGTCCGGGTGATAGCGGCGGGACGCGTTGTAGTACGCCTGCTTCACCTCGGCGGCCGGAGCACCGGGGCGCAATCCGAGGACGGCGAAGTGATCCAACCCGTCCAGCGCACGCTCCAGGTCGATGATCTCCTTCTTCCGCTCCGGCTCCAGGTCCACTTCCTCGGCCAGCGCGGCGTCCACCGCGGGAGCGGGCTGGTTCTTCTGCACCACGCGCGCGGGGACGATGGCCCCCTTGGCCCGCAGGGCGAGCAGCACGGCGATGGTGCGTGCTTCACCCAGGGTAGAGCGTGACAACACCTGGTCGATGCGCTCCACCCTGCCGACAAGCGACAGGACGGACGCTTCCTCCGACGAAAGCTGGAGGCGAGCGAAGTCCAGATTGGGCACCGTGGCGATGTGGTCCGTCCGGGCCCCCAGGCCGACAATCGTATTTGGCGCGCTCACAGGACGGTCCACGAATGGGTTGCCGAAAGGTCGAGCCTAGGTTTGGGGGACGCGGGGCGTCAAACACCCAGTGCCCCCGCCCAGGCTCCATCCGGCGGAAAATCGGCCTCAGAGGGCCATCAGCACCCGCTCGATGATGGCGAGGCTCTGATCCAACTCCTCCCGGGTGACGGTGAACGGAGGGGCGAAACGGACCGTCCGCTCACCCGCCGCGTTGCCCAGCACCCCGGCCTCGCGCAGCTTGCCGAGCACCTGGGGCGCCTCCCGGTCCACTTCCAGGCCCACCAGCAGGCCCTGTCCTCGGACCTCGACGACGCGACCCGGGGGCAGCTTGCCCTGAATTTCCCGCAGCCGGCCCAGGAAGTACGCACCCTTGGCCGTCACTTCGTCCAGGAAGCCCGGCTGGCGGATGACCTTGAGGGCGGCGTTGGCGGCGGCGGCGGCCACCAGGTTGCCGCCGAACGTCGAGCCGTGGCTGCCCGGGGACAGGCTCGCGCCCACGTCCTCGCGGCACAACATGGCGCCAATGGGCAGACCATTGCCCAGCGCCTTCGCCATGCTGATGGCGTCCGGCCGGATGCCCTCGCGCATGAAGCCGAAGGGGATGCCGGTGCGCCCCATGCCCGTCTGGATTTCGTCGACGAGGAGCAACAGGCCCTTCTCGTCGCACAGCGCGCGCAGCCCCTTGAGGAAGCCCTCGGGGGCCAGACGCACCCCACCCTCTCCCTGGATGGGCTCCACCAGGATGGCGGCGGTGGCCGGACCCACGGCGCGGCGGACCGCCTCCAGGTCACCGTACGGCACGTGGTGGAAGCCGGCCGGCAGCGGCTCGAAGCCCGCGTGGTACTTCGGCTGTCCCGTGGCCGTGACGGTGGCCAGGGTGCGGCCGTGGAAGCTGCGCTCGAAGGTGATGACCTCGTAGCGCTCCGGGGTGCCCCGGTCCTTCATCACCTTGCGGGCCAGCTTCAGCAGCGCCTCGTTGGCCTCCGCGCCGGAATTGCAGAAGAAGGCGCGCTCGAACCCACTCCACTCACACAGCTGCGCCGCCAAATCGATCTGCGGCTGCGAGTAGAACGCGTTCGACACGTGCCACAGCGAGTCCAGCTGCGCGTGCGCCGCCGCCACCAGGTCCGGATGACAGTGTCCGAGCGCGCACGTCGCCACGCCGCCGATGAGGTCCAGATACTCACGACCGTCCGCGTCCCACACGCGCGTACCCCGACCTTTGACCAGGACGATGGGCTGCTGCTTGTAGTTCTGCAGCAGGTGGCTCTTGGCCTTGGAGATGAGGGTGTCGTTGGAAGTCGAGGCGGCGGCGGAGGGCACGGGCTGCGGCAAGGGTGTCTACCTTCCTTCGTGGTGGGGGGAACGGCTGCGAGCGCGCCATATAGCGCGCTAGAGGATGTAGCGCGACAGGTCCTCATCCTGGACGATGGAACTCAGGCGCTCACGCACATAATTGCCGTCCACCTGGAAGTCGCGGGGCCCCAGCTCACTGGCGGAGAAGGACACTTCGTCGAGCAGTCGCTCCAGCACGGTGTGCAGGCGGCGAGCACCGATGTTCTGCGTGCGCTCGTTCGCCTGCTGGGCGATGCGCGCCAGCTCCGTCACCGCGTCGTCGGTGAAGGACAGGCGCACGCCCTCCGTGTGGAGGAGCGCGGTGTACTGGCGCAGGAGGGAGTTCTTCGGCTCGCGGAGGATGCGGATGAGGTCGTCACCGGAGAGCGCCTCCAGCTCCACGCGGATGGGGAAGCGCCCTTGCAGCTCGGGAATCAGGTCGCTGGGCTTGGAGACGTGGAACGCGCCCGCCGCGATGAAGAGCATGTGGTCCGTCTTCACCATGCCGTACTTGGTGTTGACGGTGGAGCCCTCGACGATGGGGAGGATGTCTCGCTGCACGCCCTCGCGCGAGACGTCCGGGCCGCTGCTGCCCTTGGCGCCCTCGCGGCTGGCGATCTTGTCGATTTCGTCGATGAAGACGATGCCGCTCGACTCGGCGCGCACCACGGCCTCGCGCTGCACGCGGTCCGGGTCCACCAGCTTCTGGGCCTCTTCCTGACGCAGCAGTTGGAGCGCCTCCGGCACGCGCACGCGACGTCGGCGCGTCTTGCTCATGCCCGGCATGTTCTTGAAGAGGTCCTGCAGGTTGACGCCAATCTCCTCCATGCCCTGGCCGGAGAAGCCGCGCATGAACGTCTGCCCGCTGTCGCTCGTCTCCACGTCCACGAACTGGTCATCGAGCGTTCCCGCGCGCAGTTGGGCGCGGAGCTTCTCCCGCTCGGTGTCTCCCAGGCGCTGCGGCGCGGGAGCCGCCACTGTGGAGCAGCTCCATCAGCCGGTCCTCGGCCAGCTCCTCGGCGCGGGGGCGGACCTTCTCCGTCTCCTCCTCGCGCACCAGGGAGATGGCGTTCTCGACGAGGTCGCGAATCATCGACTCCACGTCGCGGCCCACGTAGCCGACCTCGGTGAACTTGGAGGCCTCCACCTTCACGAAGGGCGCCTGCGCGAGCTTCGCCAGCCGGCGGGCAATCTCCGTCTTCCCCACGCCGGTGGGTCCAATCATGATGATGTTCTTCGGGTGGATTTCGTCGCGCAGGTCGTCATTGACCTGCTGACGGCGCCACCGGTTGCGCAGGGCGATGGCCACCGCGCGCTTGGCGGCGTTCTGCCCGACGATGTAACGGTCCAGCTCGCTCACCACCTCGCGAGGCGTGAAGGCGGACGGCTTTCGCGATTCGGCCACGGGGGGCTCCTAGAGCTCTTCGAGGGAGATGTTGGCGTTGGTGTAGATGTCGATTTCGCCGGCGATGGAGAGCGACTCCCGAGCCACGTCCCGCGCGGGCATCTGCGTGTGCGCCATGAGCGCGCGCGCGGCGGCGAGCGCATACGGGCCTCCGCTGCCCACCGCGGCGATGCCGTAGTCCGGCTCAATCACGTCACCCGCCCCGGAGAGGATGAACGTCTTGTCCTTGTCCGCGACGACGAGCAGCGCCTCCAGCCGACGAAGGAACCTGTCGGTGCGCCAGTCCTTGCCCAGCTCCACGCAGGCGCGCGCCATGTTCTTCTGGTGCTCCTTGAGCTTGCCCTCGAAGCGCTCGAAGAGGGTGAAGGCATCGGCGGTGCTGCCCGCGAAGCCGGCGAGCACCTGGCCCTCGCCCAGCTTGCGAACCTTCTTCGCCGTGTTCTTCATCACCGTCTTGTCGAGGGAGACCTGCCCGTCGCTGGCGATGGCGACCTTCCCGTCACGCCGCACACAGAGGATGGTGGTTCCGTGGAACATGGAGCGGGTTTAACAAGCCGCGCCCCGCGTTTCCAAGGAACACCGCCTGCCTGTCCGCTCCCGCACCGTTTCCTCGCGCCAGGGAGCGGCGAGGTGCACCCTCACGCCCGGGGATGGGCCGCGTCGTAGACCTGCTGGAGCTGCTCCCAGCTGACGTGGGTATACCGCTGCGTGGTGGACAGACTCGCGTGGCCCAGCAGCTCCTGGATGCTGCGGATGTCCGCGCCCCCTCCGAGCAGGTGCGTGGCGAAGGAGTGACGCAGCGCGTGTGGACTCACCTTGCGCGCCAGCGCGCACTTCAGCACGTGCGCGTCCAGGTGTCGGCGGATGCTCCGAGGCGTCAGCCGTCCCCCACGGAAGTTGAGGAAGATGGCCTCTGGCGCCTGGCTGGGTTTCGGCTCCGCCAACAGCTCCCCGCGCCGGGCGAGGTATGCCTCCAGCGAGCGGATGGCCTGCGCGTTGACGGGGACGAGGCGCTCCTTGCTGCCCTTGCCCATGACCCGGACGATGCGCCCGCTCCGGTCCACGGCGAGCAGGTCCAAGTCACACAGCTCGCTGATGCGAAGCCCGCCGCCGTAGAGCAACTCCAGGATGGCCTTGTCGCGCAGCCCGAGCACCGTCTTCAAGTCATGCACGTCCAGGAGCGCGAAGACCTCCTCCACCGGCAGGACCTTGGGCAGCGCCTTGGGCAGCTTGGGGCTCTTCACCAGCTTCGCGGGGCTCGCGGGCAGGAGCTTCTGCCGCACCAGGTACTTGTAGAAGGACTTGATGGACGCGAGCCGACGGGCGCGGCTCGCGGGGGCATGGTCCACGCTCAGCGTGCCCAGGTAGCCGCGAATGGCGGCGTGGGAGCCGGCCAGGAGCGAGAGCTTCATCCGCTCGACGAGGTAGCGCTCGTAGTCCACCAGGTCGACCAGGTAGTTGCGCACCGTGTGCGGTGACGACCCCTTCTCGTCCTCCAGGTGGACGCGGAACTTCTCCAGCAGCGGCGAGAGGGTCGTCATGGCGAGGCCAGCGTAGGGGGCCCGGAGAGGCTCGCAAGATTCCGGGCCCCGCGAAACCCCTACTTCGTCGGCACGGCGGGGGCAACGACTGGAACCACGGGCGTCGGCGCGGGCAGCAGCGCGACACACGTGGCGCCTGACAGCCACGCCTTCTCACACATCCACGTGAGGATGGGGTTGCGCACCTGCCAGAGCAGCACGAAGAAGATGAGCGCCCCGAGCCCGAACCGAGCCCAGCCGGACAGCCCCTCCGTCTCGCCATCCTCGTCCTGCTGGGCGAGCATCGCCGGGCGGACCATGTCCCGTCGGTCCACGCGCGCTCCCCGGGGCAGCCTCGGACGCCGGGTCACGAGCGTGGACAGTCCATGCGTCAACATGAGGCGGTCATTGAGCGCCCAGCCGGAGCCCTCCAGGAGCAGCGCCAGATTGCGGCGCCGCAGCTTCAGCCAGCCGAGCAGGCCCGCGGGCGCCATGACGACGATGGCGATGAGGGACGCCGCGGTGATGACGTCCACCATCGTCAGCGACTTCACCTGCGTGACGATGAACGCGAAGGACGAGCCCAACGCCGCCGCCGCGATGCTGCCCGCCGCGATGACTCCCGCGAGCCCACCGGGAGATGGGGCCGGAGCCGCCGCCGGAGCCGCGACGGGAGCGGGCGCCGCCGCCACGGTCTGCGAATACCCCTGCTCCAGCGTGGCGTCGAAGGTCTTCTCCCCCGCCGACGCGAGCCCTTCAATCTTGCCGGTGATGAACGAGGCCATGCGAGTGAAGGGCATGGTCATCGACTCCCACAGCGACACGGGCTGGCGGACGACATGCGTCACCGTGGCGTCGTGCTCCTGGCCATCCACGTCGTAGAAGACGCCGCGCTTGCCCACGACCAAGTCCGTGCTCCGACCGCGAGTGACGGGCACCGCCACCTCGTAGCCGGGCGTGCCGTCCTTGGGCGCCACCAGCACGTAGAGGATGCACGTGGTGCCCTGACTCGTGAGCGCCGCGTGCTCCGCGCGGTTCTTCGCGAGCACCGACAGCGTGTACTTGCGTCCGCCGAGGATGAGCGTCCCCTTCTCCATCAGCGCGGGCGCCTTGGGGAGATAGAGGTTGGGCATGCTGATGAAGTTGTTGGCGAACACCAGCAGCCAGCGCTGGTAGAGCACCAGTCGCTCCAGCTCGACGATGGCGGCCAGCGTGGGCGCCAGCGCGAGGTCCGCCTGACTGGCCACATCGATGGCGTCCAGGTCCGTGAGCGACACGGTGGGCAGCGAGTCGGCCAGCTTGTGCACCGGGTTCGCCTCGCGCTGGGTGAACCATGCGAGCACGGCGTCCGCCTTCGCCACCAGCTCGCGCCACGCCGTGTCCGACAGGCGCTCCGAGTCTCCCGTCACCGGCGCGGCGACGTCGCGACGGAACGACTGCAGCTGCTCATAGGAGGGGCCGCGCAAGAGCCGCGCCCACTCCAGCACGCCCGAGGCTTCCGGCACCGCGATGGGCAGATCCCCCGCCGCCTTGCCCAGCGCGGCCGAGTCACCCAGCGAGCTCTCCACCCGCTCCGCGCGCAGCCTCAAGTTGGCCGCGGCCTCCGGCTGCACCGCCACCAGGCGGCACTGGAGGAAGTAGGTGTCCAGCAGCGGCGCCACCTCGCGGATGCGTCGCGCGCGCGACTCGCTCTCTTCGCCCCATACGAAGACGTCGCCACGCTTGCCCAGATGGGCCAGCAGCGCCTCGCGAGCCTCGCGGAAGCGCTGCAGCATCGGCCGATCCACGCCCGCCTCGCCCGAGCGGTTCTTCAGCTCAGGGAAGGACGCCATGACGTCCTTCGCGAGCGGGCGCAGGGACTCCGGCAGGCGCTCCGGGGCGATGATGCCATCACCGTTCTGCCCCGACTTGCGCAGCTCCAGGTCGCTCGCTCGCACCTGGCCAAGCGAGATGCGCCCCATGTCTGGCGCGCCCACCGTGCGCAGAATCATCTCCGCCGCGGTCCGCAGCGAGGCCGCGTCCGAGGACAGCGCGTTCAAGTCCAGCACGTCACTGTTCGCGTCCGCGCCGCGCCGGTCCTTCAAGTGCTTCGCGGCCCAGGCCACCGCGGCGCGCACCTCCGCCACGCGGACGCGCGCATTGCCGTCCGTGTCCAGGAACTTGAGGAAGGCCGAGTCACAGCTCAGTCCCTCCAGCGGACACGCCGTGGCGATCCACTGCGTCTCGGGAATGCGCGCGGCCTCCACGAGCACATCGAAGGAAGGAATGTCGACCTGGAGCGAGCCGCCATAGCGGCGATAGGTGAGCGGAGTCGAAGTCATACAGGCGGCGGACCTAAGCACACCCGACGTCACCTCGCACGGCTCCGAAGCAGCGTCTCTCCATGAGGCCAGCCGCTCGGCTGTCACGTCGGACCGGGTGTCCCATCACCCGGACGACGGCGCGTTCCAAGCCACCGGAACGACGTGCGCCTGCGAGTGGCGAGCCCCCTGCAATCGACGCGGCGGCACACCTGGCCTCGCACGAAAGAAAGGCAGCCCATGCACGCCGCCGCCGAATACGACGACCGCTTCCACCTGAGCCGCAAGCGCTACTACCAACTGCTCGCGCTCTCCACCCTCTGGTTCACGGTGAACGAGACGCCGCTGCTGCCCGTTGGCCTGCTCTTCGCGCTGCGCTTCGTGGGAGCCAACTACGAGACGACGTTCTTCCACTCCCTGCGCACGGGTCGAAAGGTCGCCCTCATGTGCCTGGGCATGGCCCTGTTCTCCCTGCTCCTCTTCGGCCCCCACGCGGGCTTCAGCGTCGGGCCCGGAGGCGTGAGCTTCCAACTCACTTCTGGGCGGTAGAAAACCCCAAGCAGGACGCGCTGTTACCCGCTATCGCCTTGATTCTCCTCGGGTCAGTCTTCCCGCCCCGTCCCAGCCTGTCCCCCAGTGTGCCGCCCCGTTCCACGCTGGAGGGGCACACTGGGGACACATGGCGGCTCCGTCACTGACTCGCAGGGCTACCAGCTCCGTTCAAGCTTCGTCGTCCGGCAGGAGCATCCGGAGAAGCTCGTCGTCGGGTCCGAGCGGGCGCCAGCCAGCGGGCGGCGGATTGGCGCGCAGCACCTCCCTTGCTAGTCGCACCCGCTCCCTGTGGGTGTCTGGGACGATGCCGGACCAGAGGCCAAGAGCCTTGGCGACCTTGAAGCGGTTGTCGTCATCCAACACGGCGGGCCAACCGTCAGGGAGGCTACCCCATAGCTCGCGCACGAGCTGCCCACGCACCAAGCGGGTCACTTGCTTGCTTCGCACCGCCTCGGCAACCAACCCATCGTACACCTGAACTCCTGCAACGTCGTCCGGACCAAGTTCCTCTGCCAGTGCCACCAACGACGCGGTGGGACGGGCCTCGGCAAAAGCCGTGAGTGAGTCGTAGCCGCGTTCGCGGACGCGCTCATACAGGCGGGCCTTCCAGCTCCCCTGCCACGAACGTCCATCGGTCATCGGCTTCTCCCTTTCGTGAATGTGATCGGGACGCGGTAGGTCTTCATGCGTTCCGCGACGATGTCCAGGACCTGATTCCGCGTCAACAGCCGTCCGGCCTCAACCTCGGCATCCATCAGAGTCTGCATGATCATCCGGTTCCACTCACCGGGCCATGTGCGCCCCAGCTTCCAGTTGCCACCTCCGTGAATCGCTTCGTGGTGGGCCAGCTCCAGTCGGACACAGAACTGGTCAATGTCCATGTCGCCCTTGAAACCGCGCGCCTCGAACCACTCGCGGTGCTCCTTCGGCATGACGTGGTGCTTCGGTGCCTCGGACATGCCCGCTCCAGCTCTATCTGTCACCTGCATGCCGCGCACCTCGGGACTGTCGCCCAGCGCTTCTCGCACGCCCTCGGGCAGGTCCTGGTGAGCTTGCGCCATCATGACCTGACCACCGTGGATGCGGATGGCCGCGCTCACCACGGGAACGGAGAGGACGCCCGCCTGGACGAGCCTGCGCATCATCTCCACCCACTCAGCGGAGACGACGAGCCTCGAGCCGGCCATGACGCCGCCTGAACTCATGACGAGTCCCACGCCGAGCGTCGCGGGGGCGGACGGTGGAAGCCTGGGCATCCCCATCTTCAGCGTGGAAACCATGGCGAGCATCTCCAACACCTGCACCGCTACCATGACCTTGCCGCCTTCCTCCATGGCGGTCTTGGCATCCGCAAGCATCATGTTGAACTCGTGCGTCAGCTCCCCCATCAGTTCGGGCATCGCGAGGGTCGCCGCCTCGACGCGCTCGGGGTCACGAGAGGCGAGGTCCGCCAGCGTGGGCTCCATCAAGCCCTGAACGCGGTGGAGGTCCAGGAACAACTTCTCGTCGCCGCACATCGGGCACTCGCGCAGCAGGACGTCGGAGAGCTGGAGGAAGTCCACCCAGGTGGCGAACAGCAGGGCACCGAACATCGCGGACTGGAGCCGTGGGCCCGCCATGCGCAGGACGGCAAGATCCATCTCCGAGTCCCCCAACTCCGACGCGCCCCCCGCCAGCATCGTCGCGCTTCCGAGGGCGCCGCGAACCCACGCCACTTCATTGGTGCCGTGGTCGAGATAGCGCGTGAACGCTCCCCCACTGAGAGCCCTGCCACTGAACACGGGAGCGCGCTCCGCGAGTTTGGAGAGCATGGCTTCGGCCCCCTTCATCGAGCCTTTCACCTCAGCGAGGGAGTCGAGGAGGGATTGCCGCGCCGAGACGGCTTGCGGGCCCCTGCCTCCGATAGCTCCAGATACGGTGCCAGGTCCAGCGAGCGTCACGGCTGTTCGTGGAGTCCCCTGTCGCCACCGCCGTTGTTCCTCAGCGGGTCCAGCGAAGGAGGACGGGAGGTCAACCGGACCGCGTGCGGACGTGTCGCTCGGCGCATCTCTCCGCGAGGGAAGCGGGGTCACACGAGGCGCCTCGCTCAGCGCTCCACCTCTCCCAGGGGACTGAACCCCTGAGGCGACTCCCGAGGACAGCGACAGCAGCAACACGGCCAAGAACAGGGCGTCAGCGCGCATTGTCCACCCCCATGCCCACCGAGGCGAACGCCCCCGGGCGTAGCGTCCCTTCCTTCGTGGGGAACAGCAGCGTGCCCCCTGTCCCCATCGCGTAGAGCTTGCCGCCAAGGAACCTCCAGCGGACCTCCGTCGCCCCGAGGTAGCGCGCTCCCGGCTTGCCAGCGCCCACTGCGAGCCCCTTCAAGGCCACCTCCAGGCTGCGCGAGAAGAGCTGCATGGCCACGCGCCCGTCGACATCGAAGCGCCCCCACGAGAAAGCTTCCGCGCCGAGCGTCAGCGTGAAGTGCCTGGAGTGACCACCGAGACCGGCTGCATCCCAGTCCACTTCCGCTTCGGTGAAGGCCGAGTAGCCATCCGGAAAGGTCGCCTCCGCGAGAGGCCCGCCGTCAGGCCCCGCTCCCTGGAAGCGCGCCAACTCGTAGTCCGGCCCGAAGAAGCCTTGCCGGAAGCCGCCGTGCTGCCGCCGCCCCTCCAACCGGAGCCGCAAACGGAGCTTCTCTCTCCCCAGGTCGAGCCCAGCGCCCACGACAGCGCCCCACGCGCCATCCGCACCAGGACGGCCTCCCACCCCGACAATCACATGGGCTTCGTAGTCGGGCCGAATCAGGACACCGGTCGTGATGTCCAGGTGCGCCAGCGTCACGGAGGGAGCGCGGCCCCCGGCTCGCCCCCAGTCATGCACTCCCGACAGCGCCAGCGTGTACCGCCCCGCGTATTGGGGCTTACCGAAGATGACGTGCTCCAAGTCCAGGGACAGCTCCGCCCCCATCACCCGCGCGCCCAGCACGTCCGAGGTGAAGGCTTCTGTGTAGAGCGGGCCCAGCTTGCCTGTGAGGACGCCCCCGGCCGGGTGGTAGTCCGGGTTCGTGCGGTTGGAGTAGCGGCGGACCAGATGCCCGGAGAGGAGGCTGTGTTCCTCCAAGGCGCCGACCCACACCCCCAAGGGCGTGTACTCGGAGCCGAACTTGAGGCCGCGAACGAGTTGCCCCCAGTCCGAGAGCGTGTCCCAATCCTCGCGACGCACGAAGGCCGCGCCGTCACCACCGCCCCACATGCGGAAGCGCACGGGAGCGCCCACGTTGACGCCGAAATCGCGGCCACCATCGAGGATGAACGTGGGCTCCACCTGCAAGTAGCCCTCTTCTTTCCCCACGCCACCGCGAGGCAGGAACGCCAGCGTCGTGGCTTCCACGCGCGTCAGGTAGTGCCACTTGCGCGCGGGGGGGGTCGGCGGGGAGGTG
>NZ_VIFM01000164.1 GCF_006636215.1 Myxococcus llanfairpwllgwyngyllgogerychwyrndrobwllllantysiliogogogochensis | reverse complement strand
GGCGTGGGGTGCGGCGGGAGTTCGGGGATGAGGCGGAATCGGTGGCGGTGCGGTACCTGGAGGAGCGGGGCTGGCGGGTGAGGGCGCGGAACTGGCCGTGTCGTTACGGCGAATTGGATGTGGTGGCCGAGCGAGAGGACACCGTGTGCTTCGTCGAGGTGCGGATGCGCTCCTCGGCCGTATGGGGAGACCCGGCGCACACCGTGTCCTTCGCCAAGCAACGTCGGGTGGTGAAGGCGGCGCTGCACTATCTCTTCGCTCATGACCTGCGTGAGCGGATGATGCGCTTCGACGTGATTTCCGTGGTGGGGCGTGGAGCGCGCGCCACCGTGGAGCACATTCCCGGCGCCTTCGATGCGGGCATGTAAGGGGAAGGCATGGCTGGAACGCTGTACCTGGTGGCCACGCCCATCGGGAACCTGGGTGACATCTCTGCGCGCGCGCTGGAGACCCTCCGCGCGGTGCGCTTCATCGCCTGCGAGGACACGCGGCACTCCCGTGTGCTGCTGGACCACTTCGGCATTGGCGGCAAGGACCTGGTCAGCCTGCCCGCTTTCGCGGAGGGGCAGCGGGCCGGGCGAATCCTCGATCGAATCGCAGAAGGGGATGACTGCGCGCTCGTCACGGACGCGGGCAGTCCGGCCATCAGCGACCCCGGAGAGCGACTGGTGGCGGAGGCGCTGGAGCGAGGGCTGACGGTGGTTCCAATCCCGGGCGCCACGGCCCTCGTCGCGGCCCTGAGCGCGTCCGGGCTGCCCACGGGGCGCTTCCACTTCCTGGGGTTCCTGCCCCGCAAGGGCGCCGAGCGGCGCGCCATGCTGGAAGAGGTGGCCGCGCTGTCCGCGACGCTGGTGCTCTACGAGTCTCCGCGCCGTCTGGGAGAAACGCTCCCGGACCTGCAGGAGGCCTGGGGGGATCGCCGTGCGTGCGTCGCCCGCGAGCTGACCAAGCTGCACGAGGAGTTCGTGCGAGGGCCGCTGTCAGAGCTGTCCGCGCGCTACGCGACGGAAGAGGCCCGGGGTGAGGTCGTGGTGCTCGTGGAAGGCCGCACCGGAGAGCGCCGCTGGTCCGAGGAGGAGCTGCGGCGCGGACTCGAAGAGGGGCTTGCTCGCGGCGAGAAGCTCAAGCCCCTGAGCACCGAGCTGGCGCGTCGTGCGGGCTGGTCGGGACAGGACGTCTACCGACTCGGGCTGTCGCTGAAGCGGTGAGTCGAAGCAGGACCCAGGAGGCGCGTACTCCCTCCTGGCGTCCGCGTTGCTGCTGCCCGCGACACCGGGAGGCAGGCGGTGGATGCCGCGCCTCCCGGGTGTCACCTGCCGCTAGAAGTTGAACGAAGCGCTCAGGTCGAAGCGGAACGTCGTGCTGCCGATGGCGCGGAAGCGGCGGGAGACCAGGTCGTAGCGCCAGTCGAACGTCGGGTTGAGCTCGGGCGAGCCCACCGCCGTGTCGACCTGACCATCACCGTTGAGGTCCTGGCCCATCTCCTCGTTCGTCAGCGTGTGGTCCGTGTTGTAGAGGAACGTGCCCGACGCGCGAATCTTGAAGGTGTCCGACGCGCTCGCGGTGGCGCCGAGCATGCCGCCGACCTGGAAGTACTCCTCGGAGGTGAGCAGCTTGCGAAGCGCCGCGCTCAGCTCGTTGTTGTACCGGCCCGCGCCCACGTAGTTGCCGATGGCCCGCAGGTCCAGGGTGAACTTCTGGTGCTTCTGAGGCCTGTCGAACGGCACCAGCTCCACACCGGCGACCATCCCCAGCATCTCCGGCGACTTGATGCCCGTCTCCTTGCGGTTCCACGGACCTTCACCGCAGTTGCCAGGGGCACCCAGGTTCGTCGGGTTCGACGTGCGCTGGTCGCAGTTCGAATAGAAGAGGGGGCCTCGGACGGGGATGGTGTAGCTGGCCTTGAAGTACGGCTCGGCCACGCCCATGCGGCGCGAGAACGCCGTGTAGAGCTGGTACTTGTGGACCCGGTCGCCGATGTTGCCGCGCTCGTCCGAGTTCGTGGTGTCCACGCTCGGGTCCCTCACCTTCGCGGTGGGGGCCTCGTAGTCGATGCCGACAATCCAGGTGGGCTTGGTCTCGTCCTTCGCCTGGTTGAAGAAGGCGTAGGCCAGGCCGAAGTGGAGGTTGCCCAGCCCACCCCGGAAGCTCTCCTGCGGCACGCCGAAGAGCGGCACACCGTTGGTCTGCGGGTCCGAGAGGCATCCCGCGATGGTCGAGCCATCCGCGTTGATGCAGTTGTTGGTGATGGTGGAAGACTCCTGGGACGACTGGGAGGTGAAGTCCCATCGCTCGTTCTGCTGGAACACCAGCGGGAGCGTGAAGGACAGCTCCAAGTCCCTGTAGAGACCCACCGCCAGCCTCAGGTTGAGGCGGGCATCGACGCCCTTGTACCAGAGCTCCGCGGCGTCACCGCGCGTGGCTGGTGAGCCATCCTCGTTGGGCGGCGTGCCCGCGGGCGCGAGCTGCTCGCGGACAATCTTCGCGCGAGTCTGCGTACGTTCGAACCCGACGTCGATGAACAGGTCGAACGGATCGTCATCCTCGAAGGAGGAAGCGATCCGGGTGATATCTGCCGCGCTGGCGGCGAACGGCGCGCCCAGCGTCAGCGCGGCGAGTACGGCGCGAAGCCTGTGCATCCGACCTCCGACGGCGAAACGAGCGGGCCTTCCGGCAAGCCCGGGGGCTTCCAGCTAGCCGCGCCGTCGAAGGAGTGTCAAGAATCGGGTTGCTTTTACTTCCCCGCGACGGAGGTTCCGAGCAGCCCTTCCAGGCGCCGGACCTCGTCATCGAAGCCCGTCTTGTGGCCGGCCGCCATGGTGCGGCGGTAGGTCTTGTGCTGGTCGAAGGGGTCCAGCACCCGGTCATCCTGGGTCATCAGCTGGTAGTGGAGGTGGGGCGCGAAGGAGCGGCCCGTGTTGCCGCTCCGGGCGATGACCTGGCCCACGTTGAAGCGCGAGCCCGGGTGGATGTCCTTGGACACCTCGTCCAGATGCAGGAAGAGGGCACGACGGCCACGGCCGCCCGTCTCCACCAGCTCCAGGCAGTTGCCGTTGCTGCCCCAGTTCCAGTTCTTGCGCTTCACCACGCCGGCGAAGGGCGCCTTGACGGGCGTGCCCACCGGGGTACGGAAGTCCACGCCCTTGTGGCGGCGACCGTCGCGCAGCAGGGACGTCACCTGCTCGTAGTCGTCCAGCGGCGACTTCTCCAGGCGCAGCTCCAGCTCCTCGCCCGTGGACAGGTAGTAGCGCGCGGCGCCCTCGGTTCCGGCCTGGTAGCGGTACGCACTCAGCGTCTTGCCCAGCTTGGCGCTGGTGAAGCGCACCGCGTGGACCAGGGGCTCCTCGTTGGGGCGGCGCTGGAAGAGCACGTCCAGGGTGTCGCCGCGCAGGATTTCACCCGGCACCTCCACCCACCACACCAGCGTGCGCGTCACCACCTGCGCCAGGGCCGGGCCCACGTCCGCGCCAGCGGAGTTGTTGAGGGCCGTCTCCAGCGGGCCCTCGATGCGCATCGACGCGCGCTCCAGGCCCGCGGCCTTCACCGGGTCCACGGGGACAGGCGCCGCGAGAGGGGCTGCCGCGAGGGCGCCCGCATCCGTGGGGCCGGTGGCCTCGGCGACAGGCTGGTGGATGGCGGCCTCGCCCGTGGCGTTCGCCATCCGTTGCTTCCACCACCACACGCCCCCGGCGGCTCCGCCGAGGATGAGTGACACGGCGACCACGGGCCCGATGGGGCTGCGCTTTGGAGGTGCACCGAGGGTGGGAAGGTTCGGCCGCATACAGGCTCCCTGGTTTGGAAAGAGTGGGCGGGCGCGAAAACCAGCGCCCGCGACGAGGAATTCCGCCAGCCGAGGGTCAATCCTCGGGGCCGTCCTCTTGCTCGTCTGGCGTGGTGTCGCGCAGACCGAATTCCTTCATCTTCGTTTGCAGGGACTTGCGGCTGATCTGCAAGAGCCGCGCGGCCCGGGTGACGTTGCCACCCGTCTCATCGAGCTTCTTGACGATGAGGTCCCGCTCCAGCTCCGCCGCCTTCATCCGGACGATGTCCTTCAGGCCCACCTCACCCGTGGGAACTTCCAGGGTCGGTGCGCTGGGGGGCGGAGCGGGGCTTGCCTGGACGCCCGCTCCCTGCCGAACGGGCTCTGGCAGGTCCTTGGCGGTGATGAGCGGTCCGTCCGCGAACAGCAACGCGCGCTCGATGAGGTTCTCCAGCTCGCGGATGTTGCCCGGCCATGCGTAGCCCTGCAGCAGCGCCAGCGCGTCGTCGGTGATGCCTTCGATCTTCTTGTTGAGGCGGCGGTTGTACTTGTCCACGAAGTGCCGCGCGAGCATCAGGATGTCGCTGCGGCGCTCTCGCAGGGGGGGCAGGGTGAGCGGCACCACCGCCAGCCGGTAGTACAGGTCCTTGCGGAAGCGGCCGGCTTCGATCTCCGCCTGGAGGTCGCGGTTGGTGGCGGCAACGAGGCGCACGTCCACGCGCGTCGTCTTGATGCCACCCACGCGCTCGAACTCGCCTTCCTGGAGCGCGCGCAGCAGCTTCACCTGCATCTCGACGGGAATCTCCCCGATTTCGTCCAGGAAGAGGGTGCCGCCGTCGGCCAGCTCGAACCGGCCGGGCTTGGAGGTGACGGCGCCGGTGAAGGCTCCGCGCTCGTAGCCGAACAACTCGCTCTCCAGCAGCGTGGCGGGGATGGCCGCGCAGTTGATCTTGATGAACGGCTTGTCGCGACGGCTGGAGGCGCCGTGCAGCGCGGTGGCGATGAGCTCCTTGCCGGTGCCGCTCTCGCCGGTGATGAGCACCGTGGAGGGCGTGTCCGCCACCTTGTCGATGACCTTGTAGACGTCCTGCATCTGGGGCGACTCGCCGATGATGGCGGCGCGCGCCTTGAGGTCCGGACGGACGGAGCGACGGGCGCTCTCGTTCGTCTTGGCGGCCTTGGCGACCACGGCGGACAGCTCCGTCTGGTCGAAGGGCTTGGTGATGTAGTCGAACGCGCCCGCCTTGATGGCGTCCACGGCCGAGTCCACGGTGCCGTGCGCGGTGATGATGATGACCGGCACGTCGGGGTTGGCGGAGCGGATGGTGCTCAGCACCTCCATGCCGCCCACCTTGGGCATCACCAGGTCCGTCACGATGATGTCGGCGCCGTTCTTGTGGAACTCCGCCAGCCCCTGCTCACCGTTCTCCGCGACGGTGACGTCGAAGCCATCCCGGCGCAGCATCGCGGCGAGCACCTTGCGGAGATTCGCCTCGTCGTCGATCACCAGGACTTTTGCCATGGGAGCAGGGCGCGGAGGGGCCGGACTAACGACGGGCCGACGCCGCGGTGGGGCCCTCAAGGGTGCAGATGGCGTCCGGGTGCTTGATGCGCAAGAGGAGCGCCTCCAGCACGCGGAACGGATGGTTCATCCTCGAGGCACCCAGGTAGGCCGCCACCATGTCCATGGCCACCGCCAGGTCCATGTTCTCCCGGCCGGTGGACACCACCACGCCCGAGTCACCGCGCAGGCGGTTGGACTGGTAGACGCCGTCCGAGGCCAGCTGCTTGAGGGTTTCGATCTCCAGCACGCCCGTCTTCTCGTAGATGCGGTGCAGCGCCGAGTACAGCCGGGGCGACAGCACGACGGCATAGGGGCCGAAGTGGCCGTGCTCGTTGAGTGTGCGCGTGGCCTCGACGACGGCCTGGAAGCCGCCGCCCGCCACCGTCCAGTCACCCAGCGGCACGGTGAGCCGGCCGTTGGCCGTCATCAGGCCCTCGTAGCCCAGCTTCGCGTCGCCGTAGAAGATGAGCTCGTCTTCCTGCTGCGCGCACAGCGCCGCGGCGCCCGCGGCGGCGGACACGTCCAGCGGCATGTTGTGCGTCCGGGCCGCCTCGATGTCGCGCCAGTGCAGCAGGAAGTCCTTGTAGATGATGGGGATGGTCTTGAACTTGCGCGCGTCGGTGAAGACCATCGCGGTCTCCTGCTCGCCGACGATGTCCACCGCGCCCGGGGACACGCCCTGGAACTCGTCGTAGGGCACCGTCTGCACGCCCGCGCCCAGCGGACCGTAGATGTCGAGGATGCGGCGGCCCACGAGCGAGCGCCGCGCGACCTGGATGACGGTTTCATTCAGGCGCGCCCACTCCTCTTCACGGAGCGGGTTCTCGGCATGTCCAAGGAAGTCAGGCATCGAACAGTCTCCAGATACTCAACAAGGAGAAAAGAAAAGGAACGTCTTCAGCGATTGCCGCCACCACCACCGCCACCACTCCGGCGGAGCGAGCCCACCGTGAGGGGATGGGACTCCACGGCGGGCGGCGGAGCGGGCAGGCCGTACATCAGGCGCTGCGGGGGAAGGGCGGTGAGCGGCTCCACCGGGGACCGGCCGTTGATGACGTTTGGCGCCGGTGGGGTGGGGGAGGGCGAATGGGCCGCGACGGGTGTGCCCGCATCGGCGACGGCCTGCTGGAAGTGCCCGGCCGCGATGGGACTGGTGAAGCGGGCGTCCTGGTTGGCGTCGAGCATGCGCAGCATGTGAACCGCCTCGGACACGTGTTCCTTCTCCTCTG
Organism: Myxococcus llanfairpwllgwyngyllgogerychwyrndrobwllllantysiliogogogochensis; assembly: GCF_006636215.1. Taxonomy (GTDB): domain Bacteria; phylum Myxococcota; class Myxococcia; order Myxococcales; family Myxococcaceae; genus Myxococcus; species Myxococcus llanfairpwllgwyngyllgogerychwyrndrobwllllantysiliogogogochensis. The sequence continues at coordinate 19,393 of NZ_VIFM01000164.1, read as the reverse complement.
TCGCCAGGTGGAGGAAGAACGCCTTCACTTCGGGGTGGGAAGCGGCCCGGGCGAAGGACTCGTATTCGTTGATGGTCTCCAGCTCGCGCGCCAGCACGCGGCGAATGCGCGCCACGTCGTCCAGGTCGCTGTCCGGGGTTTCGGCCATTGGGAATGGACCCTTGCAATCCGCCGGGGGCACCGTCAAGAGAAACAGGGCCCGGTGGGTTTCCTGCTTCATGCCACTTGACGTCACGCATAGAGTCCGGCGCTCGTGACCGCCTCCGTGCCCGAGCCTTCTCCGCCGCCTCCCACCGCCCCGTCTCCTCGGTCCGAGCGCTCCAGCGGCCGAGGCGCGCTGCTCGTGGCCACGGGCATCCTCGCCTCGAAGCTCGTGGGGCTCGTGCGCGAGCGCGTCTTCGCGCACTACCTGGGCAACGAGGCGGCGGCGGCCATCTTCAAGGCGGCGCTGCGCATCCCCAACTTCCTGCAGAACCTGTTTGGCGAGGGCGTGCTCTCCGGCTCGTTCATTCCGGTGTACGCCCAACTGCTCGGCCGCAAGGACACGGAGGAGGCGGACCGGGTGGCGGGCGCGGTGTTCGGCCTGCTGTCGCTGGCCACCGCGCTGCTCGTGGGCGCGGGCATGCTCTTCACGCCGCTCTTCGTGGACCTCATCGCCCCGGGCTTCGAGGGCCACGCGCGCGAGCTGGCCATCCGCGTGGTGCGCGTCCTCTTCCCGGGCACCGGCTTCCTGGTGCTGAGCGCCTGGTGTCTGGGCATCCTCAACAGCCACCGCCGCTTCCTGCTGTCGTACCTGGCGCCGGTGGTGTGGAACGGCGCCATCATCCTCACGCTGCTGGTGTTGGGCGGCCGCTATGGCGAGGAGCGCCTGGTGGAGCTGCTCGCCTACGGCGTCGTGGCGGGCAGCTTCCTCCAGTTCGCGGTGCAGGTACCGAGCGTCCTCAAGTTGCTGGGGCGCTTCAGGCCCTCGCTCTCCACCGTGGCGGCGCCGGTGCGCCAGGTGCTCAAGAGCTTCGGGCCCGTCGTCCTGGGGCGCGGCGTGGTGCAGTTCAGCGCGTGGGTGGACACCGCCTTCGCCACGCTCATCTCCGAGCGGGCCATGTCCTCGCTCGTCTATGCGCAGACCATCTACCTCATCCCGGTGAGCCTCTTCGGCATGGCGGTATCCGCGGCGGAGCTGCCGGAGATGGCGCGCGCGGCGGATGGCGAACGGGAGGAGGTCGTCGCGAAGCTGCGGACGCGCATCGACGCGGGCGCGCGGCGCATCGCCTTCTGGGTGGTGCCCTCGGCCGCGGCCTTCTTCTTCCTGGGGGACATGGTCGCCGCGGCGCTGCTGCAGACGGGCCGCTTTGGCGCGGCGGACTCGCGCTACCTCTGGTACCTGCTCATCGGAGCGTCCGTGGGGCTGGTGGCCGCCACCGTGGGCCGGCTCTATGCCTCCGCGTTCTACGCGCTGAAGGATCCGAAGACGCCGCTGCGCTTCGCCATCGTCCGCGTGGCGCTGGGCTCGCTGGGGGCCTGGGGCCTGGGCCTTCACGGGCCCGAGTGGCTGGGGCTTCCCCCTGAACTGGGCGCGCTCGGCCTCACGCTCTCCAGCGGCATGGTGGCCTGGCTGGAGTCGACCCTTCTGCGCCGCAAGCTCTCCAGGCAGCTGGGCCGCGTGGGCGTGCCTTCGGGGTTGCTGCCCCGGCTGTGGGGCGCGGCGGTGATCGCCGGAATGGTGGCCCTGGGGGTGAAGCTGGGGCTCGCCTCGGTGCTGGGTCCCATGCCCGGAGTGCAAGCGGAGTGGGGCGGGGCCTTCCTCGCCCCCCCCGCGATGCATCCCATCCTGGGATTCATCGCCGTCGCCCTCCCAATGGGAGTAATCTATTTCGCGGTGGCCGCGGCGCTCGGCGTGCCGGAGGCCAGCGCGGTGTTCCGCAAGGTTTCTGGCCGCCTGCGTCGCAAGCGCTAAGTCCGCGCCATGGCTCGGCTCCTGACGGAGCAGGCAGGCTTTGATTGGGGGTGCAACCAGGTGTCGGAAGGGATGGCGTAAAGGGCTCTCGTCGTTAGGGTCCTGGCGGTGGTGTGGACCACGTGCGCGTCATCGGGGCTTCCTCCCGACAGGGCGCGCGTGTAGAGTGCGCCGCCTTTTTCATGGGCTCCGGCTTCACGGGAAGTCTGGGCTGACTTCGTCTCAGGAAGGTCTCGGCAGTGAGCGACGAGAAGAACGGTTCCAATGCGGGCGGTCCTGGCGGAATGGGCCCCAAGAAGCCGAAGGCGACCTTCGGCGACGTGATGCTCGGCATTCCTTCGGGCGGCGCAAGCCGTGGCGAGGGAGGTCGTGGCGGCGGCGGCGGTCGCGGAGGCGAGCGCGGCGGTCCCGGTCAGGGCCGCGATGCTCAGCCGCGTCCCGAAGGAGGAGCTCCTCGCGAGGAGCGCCGTCCGCGGGGCGGTGGCAGCCCAGGGGGTGAGCGCCGCGGTGGTGGTGGCGGCGAGCGCCGTCCGTCCGGCCCCATGGTCGTCGTGAAGCGTGCGTCGGGTGCCATCGAAACGCGGGGTCCGGTGGGTGAGCAGCCCGCCGAGGCGACCGCGACGGCGGAGGCCACCACGGCCGCCGCCGAGGCCTCCGGCGCCACTCCGACTCCCACGCCGCGCCCTGTCGCGCCGACGCCGGCGCCTTCCACGGCGCTGTACGAGGAGGTCCCCGAGTCCGAGTCCTTCGCCGAGATGTTCGAGGTGCAGGTGAAGGAGGGGGGCGCTCCGGGTCGTCGGGGCGTCCGCCTGGGCGAGAAGGTCAAGGGCACCATCTTCCAGCTCGGCGCGGACACCGCGTTCGTGTCGCTGGAGGGCTCGTCCAAGAGCGAGGCGATGATCGAGCTTCGCGAGCTCAAGGACGACGAGGGCATCCTGCGCTTCGGCGTTGGCGACAGCCTGGAGGCGCACGTCATCGAGGTGGGCGCCAAGGGCATCGTGCTGAGCCGCGCGCTGGCCAAGGGCAGCGCGTCCATGGCGATGCTGGCCGAGGCCCGCGCTTCCGGCATGCCCGTCGAGGGCATGGTGCTGAGCGTGAACAAGGGCGGTGTCGAGGTCGCCATCGGTGACCAGCGCGCCTTCTGCCCCATCAGCCAGCTGGACCTGCGCTACGTGGAGAAGCCGGATCAGTTCATCGGCGAGAAGCTCAAGTTCCGCGTCACGGAGGTTCGTGACCGCAACGTGGTGCTGTCGCGCCGCTCGCTGCTCGAGGACGAGCAGCGCACGCTCGCCGCGGAGACGCGCAAGACCCTGTCCGAGGGCAGCATCGTCAAGGGCAAGGTCTCTGGCGTACGCGACTTCGGCGTGTTCGTGGACCTGGGCGGCGTGGAGGGAATGATCCCCGTCTCCGAGCTCTCGTACACGCGCGTGGGTCACCCCAGCGACGTGGTGAAGTCCGGCGACGAGGTGGAGGTGGAGATCCTGCGCATGGAGCCCGCGCAGCCCAACTCGCCCGACAAGACCAAGCAGAAGGAGCGCATCACGCTGTCCATGCGCTCGCGGCAGGAAGATCCCTTCAAGAAGGCGATCTCCGAGATCAAGGAGGGCGACCGCCTGCAGGGCAAGGTCGTCCGCCTCCAGCAGTTCGGCGCGTTCGTGGAGCTGCGTCCGGGCGTGGATGGCCTGGTGCACATCTCCGCGCTGAGTGATCGCCGCATCGCGCACCCGCGCGACGTCGTGAAGGAAGGCGAGACCATCTGGGTCGCCGTCGAGAAGATCGACGCGAACGAAAAGCGCATCGGCCTGCGCCGCATCACCGAGGAGGAGGCGCAGCGTCCTCCCGAGGAGCGCACGGCTCCGGTGGCCGCGGAGAAGACCGCGCCTTCGGCTCCGGCCGCGCCGCGTCCCAAGGCGGGGCAGGTGGTGGTGGGCAAGGTGGACCGCATCGAGCCCTACGGCGTGTTCCTCCAGTTCCCGGGTGGCAAGGGCCTGCTGCCGGCCAGCGAGACGGGCACCGAGCGCGGCACGGATCTGCGCAAGCACTACGCGCTCGGCCAGGAGGTGAAGGTGGCGATTCTCGACATCGACGCTTCCGGCAAGATTCGTCTGTCCGTCACCGCCGCGGTGCGCGCCGAGGAGCGTGCCGAGGTGGAGGAGTGGCAGAAGACGCAGCAGCCGCAGGGCGCCGCCGCTGGCAAGAAGGGCTTCGGCACGCTTGCCGATCTCTTCAGCAAGTTCGGCAAGTGATTCACCGGACTCGAGCACGTGTGACGCGTGTTCGAGTTCGCGGGAAATAGATGTTGCAGTCCACGGCGAGGGGCGGTACTACCTCCCTCGCCGCTGACGCGGGGTGGAGCAGCCTGGTAGCTCGTCGGGCTCATAACCCGAAGGTCGCAGGTTCAAATCCTGCCCCCGCAATTAGGAATGCCAGAGGCCCGGAGAATAGAAAGCCGGGCCTCTGGTGTTTATAGGCAAACACAACATGTCGCGGGGTGGAGCAGCCTGGTAGCTCGTCGGGCTCATAACCCGAAGGTCGCAGGTTCAAATCCTGCCCCCGCAACTTGGTGTCTTTCGAGGGCCTGTCTGGATTCGGAAGAAACCGCAAGGTTGAAGACCCCGGTCGCCAGAGATGGTGGCCGGGGTTTTCTCTTTGGTGCGCTTGGATGCCTTCGCGTCAGCGCGCCGTCCCGCCCCTCAGCCCAATGGCAGATCAACCCGGGGGCAGGGGAGTGTCCGTGCCCCGACGACCGCCGGGACTCCCCGTCGCGTCTGGCTTGACACGGGAGAAACTGGGTAGGTCCGTCAGCACTGGAATGTTGGCCCTGGACATTGCAGCCCCTTGAAATGACTGGGGATTTCTCAGACGAGGTCTCTCGTGGATACGGAAATCTCCCGCCATCGTAGAAAAAACCGCAATGTCGCCTTTCAACCTACACCAGTAAAGGCACTAATCTCTCCAACAGGTGACAATTTGTCACCTGGGAGCCAATCAGAACAGACCTGAGCTTCCGGCAAGGCTGTCGGAACGCGACGTATCGGGTCTCCCGGGCGGCTCCCACCCCGCGCAATCCCATGGGAGCACCCCCACGTGAGAAGGTTGGTTGCCAAGCTGTCCGGCCTGGCGCTGGTACTTTCAGGTACTGGCTCCTTCGCCCGGACGCTGCCGAACTACGACGCATTCCTGGAAGCCAAGCCCGCGGGCCGCACCGCCGCGAGCTTCAAGCCGGTGGACGCCGACACGGATGTCCGTGTCACCCACCGGGATGAGCACACCGGCGCCCCTCGCTTCCTGTGGGCCACTGGTGGTGCACAGAACAAGCTGAAGGCGCAGTACGCCAGCATGGCGCCGGCGCAGGCGGCCCTCACCCAGCTCAACGACTACGCGGCGATGTACGGCGTGAAGTCGTTCGAGGTGGCCGGTGCCCGCGTCTCCGCCGTCAAGCAGCTGCCCCAGGGTGTCAAGGTCGTCACCGTGGCGCAGGAGGTTTCCGGCGTCGAGGTGTTCCGCCAGAGCCTCCGGCTGCTGTTGAACAAGAACAACGAGCTGGTGTCGGTCTCCGGCACCATCTCCGAGCACGTGACGGCGCGGGCCGCGCCGGAGCGGATGCGTTTCAAGCTGTCGGCGAAGTCCGCCATCGCCGCCGCCTTTCAGGACGTCACGGGCTCCGCGCTCGACGGCAGCCTGCTGAACCAGGTGAAGAGCGCGAAGCCCACGGGCCGCTATACGCGCTACGCCCTGGCCTCGTACGCGCGACCTCAGGAAGAGAGCCTTCGCGAGCCCGCCCGCGCCAAGCAGGTCTACTACGCGCTGCCGAACGCGCTGGTGCCCGCGTACTACGTGGAGGTCATCACCGGCCGCGAGAACAGCGTCGATTCGGACGCCTACGCGTACGTCATCTCCGCGTTGGATGGTCGCGTGCTGTCTCGCAAGGACATGCGCGAGCAGGCCGCCTTCAGCTACCGCGTCTTCGCGGACACCACACCCCCGTATACGCCTCACGACGGTCCCGCTGGCACGAACGCCACGCCGCACCCGGACGGTGCGCCGACGGGCTTCCGGCCCGCGTTCGTTCCTCCCTCGCTCGTCACCCTGCAGAACGCGCCCTACAGCCAGAATGACCCGTGGCTCGCGGCGGGTGCGACGGTGACCGCCGGCAACAACGTGGACGCGTACGCGGACCTCTTTGCGCCGGACTTCTTCAGCGCGGGCGACCTTCGCCCCACCGTCACGGCTCCCGGCGTGTTCGACCGGACGATGCTGTTCGACATCCAGCCGAACGCCAATGCGGAGCAGATCGCCGCGGCGACGACCAGCTTGTTCTACCTGAACAACTGGCTGCACGACTGGTACTACGACTCCGGGTTCGACGAACTCTCGGGCAACGCGCAGCTCGACAACTTCGAGCGCGGTGGCGAGGACGGCGACCCCATCCAGGCGCAGGCGCAGGACTACAGCGGCACCGACAACGCCAACATGCTGACGCCGGCGGATGGTGCCTCACCGCGCATGCAGATGTACCGCTTCTCCGGTCCGCGCGAGACGTACCTGACGGTGAATGCTCCGGCCCATGTCGCGGGTAACTATGCCGTCGGAATCGCATCCGGCATGGGTGCCCAGGCGTTCGACGTGGTGGGCAATGTCGTCATCGCGCTGGACGAAGTCACCGCGGGGGGGCCGTCCACCACGGACGGTTGCACCCCCCTGACCAACGCGGCGGCGGTGGCTGGGAACATCGCCCTCATCGACCGCGGTGGCTGCGGCTTCGTCGACAAGCTCACCAGTGCGCAGGCCGCTGGGGCGACGGGTGTCATCATCGCGGACAACGCCGCGGGGCCGGTCGCGGACATGGGCGGCACCTCGACCACGCTCACCATCCCCGCGCTGCGCATCACCCTGGCGAATGGCAACCTGCTCCGCAACGAGCCGGGCCTCAACGTGCGCCTGTTCCGTGCGCCGAGCATTGGCCCGGACGGCACCGTCGACAACATCATCGTCGCGCACGAGTGGGGGCACTACATCAGCAACCGCCTCATCCTCGATGCGGGCGGCCTCGTCAACCAGCAGGGCCGTTCCATGGGCGAGGGCTGGGCTGACTTCCACGCGCTGCTCATGGTGACCCGGGCGGAGGACATCAACGTCCCCTCCAACCCTGACTGGACGGGTGCGTACGGCGCGGCGGAGTTCGCCCCCCGCTACGGCTCTCCCGACAGCGCCTTCTTCGGCATCCGCCGCGTGACGTACTCGTCCGACATGGCGAAGAACGCGCTGACGTTCCGCCACATCGCGAACTCGTCCGCCCTGCCCACCACCGCGCCCATCATTACGAACACCCTCCCGAACTCGCAGTTCCACAACTCGGGTGAGGTGTGGGCCACCATGCTCTGGGAGGCCTATACGTCGCTGCTGCGCGTCCACCCGTTCCAGGAGGCTCAGGACCGGATGAAGCAGTACATCGTCCTGGGGTACATGCAGACGCCCTACGCGCCCACCTTCCTGGAGGCGCGTGACGCCATCCTCGCGGGTGCCTATGCCATCGACCCCGCGGATGCGGAGCGGATGTGGACGGCCTTCGCCAAGCGTGGCGCCGGTGTCGGCGCCGTGGCCCCGTCCTATGTCTCCACCACCCACGAGGGTCTGGTCGAAAGCTTCCGCACCGGTCCCGCGCTGGGGCTCGTGAGCGCGACGCTCTCCGACGACCTGCCCACCGGTTCGTGTGATCGCGACGGTGTGCTCGACAACGGTGAGACGGGTCGCATCGTCGTCACCATCGCGAACACCGGCTCGCACCCCGCGCGCAACGCCTCGGTGACGGTGTTCTCGCCGTCCCGCGGTGTCGTCATCGGCAACGCGGGCGTGGTCCGCCTGCCTGAGATTCCCGTGTTCGGCCAGGTGACGGTGGCGCTGCCGGTGACCCTGACGGGCGCCGCGACGGCCTCCGTCGCGGAGTTCATCATCGCCTTCCGCGATGAGAACCAGGCGGTTCCGGGAGACGTCATCGCCGCGCTGAACGCGGTGACGAACTACGACGAGGCTCCGGAGACCAGCCGGACGGAGAACGTCCAGTCCAACCCCGCGACGCTCCCCTGGGAACTCGAGTCTAGCGAAGCGCCTGAAATCAACGAGTACTTCTTCGGGCTCGTCTACGTCGATGAAGCGTTCATCGACCGCGCGTTCTTCGGCGAGAACCGGGAGTTCCCCACGGACTTCTGGCTGAAGACCCCGCCGCTCAACGTGAGCGCCACCGCGCCGTTCATCGTCAGCTTCGACCACACCCACGACTTCGAGGCCGACGCGAACGCCAACTACGACGGCGCCGTCATCGAGCTCACCGAGGACAATGGTCAGACGTGGATCGACATCGGCGTCCCCCTGTACGGTGGCGTGCTGGATACGGCCCCGGGCGTGCTGAACCCCCTGCAGGGCCGTCAGGCCATCGTCGGCACGAGCGCGAACTTCCCCACGCTCGATCCCGCGACGCTGGACCTGGGCACCACGTACGCTGGCAAGACGGTCCAGATCCGCTTCCGCATCGGCACCGACAACTTCGTCGGCGCGACGGGCTGGGCGCTGGACAACCTGTCCTTCAGCGGCATCGACAACACGCCGTTCACCTCCCTGGCGGCGGACAACAACGTGTGTCTGAACCGTCCTCCGGTCGCCAACGCCGGTCCGGACCAGACGGTGCCCGAGCGCACCGCGGTGACGGTGGCGGGCAGCGCGACGGACGCCGACGGCAATCCGCTCACGTACACCTGGACGCAGTTCTCCGGCACGGCGGTGACGCTGTCCGGCGCCGACACGGCCACCGTGACCTTCACGTCCCCTGAAGTGGCGTCGGACCGCGACATCGTGCTGCGGCTGAGCGTCAGCGACGGCAGCCTGACGTCCACGGACTTCGTGACGGTGCGCGTGCTCAACGTCAACCGCGCTCCCACCGTGAACGCGGGTCTGGATGGCTCGGCGAATGAGCGTGGCAGCTTCACCCTGTCCGGCTCCGCGAGCGACGCGGATGGCGACAGCGTCACCTACCTCTGGACGCAGGTGTCCGGCACTCCGGTGGCGCTGACGGGCTACACGGCGGCCTCCGCCACGTTCGCGACCCCCGAGGTGGACTTCGACACGACGCTCACGTTCCGCCTCACCGTCTCTGACGGCAAGGTCAGCGTGAACGACACCGTGGACGTGGTCATCCACGACGTGAACCGCGCCCCGGTGGTCACCGCTTCGTCGGTGACGGTCGATGAGCGCAGCACCGCCAACCTCATGGCCACGGCCTCGGATGCGGACGGTGACACGCTGACGTACGCCTGGACGCAGCTGTCCGGTGCCCCGGTGACGCTGTCCGGCGCGGACACCGCGACGGCCTCCTTCGCGACGGGCGAAGTGGCCGCCAACGCCGTCCTCACCTTCCGGGTGACGGTGTCTGACGGTACGGCGACCGCCACGCAGGACGTGACGGTGAACGTGCTTCACATCAACCGCGCGCCGACGGTGAACGCGGGCCTGGATGGCTCCGTGAACGAGCGCGCCGTGGCCACGCTGAGCGGCTCGGCGAGCGACGTGGATGGCGACGCCCTGACGTACACCTGGGTGCAGACGGCCGGTACTCCGGTGGGCATCACCAACGCCACCTCGGCCATCGCCACCTTCACCGCGCCGGAGACGGCGACCGGTGAGACGCTGACGTTCCGCCTGACGGTGAGCGACGGCAGCTCCACCGCGAGCGACACGGTGAACGTGCAGGTCAATCCGGTGAACCGCACGCCGGCGGTGACGGCCTCGCCCGTCACGGTCAACGAGCGCACCACCGCGACCCTCATCGCCACCGGGACGGACCCGGACGGTGACACGCTGACGTACGCCTGGACGCAGCTGTCCGGCGCCGCGGTGACGCTGTCCGGTGCGAACACCGCGACGGCCACCTTCACGGCCGCCGAGGTCATCACCACCGCCACCCTGACGTTCCGGGTGACGGTGTCGGATGGCACGGCGACCGCCAGCCACGACGTGACGGTGACGGTGCTCAACGCCAACCGCGCGCCGACGGCGAACGCGGGTGCCGACGGCACCGTGGGTGCTCGCTCCGAGTACACGCTGAGCGGCGTGGGCGGTGACGCCGACGGCGACGTCCTGACGTACACCTGGGTGCAGACGGCTGGTACGCCCGTGGGCATCACCCACGCCACCACCTCCACCGCCCGCTTCACCGCTCCCGACAGCGTGGAGACGCTGACGTTCCGCCTGACCGTGAGCGACGGGACGTCCGTCGCGAGCGACTCGGTGAACGTGGCTGTCACGAGGGTCAACCGGGCTCCGTCGGTGACGGCGTCCGCGGTGACGGCCGACGAGCGGAGCACTGTCTCCCTCGTGGCCCAGGGCGTCGACCCGGATGGCGACGCGCTGACCTACGCGTGGGTGCAGCTGTCCGGCACCCCGACGGTGACGCTGGAGAACGCCAACACGGCGACCGCGACGTTCGACGCGGGTAACGTGGACGACGACGCGGAGCTCACGTTCCGCGTGACGGTGTCCGATGGTGGTGCCACCGCGAACCAGACGGTGACGGTGACGCTGCGCAATGTGAACCGTGCTCCCACGGCGAACGCGGGTGCGGCGGCTTCGGCCGTGTCCGGTACCTCCGTGACGTTGGACGGCAGCGCGAGCAGCGACCCGGATGGCACCTCGCTGTCCTACACGTGGACGCAGATCAGCGGCCCGTCCGTGGCGCTGTCCAACGCGGTCTCCGCCCAGCCGTCCTTCACTGCTCCATCGGTGGAGGCGCAGCGCGACCTGGTGTTCAGCCTGGTGGTGAACGACGGTGCGGCCAGCAGCGCGGCCTCCCTGGTGGTCATCACCATCAACCCGGCGGCCATCCCCAACCGGTCTCCGGTGGTGACGGCGTCCGCGGTGACTGCCGACGAGCGGAGCACCGTCTCCCTCGTGTCGCAGGCCTCCGATCCGGATGGCGACACGCTGACCTACGCGTGGACCCAGCTGACGGGCGCTACCGTGGAGCTGCAGAACGCCGACGCGGCGACCGCGACGTTCGATGCGGGTAACGTGGACGACGACGCGGTGCTCACGTTCCGCGTGACGGTGTCCGACGGCACCTTCGATGCGACCCAGGACGTGACGGTGACGGTGCGCAACGTGAACCGTGCTCCCACGGCGAACGCGGGTACGGCGGCCTCCGCCGTGTCCGGTGCCACCGTGTCGCTGAACGGCGGCGCGAGCAGCGACCCCGACGGCGCCACGCTGACGTACCAGTGGACGCAGGTCAGCGGGCCGGCGGTGACGCTGTCCAACGCCACGGCCGCCCAGCCGACGTTCACCGCTCCGACGGTGACGGCCGAGCGCGACCTGGTCTTCGCCCTGGTGGTGAGCGACGGCGCGGCCAGCAGCACGGCCTCCCTGGTCGTCATCACCATCACCGCGCCGCCGGTTCCGAACCGTGCGCCCGTGGTGACGGCGTCCGCGGTGACGGCCGACGAGCGGAGCACTGTCTCCCTCGTGGCCCATGCCACGGATGCGGACGGCGACACGCTGACCTACGCGTGGACCCAGCTGACGGGCACCACCGTGACGCTGCAGAACGCCAACACGGCGACCGCGTCGTTCAGCGCGGGCGAAGTGGATGACGACGCGGCGCTCTCGTTCCGCGTGACGGTGTCCGACGGTGAAGCCAACGTGAACGCGACGGTGACGGTGACGGTGCGCAACGTGAACCGTGCTCCCACGGCGAACGCGGGACCGGCGGCTTCCGCCGTGTCCGGTGCCACCGTGACGTTGGACGGCAGCGCGAGCAGCGACCCCGATAGCACCACGGTGACGTACCTGTGGACGCAGATCAGCGGTCCGGCCGTGACGCTGTCCGAGGCCACGGCGGCTCAGCCAACCTTCACCGCTCCGACGGTGACGGCCGAGCGCGACCTGGTGTTCAGCCTGGTGGTGAACGACGGGGCGGCCAACAGCTCGGCCTCCCTCGTCGTCATCACCATCACCGCGGCGCCGGTGGAGAATGTCGCTCCGGTGGCCAAGGCCCGCATCATCCTCAATGGCAGCCAGACGTCGATGACCCTCGACGGCTCGGCTTCCTCCGACGCGAATGGCGATGCCCTGACCTACAAGTGGGAGCAGACGGGCGGCCCGAGCGTGACGCTCAACGAGTCGACCAAGGCGGTGCTCAACGTGGACGTTCCGGAGCTGGATGACGACAGCGCCACGTTCACGTTCAAGCTGACGGTGAAGGACAGCCACAACGCCACCCACAGCGTCACGGTGGCGGCCACGGCCACCCCGGATGATGGGGGTGGTTGCTCGTCCACGGGCGCGGGTGCTCCGGCGGGCATGCTCGCCCTGGCGCTGCTCAGCCTGCTGCACCGTCGTCGTCGCGTGAACTGAGCCGGAAGCCGCCTCCTCTCGGGGAGGCGGTCTCCTCCGGGGACGGGCGCCTGACAGGCCCGGACCCGGAGGCTCTCCAGCGGTTCGAGCATTCTTGAAGTCCGACGGCCGGCATCCTCTCGCGAGGGTGTCGGCCGTTGTTCATTCCGGCGTCGTTCGCGGGACAACGTTCGTGGGGGCGAAGTGACGAGCCCCCGCCGCGTGACGGTGACTGGTGCACGAATCCGCCGCGCGGCGCACGGGTGGCCATGCGCGCTGGGGCAGGCTCGGCTCCCGTGTGGCTCGACCGGGCCGCCGCCTCCCGTCCATGTTCCCACTCGCCTCGGCCGCGCCGCCGTTCCTGCAAGAGATTGTCATCCTGATCGCCGCGGGCGCGGTGATGGCCTACGTGGGCCATCGCTTCAGGCTGGTGCCCATCGTCGGCTTCCTCCTCGCGGGCGCGCTGATTGGACCCAACTCCCTGGCACTGGTGAAGGACCTGGAGCTGGTGAACTCCGCCGCTGAACTCGGCGTCATCCTCCTGCTGTTCAGCATCGGCCTGGAGTTCAGTCTGGAGAAGCTGGCCCGGCTCAAGCTGCTCCTCTTCGGCGGCGGAGGGCTCCAGGTGGGGCTGGCGTCCGTGGGGATGATGGGCTTGCTCATGCTGTTCGGCGTGACGTGGCGGCCCGCGCTGTTCACCGGCTTCCTGGTCGCGCTGTCCTCCACCGCCATCGTCCTCAAGCTGCTCGGAGACCGGGGAGGGACCTCGTCCGACGTGGGGCAGGTGTCCCTGGGGCTGCTCATCTTCCAGGACCTCGCCGTGGTGATGATGGTGCTGCTCGTCCCCATCCTGGCGGGGAAGGGCGACTCACCGCTCCACTTCGTGTGGGCCTTCGCCAAGGCGCTCGGCATCATCGTCGCGGTGCTGGTGGTGGCGCGGCGGCTGATGCCCCGGCTGCTGGAGGTGGTGGCGCGCACGTGCTCACCGGAGCTGTTCCTGCTCACCGTCATCGCGGTCTGCTTCGGCACGGCGTTCCTGACCAGCCTCGCGGGCGTGAGTGTGTCCCTGGGCGCCTTCCTCGCGGGACTGGTCGTCAGCGAGAGCCGCTTCAGCGAGCACGCCTTCGGAGAAATCCTCCCGCTCCAGATTCTCTTCAGTGCGACGTTCTTCGTCTCCGTCGGCATGTTGCTGGACGTGGGCTTCCTCGTGGCGCACCTGCCCGTGGTGTTGCTGGCCATCGTCGCGGTGCTCGTCGTGAAGGCCGTGACGACGGCCATCAGCGTGCTGGCGCTCGGCTATCGCCCGCCGGTGGCGGTGGAGAGCGCGCTGCTCCTGGCTCAGGTGGGGGAGTTCTCCTTCGTGCTGGAGCGCAGCGGCCGGCGCCTGGGGTTGTTTCCCGCGGGCCTCCCGGAGGGCTCCCAGGCGTTCATCGCGGCCACGGTGATGTTGATGGTGCTCACGCCGCTGCTGTCCCGGCTGGGCATCTGGGCGGGTGGACGCCTTACCCGCCGAGGTCACAACGCGATGGCGCAGGAGGGCCCTTCCACGGACGAGTCCGAAGCCCTCGCGGCCGAGTCCTTCGCCCGCTTCGAGAACCACGTCATCGTCGCCGGCTACGGAGATGGCGCGCGCCGACTCACGCGCGTGCTGCGCGGCTCGGGCATTCCGTTTCTGGTGGCCACCTTGAGTCCCCAGGGCGCGAATGAAGCGGAGGCCGAGGGCATGGCGGTGCTTCGCGGCGACTATGCGCGTCAGCGCACGCTGCGCGTGGCGGGCGTCCAGCGCGCGAAGCTGTTGATGGTCGTCGACGACGAGGTCGCCATGGCCCACCGCGTGGTGGCGGTGGCGCGGATGGAGAATCCGACGCTGCGATTGGTGGCTCGCGTGCGCACGGTCGCGGACGTGGAGCCGATGAACGAGGCAGGCGCGGACGTCGTCGTGTGCGAGGAGCTGGAGAGCCTGGTCGCGGTGCTGACCTCTCTCCTCGAGGACTATCAACAGTCCCCCGAGGAGATCGAGGACCATGAGGACGCCGTGCGGCGCTCCGGCTACGCGGCGCTGCGACTGGCGGGCTCGCTGGAGAAGCCGTTGCTCGTCTGCGCCTTGGAAGAAGACTGCCTGGGCTCTCGCCGCGTGACGGTCCGCCCGGGTGCGCCCATTGTCGGACAGACGGTGGAGGTGCTGGTCCAGCGAGCCGGTGGGGCACTCAAGGTCCTGGAGCTGCGAAGGGAAGGGGTGCCGCTGTCGCGGGTGGAGCCGCACACGCGGTTCGAGGTCGGTGACGAACTCGTCCTCAAGGGCTCGGTCACGGCCTTCGAGCGCGGCGCGGAGCTGTTCCGCTCACCGCCTCCCGAAGGACTCGAGGTGGAGGCCGGGCCACCGGAGAGCGTCGCACCCCGCACGGCGGCGGAGCTCATCGACACGCAGGCCACCATCGAGTTCCATCCGAGCGCGGGCACGGGGCCTTGTGCCCACCTGGACCAGCTCCGTCCCGTGCGGCCCCGGACGCGCGGGTGCGAGGAGTGTCTCAAGCTCCATGACACCTGGGTCCACCTGCGGCTGTGCATGACGTGCGGCCACGTGGGCTGCTGCGACGACTCCAAGAACAAGCACGCGACGGGGCACTTCCACGAGACGACCCATCCCCTCATCCGTTCGCTGGAGCCCGGTGAGAGCTGGGGCTGGTGCTACCTCGACGAGGTCCAGCTCGAAAGCGAGCCCGCGCCGGCAGGGAAGTGAGCGCCGCGCGGCTCCAGGCTCAGAGCGGCCTCACGTGCTCGGCGAGTCGTCCCGTGGCGATGAGCTCCTGGAGTTCGTCTCCCATCCGCTCGCTCTCGGAGACCACCTGATTCCAGGCGCGGATTCGCGCGGTGTCGGTCATCCGCTCGAAGTCGACACGGTCCGGAATCTTTCCACCGGGCAGCCTCGCCACCAGCTCGGGGGACGGGGAGATGAGCAGCGCCCTGCGGAAGTTCTCCGGCCGCGCCCGTCGCCAGCGCAGGGCCTTGTCGAACCAGCCGGGCACCACATACGGATAGAAGTGCGGGTACAGCACCAGTCCCTCACCAGGACCGAAGTCCAGGTCCAGGTGGTAGTCGATGACGCCACCATCCCGGTACACTCCTGGATGCGCACCGGGGATGCGCACGCCACTGAGCACCAATGGAATCGAGCCCGAGGCGATGAGCGCCGGCTTCAGGTTCTCCGCCGTCAGGGGCAGGTGGACGGACGGCAAATCCTTCTGTCCCGCGAAGGGCGTCGTGTCGCCGGCTGTGTCGAAGATGACGCGGCGCAAGTGGAGGCTCAGGCTCTTGCGGCTCACCACATTGCCCATCGCGCACAGCGCCAGGCCTAGGAGCTGGACGCGCGGATGCTCGACACCCAGGGGACCTCGACACAGCGCCGTGACGATGTGCAGCCGCGCCCACGGATGGTGGAGGATCTCCTTCAGGCCATCATCGCCCAGGAGCGCATCGAGGATGCGCTCGCTCGTCTCGCTCACCAGGGAGGGCGAAGGCTTGGGCGGATAGCGCTGGTCGATGTACGCCGCCTCGAAGCGCCGCAGCGCGGACACCGGGTCGTTCTGGGCCAGACACGCCAGTCGCCAACTGCCGATGGAGCTGCCAATCAAGTGCAGGGGGCGGGTGCGTCCCTTGAAGAGTTCGCCGAACAGGGCGCGGTCCAGCCCGGCCAGCACCAACCACTTGGGGCCACCGGAGGCTCCAGGCACCACATCCACGTCGTCACCGCGCAGCCCCCGCGCACGCAGCAGCCGCAGCGCGTCAGGTCCCGCCAGAAGCGTCAGATTCGAGGCCATGTCGGGGTTGCACCGTAACAGGAGCGGGTGGGTTGCGCGGGACTTCCGTGCTCGGGCGCGCATGGCTTGCGACAATCCATGCGCCACTGCTGTACTGCGCGCGCCCCCATGAAAAAGCCCACGCCTTCCGGACATCGCTCCTGGGAAATGAGCCGGCGCGCCTTCCTCGGTGGCTCGGCCGCTGTCACGGCCCTGGCCACGGTGGACGCCACCGCGAACCCGCGGGGGCTCGCTGCGCCTTCCTCCAGTCCGTTCGAACTGGAGGAGGCCACCATCGTCGACCTCCAGGCCGGCATGCGCGAAGGGAAGTACACCGCGCACGGCCTCACGGAGCGCTACCTGGCGCGCATCGCGGCCATGGACCGCACCGGCTCGCTGCCACTCCTGTCCGTCATCGAGCTGAATCCCGACGCGCTCGCCATCGCCCAGGCGTTGGACCTGGAGCGCAAGGAGAAGGGCGCTCGCGGTCCGCTGCATGGCATCCCCGTGCTCATCAAGGACAACATCGCGACGGCGGACCGGATGCAGACCACCGCGGGCTCGCTCGCGCTCGTCGGCGCCGTGCCCTCGCGAGATGCGTTCGTCGTCGAGCGCCTGCGCGCCGCGGGCGCTGTCATCCTCGGCAAGACAAACCTCAGCGAGTGGGCCAACTTCCGCTCCACGCGCTCCGCCAGCGGCTGGAGTGGACGCGGCGGCCAGTGCCGCAATCCGTATGCTCTGGACAGGTCGCCTTCGGGCTCCAGCTCGGGCTCGGGCGCCGCGACGGCCGCGAACCTCTGTGTCGTGTCCGTGGGCACGGAGACGGATGGCTCCATCGTGTCGCCCGCCGCGGCGTGCTCGCTCGTGGGACTCAAGCCGACGGTGGGGCTCGTCAGCCGCTCGGGAATCATCCCCATCTCTCACAGTCAGGACACCGCGGGCCCGATGACGCGCACGGTGGCGGATGCCGCCGCGCTGCTCACCGTGCTCGCCGGCGTCGATGCCTCCGACGTGGCGACCGCCGCGAGCCAGGGCCGCACGGGACTGGATTACACGAAGTTCCTCGACGCCGACGGGCTGAAGGGCGCGCGCATCGGCGTCCCTCGCGAGCGCTTCTTCGGCTACCACGCCGCCACCGACGCGCTGGTGGAGCAGGCCCTGGAGGTCATGAAGTCGAAGGGCGCCATCCTCGTCGACCCGGCCTCCATCCCCAACGCGGCGAAGCTGGACGAGCCCGAGTTCGAGGTGCTGCTCCACGAGTTCAAGGCAGGCGTGGAGTCGTGGCTCGCGAGCCTGGGCGGCACGACGAAGCTGCGCACCATCGCGGACCTCATCCGCTTCAACGAGGAGCACCAGGACTCGGAGATGCCGTACTTCGGGCAGGAGCTGCTGCGTCAGGCGCAGGCCCGCGGACCGCTCTCCGATGCGAAGTACCTCAAGGCCCTGGCCTCCAGTCGCAGGCTGTCACGCGCGCAGGGCATCGACGAGGTGATGCGCAAGCACCAACTGGACGCGCTCGTCGCGCCCACGCAGGCGCCTCCAGGGCTCATCGACCTGGTGAACGGCGACCACTGGCTGGGCAGCAGCTCCACCCCCGCCGCCGTCTCCGGTTACGCCACCCTCACCGTGCCCGCGGGCTACGTACGCGGGCTGCCCGTGGGGCTGTCGTTCATCGGTCGCGCATGGAGCGAGCCCACGCTGCTCAAGCTCGCCCATGCCTACGAACAGGCCACGCGGCACCGACGTCCGCCTGGCTTCGTTCCCACCGCGGACCTGCGCCTCGTCGCCGGGCGCTGAGTCCTCGCCACGCTCAGGGCGACGCAGCCCAGGGAAGCGTCGCCTGCATCACCGCCTCGTGCAGCGCGGCCGTGCGCAGATGGCTGAAGCGCTGGTAGTCCGGGTCGTTCACCATCTCCAGGAACGCCGCACGGCTCGGGTAGCGCACCAGCATCACCGCGTCCCAGGTCTGCCCTGGCTCCGCCACCAGCGCGGTGGAGCCGTCGCCCGCGTAGAGGGGCTGCGCGCCTGCCTTGATCATGAACGGCATGATGGCGTTCGCATACTCCGCGAACGAGGCCCGTCCCCCCTCCTTGAACCGCACCAGGTTCATCATCACCAGCGGCCCCCCGGGGTCTTCCTGGATGAAGCGCTGAACGTCGGTGCCCTGCGGATCGACAGCCACGGTGCCTCCTGAAAATCGAATCGGTCCGCCCCCCATCGAGACGGCGTGTCATTGTCGCTCAGTCTCACCGTACGGTGAACCCGGAACAGGACAGACCCGGGAGCCCCAGAAACTGGGGCCCACGCCACCCACGGCGAGCGCGCCGCGGAAGTCAGGCTCCGTCTCGACGCGCCCGCCGCCCGCCTCACGTGGGATGCCGAAGCGATTCAGGCCGCCGTGTCGGGTCCATCCCGAGGGCTCCACGCGGGCCGTTGAAGGCTCGTTCAGGTGTTTCCGGTGTCGGTGCGCTCGCGCTGAGCATCCAGGTAGGCGGCGAAGCCCGCCTTGGACTGGATGCGGAAGGGTGGCAGTCGCGCGAGCGCGTCAGGCTCGAAGACGTATTGCTCGCAGACGAGGCTCGCGCGCTGCGAGTCGTCCCTCGCGCCGAGGAAGGGCTGCACCTCGTGCTGGAGATGTCCCTGGAAGTGCACCAGCAGCCCGGGCCGTGGCCGCACCTCGCCCACGTCGCGATTGTCATGCAACAGGCGAAGCGCGCCGCCGCGCGCGCCCTCGGGCATCTGGAGATACAGGACGCTCACGTGTCGAGGCGTGGCGTCCGGGACGCCGCTGGGCCCCTGCAACGTCGCGTCGATGTGTCGGCCCACGCCCTTGCCCGCGTCGAGCAACAGCAGGTTCAGATAGAACGCGTTGGGTGCTGGCTGGCGCGAGCCGAACAGCCGCTCCCTCCACGGCCTCAAGCCGCGCGCGCTCTCCGGCGCCAGCACCCGCGCGAGATACGCGCGCAGGAACGGAAAGCGAGCCTCCAGGGTGCTCCTTCCTTCATGTGTGAAGATGAAGGCGAAGCCCCGACTCGCCTGGAACGTGCCCATCAGCGGGCTGCGGGCCACGAAGCGAGAGCCCAGCAGTGCGTCTCGCAGGGACTCCAGCTCCACGGGGGGGAGGGCTTGACGGTGGGTGATGTAGGGGCGCACGACAAAAGGCGGGGATTGCGAGGGATGAGACGAAGAAGTGCTTTTACAGCCTACCTTTTAGGTTCCAGAATTGCCGTGTCTCACTCCCCCCGCGCAAGGTCCCCCCCTG
>NZ_VIFM01000163.1 GCF_006636215.1 Myxococcus llanfairpwllgwyngyllgogerychwyrndrobwllllantysiliogogogochensis | reverse complement strand
CAGTTCCACCCCGCCGCCTCCAACTCACGCCTCAGCTCCGTCAGGAACGGGTGCAGGTGCCCCTCGTCCATCAGCGAGCGCGCATCCAGTCCGTCCGAGATGAGTATCTGCGCATCCCAGCGGCCCTCGTGCCTCAGCCGCAGCATCCGAACCGCCAGCTCGGAGGCCGAGTCCAGCCGCTCTCCCGCCGGTGGATGCAGGATGTAGTCGCGACGGTCCTCCGCGCACGTGCGCAGCATCACCGCCTCGGGAATCCCCGCCACCACCGAGTCCGTCAGCTCCGACCAGAGCCCCACCTTCGCGTCCTCGTACAGGGCACGCAGCTCTCGCTCCAGCGACGGCTCCAGCTCCCACGGCGTCTCGCCATGCCCCACGGCCAGCGGAACGCCCCGCTCACGCACCGCCGCCATCTCCGAGCGCGCCTCCTCCAGGATGCTCGCGTCCGATCGCTCATCCCCCTTGCGGCGGCGATACTGGAGATAGACCCAGGCCGGGTCTCCGAAGTGCTCGGTGGGCCGCCCCGCTGCATCGATGACCCCGAGCGACTGGAAGAAGGCCCACATCCGGTCGTCGACCTTGAAGCCCCGCTTCTCGCGCAGCCGCACGTGGTCCTGGAAGCTCGTCGTCAGGTAGCTGAGCATCGGGTCATTGCGCGTGGGCAACGCCATCAGATAGCCGGGCGCGGCCTCCACCACCTGCTCCAGACACCAGGTCAGGTCGTCCAGCGACACGTCCATGTGCAACGTCGAGCACACGTCCAGGCCAATCATCAGCCCGTGCAGCTTGCCCATGACGATGTCCTCCAGGCAGCAGCGCACGAGCTGCTCCCGGGTGCGGAACACCTCCGGGCCGATGAACCCCGCCACGTCATTCACGTGAACCCACGGCGCGGGCGTCCGTCCCGCTCCCAGCTGCGCCAGCGACACCCGCGCCTTCAGCGCCCGGGCGAAGCCGTACTTGCGTGACTCATGCACCAGCATGTCGCAACCGAAGTGGTGCCCGTTCGTCGCGTCCGCGCCCTGCCCCGTCTCGAAATAGAGCCCGTATCGCCCCGTCCGACTCGCCGCGTGCTCCGCCATCTTCTCCAGCGTGAGGTCGAAGGTCCGATTCGCCGCCTCGTTGCCCGCAAGGCTCTGGAACCAGATGCCCGTGGTGCCGGGCCGCAGCGCTTCCACCTTCGCCTGCACGTCGATGTGCGAGAGCACGCAGTGAGGCATCACCTCCGTCAGTCCGAAGGTGACAAGGAGGTCGTGCAGCGCCGCCTCCACCGCCGCCACGGACTCCGGCGCGGAAGACACGGGATTCGTCCCGAGCACCACATCCCCCACCGCGAAGGACCAGCCGTTGAACACCTGCCAGCGGATGTCGTCCGGGTGGTCCGTGGGCGAGTTCGGCTGGAGCCTCGCGCCCAGATATCCCTTCGCGCCCAGGTTGCTGCCCGGCAACGGATGGAAGATGCGCGAGCCCACCGCCTTGAGCTCCGCGTCGCTCATCAGCTTCACGACACACGCGATGACGTCGCTGCCCAGGCCCCCCAGGATGGATTGGACATCCGCCTCGTCGGCCGAGAGCAGGTATGCCTTGAGCTGCCCCAGCGTCCAGTCCGCCAACCGCTGGAGCTCCTCGACGTCCAGGGCCTCCATCATGAAGGCGTGGAGCCGGTCCTCGAAGGGAGGGTGCGAATGCAGGTCACCCAGCCGCGTGCGAGCCAGCAGCGCCCGGGCATTCGCCCGGGAGTCCTCGTCGGCGGCGGCGATGCCGAGGGCCTCGTCACCCTCCTTGAACGCATTGGCGGCGCCGAGAATCCGCTGGAAGAGGCGCGAGTCGAATGAACCTTGAACCCGATGGATGTAGCCGAACACGTCCTCACCTGTGAGGACGTCACGGAGACTGACGCTCATGGCGCGAGACAATGTATCCGGCGTTTCATTCCGGAAGCCATGCCCGCACCGCGCTGTCCGCTGGATGACGCCTGGGTGCTCGCTCGGCGGTCGGTCGGGAGTGGAGACCGCCTCACTCGTCCAGCAGGCTCGACCAGAAGCCCACCATCCGGACCACGTCCGCCGCCCCCGCCTTCCGGTCCACCTCCGCATGGCTGATGAGCGGCGTGGAGAGCTGGTGCACTTCCGTGTAGGGGCGCAATGCGTCCGCCAGCAGCACGGACTCCATGGCTGGAATCACCGTGTCCCCCGCGCCATGGAGCAGATACACGGGCGAGGCAGGCGCGGGAGACCTGCCCGGCGACATCGACGGGTCCGCGGCGAAGTCCCGGACGAGCGGCAGCAGCAGGGGCCCCAGCGCCGCCACGTTCCGCGTATTCACGTACCCCATCAGCTTCGATGCCGGCTCGGGCATGCGGGTCTCCAGCACCCGCGCGTGGGCGAAGGTCACTTCCGCCAGCTTCTGGTCCTTCTGCGTCTGGTGTGAAGCGCGAAGGAAGGTCCGGATGCCCTCGCGCAGCGGCTCCACCTGCTCCGGTGGCACCAGCCGGTCCGCGACATTGAGCAGGATGATGACCACGCCATAGTCATGCGGCGCCAGGTGAGAACCGTCTGGCAACACCCCGCTGCACAGGAAGGCCAGCACCCGGGGCAGGTCTCCATGCCCTCCGAAAGAGAGCGTGGAGGCGACCTTGTCTCGCAGCGCGGGACGCCCCGCCGCCACCACGGAGAGCCCTCCCGCGAAGCTGATGCCGAACAGGTCCACCTTCCCGCCAGGCGCCAGGTCCTCGCGGGCGGCGGTCCACAGGGCCGCGTCCTCGATGATGTCGGGAAGGCGCGCGGTGATTTCGTAGCGCAGGAGGTCCGGCGGCTCGGGGGTGAGGACCGTCTGCCCGCCCGTGGCCAGGTCTTTGGCCAGCTTCACCAGCCGGGGCTCATCGATGCCGTCGGCATGGACGCCCGAGGTCAACACCACCGTGCGCCCCCGGACCTCCCGTGGCCGATACAACCGCGCACGCACGTCCCCGTGGCGCGTGGGGACAGTCAGCTCGCTGACCTCGAAGGGCCCGGTGCACCATCGGGCCACGACCTCTGGAACCGAGCCCTCCATCCCCGCGGCGCGAACGACGAACGACAGGCCGCGCAGCCAGTCCATGCCCACCAGCACCACGCCCACCAGCACCACGACCAGGCCAAGGCCCAGGTTCCGCCGAGTCGCCCTCTTCATGGAAAGAGGTGCTCCACGAAGGTGCACAGGCGCTCGCGCTCGAAGGGCTTCTCCAACAGCCCTCTCGAATGGCGGCCCACGAACTCGCGCGCCTGCGCGGTGAAGGCCCCACCCGTCATCAATCCCGTGCGCAGCACCAGCTCGGGCGCCAGTCGCTCCAGCTCCACCACGAAGTCCATTCCGCTCATGCCCGGCATCATCAAGTCACACAGGATGGCATCGAATCGCTCGCCCGTGGACAACCGTCGCAACGCCTCGCGTGCGTCCTGCACCGCGTGGACCTCATACACGTCGCGCACCAGCCGGCTCACCGAGTTGCCCACGGACGGCTCGTCATCGATGAGCAGGAGTCTGCGGCGAACCAACGACGGCACCACCGCGCCGAGCACCGGCGATTCGGGCGCGGCGACCGTTCCGACCGAGAGCGCCGGCAGCACCACGCGGAAGGTGCTTCCCCAATCCTGCGCGCTGCTCACCTCGATACGGCCCCCCATGGCCTGTACCAGCGTGAGACAGATGGACAGGCCCAGCCCTGTCCCCTCCCCCACCGAGCGCGTGGTGAAGAAGGGGTCGAAGATGCGCCGCTGGACTTCCGGCGCCATGCCCATCCCGTTGTCGGTGACCTCCAGCTCCACCTGCCCCACGCGTCCGGTGCGCAGGCTGACACGGACCCGGTTCTCCTCGACGGGACGCGGAGGAAGCGCCTGGAGGGCGTTCACCAACAGGTTCAGCACCACCTGCCCCAGCCGCACCTCGTTGCCGTGAATGGGCGGCACGCGCTCCAGCGTGCACACCACGCGCGCCCGGTGCGTCAGTTCGTTGCGCACCAACCGCAGCGCGCCCTCCACCGCGCGCAGCACGTCCACCGGACCGTGATGCTCCTCGTCCCCGCGAGCGAAGGTGCGCAGGTCCCGGACGATGGCGCAGACCCGTCCGGCTCCGTCGAGGGCGTCCGACACGACCTCTCGCAGCTCGGGCATTTGCTCCGACGACAGCTCCTGCTGCGCCAGCAGGTCCCTCACGAACGCGAGGTTGGAGGTGACATAGGCCAGCGGGTTGTTGATTTCGTGCGCGACTCCGGCCGCCAGCGTGCCCACCGACGCCATCCGCTCGGCGAGCAGGAGCTGCGACTCCAGGCGCTTTCGGTCGGTGATGTCGCGGATGATGGCCACGAGGAACGTCTCTCCAGCGCCGCTGAACGTGGCCTTCTTCGTCACCAGCACCCGGGCCAGTCCCGTCCGGTCCGTGAGGGTCTCCTCCGTCTCGTCGGGAATACCCGAGCGGAACACCTGCTCGTCATTGCGCCAGAAGCTGTCCGCCTCGTGCGCGGGCACGAACTCGTGGTCGGAGCGGCCCAACAAGGCCTCCGCGGGGTGCCCCATGAAGCGGCAGAAGGCGCTGTTGAGCGCCACCCAGCGGTGCTGCCGGTCCTTCACGAAGAGCGGTTCAGGCACCGCGTCCAGCGCGCTGCGGAGGAACTCACAGGTGCGGCGCAGGGCCTGCAAATCCCGCTCGCCCGTCTCCGTCTCCATGCGCCGACGCAAGGCCGCCAGTCGCGCGCCCCAGCCCGTCGCCGGGGAGGCCACGCACTCGTCGGCTCCGGCCTCCGCCATCGCCTGCGTCTCCGCGTCCGCGCGCGTCGTGAGCACCACCAGGTGCGTGCGAGCCGAAACCCGGAGCGCGTGGAGTCGACCCACGTCCGCGAGCACGTCCTCCAGCGGGCCCCCTGAATCCCACGTCACCAGGAGCCCCTCTTCCACCGGAGAGGCAATCACATCGGTGCCCGTCACGCACAACACGTGGCAGTGCTGTCCCGCTCCCGATGCGCGAACGCCGCGCTCCACTGCTTCCGCCACCGCCGGAGGCACCGCCACCAGTGTTGCGAGCACCGCTTCACGCTCCTCGGCCCGGGGAGGCCTCGATGTCCCCATCGAGAAGACACGGAGACACCCGACCGGATTGCAGCGCTCCAGCGCCCCACGGTCAACGACGTTCCCTGCGCGACACCGAGGAACCCCGCGGTCGCGAGGCACCAGGGACCCGACGGGTCGCCGCCGCCACCACGCGCGGCCCCACGAGGCAGGCGCCCAGGAGCGGACAGCGCTCGCAGTTCTCCGGCACCGGCTGCGCCGGGCACGCCCCACTCATCCCATAGTGGCAGAGCGCGAAGTCGTACCGGACGGGGTCTTCCGCATCCAGGGCCCGCAGCGACGCCGTCACCTCCTCCGCCGTGCGCCAGGTCAAATCCTTGCGACGTGTCAGGCCCAGGTGCCCGGCGATACGACCGATGTGCGTGTCCAACGGAATCATCAGGACCGAGGGTGCGACCCGCTTCCAGATGCCGAAGTCGACCGCGTCCGGGCCTCGGACCATCCACCGCAGGAACAGGTTCAGCCGCTTGGCGGCGCCCAGGCCCAGCGGGGAAGGCAGCAGGTGGTGGAGCCCTCGCTCGGGTCCCATCGCCGCGCGCAAGGGCTCGAGCGGCACGCGCCGCAGCGCGGTGGTGAAGGCGCCCAGCGCGCCATGCAGACTCCCCTCGGCGACGAGCCCCTGGACGAAGAGGGACTCCAAATCTCCGTGCTCCCGCAGCGCGCGTCCCATGCCCAGCAGCAACACCGCGACGTCGGTGCCCACGTTGAAGCGATAGACGAAGCCGTCCAGCAGCGCCTTCGCTCCCGGAATGTCGAGCGCGCGCACGAACGCCGCGGGGGATGGCCCCATGCGCTGGAGCAGCGAGTCCACCTTGGGACGGAACAGGTCCGCGCGGCCATAGGCCAGCGCGCAGGCGAGCAACGCGCTCACCTCGATGTCGCGAGCGTCCTTGTAGCGGTGGGGGAACTCCACCGGGTCGAACCCGATGCGGGCCCGGGCATCCGTGGAGGCCAGGAAGGCGTCGAGCCGGGGGCGCAGGTGCTCGGCCGCCCGGGGGCTCAGGCCGGGATTCAACTTCGAGCGGCGTGTCACGTCGGGGCTCCCAAATGCTCCTGGAACGGCGGCCCGCCGCCCACGCTTCCCGAGACCTGGTGTCCCGGGAGTCCACGCCCCCTTCCGAACCGGGAAGGGGGCGCGGGGGGCATCCTATGTGGCTACGGGCTCACGGCGAACACGATGTCGTCGTGGTCGTCGTACGAGGTGGTCCCGCAGGGCGCCGCGCTGCCGTTGTAGCGGAAGCGGGCGCGCACGGCCTGCAGCGTGCCGGCGGGCAGCGTGTACGTGGCGGTCAGCGTCTGCTGGCCGGTCGCCACCGGGGCGACGGTGGCGATCTTCGTCCACACCGGGCTGTTGGCGTTCGCCGTGTAGTACAGGTCCAGCTTGTCCGGCCGGATGGCGAAGACCCACACGGTGGCCTCCACGCGCACCGTCTGGCCCGCCGCGAAGGGCGCGCCGCTGACGGTGGACACCCGGATGCGGTCGTTCGACTCGTCGGCGTGGTACGCGCCGGAGAGGCCGTCCGCGCAGGAGTTGTTGATGGTGTTGGGAGCGTGAAGCTCGGGCCCCAGGCCGGCGCGGCCGTTGAGCAGCGTGGTGGAGTCACACACGTTGCCCACGTTGGAGCAGCGCGGCACGCGCAGCACCGTGTCGTAGATGGCGTTGCTGGAGGCGTTGCTGCTGGTGACGGTGATGGAGGTGCTGTTGGCGGTGTTGCCGATGAGGTCGTAGGCCTTCGCCACCACGGTGTGGCTGCCGTTCGCGACGGCGGCGGAGTTCCACGAGGCCGAGTACGGAGACGCGGTGGCGGTGCCCACGACGTTGCCGTCCACCAGGAACTCCACGCGGCCGATGCCGGTGTTGTCCGCGGCGGTGGCGGAGAGCGTGACGCTGCCGGACACGGTGGCGCCATCCGACGGGGCCGTGAGGCTCACGGTGGGCGGCTCGCTGTCGGCGAGGTTCGCGGTGCCCTTGGCGAGCTCCGCCACGTACGCGCCCGCGACCTTCGCGAACTTGAGCGCGTGCGTCGCGGTGTTGTTGCTCTTCGCCAGCGTGTCGCTGGAGGTGTGGATGAGGTTGTTGTGCTGGCCCATCAGCGCCTCGAACGGAATCGACGCGGCGAAGCCCGCGTTCGTCCACGAGGCGTGGTCCGAGCACGCGTAACCGCACGTGGAGTTCGCCGCCTGCACGCCCGGGACATAGGCGGAGATGAGGCTGGTGATGAAGGTGTTCTGCGCCGCGTTCGTGAAGTCCGTCATCAGCGCGACGTCGATGGTGGAGCCCTTGAAGTTCGTCATGTCGAGCTGCAGCGCGCCGATGACGTTGGCTCCCTGGTTCTTGTGCTGGTCGGCGATTTCCTTGGAGCCACGCAGGCCCACTTCCTCGGCGGCGTAGGCCATGAACTTCACCGTCTTGGCCGGGTGGTAGCCGTTGGCCATGGCCACGCGGATGACCTCGGTGAGGGTGGCGATGCCGGACGCGTCATCATCCGCGCCGGGGGCATTGCCGGAGGAGCTGGTGGAGTCCAGGTGACCGCCCACGACGACGATCTCCGACGGCGTCTCCGTGCCGGTGATGGTGAGGATGACGGACGGCTGCGCCCACGCCGCGTGGGTGAACAGCTGGACGGTGACGTCACCACCCGTCTGCGCACGCGCTCCCGCGTAACCTTCCCACAGGCCCTTGAGCCAGTTCGCCGCCTGCACGCCCGTCGCGGACGTGTAGTAGCGCGTGGCGTAGCTGGAGAGGTGGGTGATGTTCGCCAGGATGTTCGCCTCGGTCATGCTCCCGAGCAGCGTGTTGACGACCGGGCCGTTGTCCAGCGTGTACGTGACCGCCAGAGGGCTGAGCTGCGTCTGGCCGACACTCGCGATGGCCGCGAGGGCCTCCGCCTCCGTGTCGTGGTAGACGAAACCACCACAGCGGTTGAGCTTGTCGTGCATCACCCGGGAGACCCGGTTGATTTCCGACTCGGGCAGCTTCAGCGCGACGACGTCGCCCTTCTGCCCTGCAAGTGAGGGAACCTTCGCCCCCGCGACGATGAACGCGGCGTTCACCTCCGACAGCGCGTCCGAGCCGAGAGTGATCCACACCTCTCGCTCCGACGCCTTCGCGAACGCCGAGACACAACCGAGCATCAACACCAACGAAGCCAATCGCTTCATGTGCATGGGGCTCCTCCTCTTTCGGGAGGTCTGCTTTGTGGGGGACGACCTGCAAACCTATTCGCGACAGAGCAGCGAATGTTGACTACTCTGCGTAAACGTTGCCTGCGGGTCAATCCTCAAACCAGCCCCAATACAGAAAAACCGTATCAACGGCCAAACGCCAGAATTCCCGGATGTTGATTATCGAGTGAGTTCCCGCACCGCGTGGCCCAGTTCTGGGAGGATGAGCGCGTCCAGGGCCAGTCGCGCGGCCTGGGGCGAGCCCGGAAGCGCGAAAATTATCATTCCTTGATACGTGCCTGCGGTCGCGCGGGACATCATCGCGGGGCTGCCAATCTGTCGGTACGACAGCATGCGGAACAGCTCGCCGAAGCCAGGCAGCTCCTTCTCAAACAAAGCCCGCAGCGTCTCCACGGTGGTGTCGCGCCGGCCAATCCCGGTGCCTCCCGTGAAGAGGATGGCCCGAGCGCCCGAGGCCTGGGCCTCCGCCACCGCGGCCCGGATGGCCTCCGGCTCGTCCTTCACGACGACGTAACCCGCGATGCCGTGGCCCGCGGCCTCCAGCCCTTCACGCAGGACCTTGCCGCTCGCGTCACGCGCGGCGTCACGGCTGTCCGAGCACGTCACGATGAAGGCGCTGACGTGGACCGGCGCACGCGACTTGTGCTCCCGCGGCACGTTCCCTTCCGCGGCATCATGGGTGTGGCCGTGGTCGTGTGAATGTGAGTGGCCATGCCCCTCGTGGCCGTGGTCATGACCCGCGTGCCCGTGGTCGTGCGAGTGGTCATGACCGCGGTCATGGCCCCCATGCTCGTGCGAGTGGCCGTGCTCGTGGCCCCTGTGCCCGTGGGCATGGGAGTGGTCATGCCCGTGGGCCTCGTGCTTGTGGGCATGGCCCTCGTGCCCGTGGCCGTGGTCATGCCCGTGCTCGTGGCCCCCGTGCGCATGGGCATGGTCGTGGGCATCGCCCTCGTGGCCGTGGTCATGGCCCCCGTGCTCGTGCGGGTGCTCATGCGCGTGGGTGTGCTCGTGCGCGTGGGACTGCCCGTCGCCGTGCTCATGGGGGTGGCTGTGCCCGTGCTCATGCTTGTGTGCATGAGTGTGCACAGGGTCATTCCCGTGCGCGTGGCCGTGGTCATGCCCGTGTCCGTCGCCATGACGGGGGTCATGGTCGTGTCCGTCGTGTGCCATGAAGAGGACTCCGTTGCGTCTGGTGCTTCAGGAATTGTCGGGGAGGTCGACGACGAGGGCGCCGTCCTGGACCTCGACCGTCACTGTCGGCTGGTCGTCACAGACCCCCGGGGAGGTCTCGTTCCGGCCCGTATCCATGTCGAAGCCGACCTCATGACACGGGCAGACAACGAGGTTGTCCTCGAGGCGACCTCCGGACAGCAGGCAGCCCGCGTGGTTGCACCAATCATCAAGGCCCTTGTATCGGCCGTGAATCTTCGCGATGCAGACGTTGCGCTTGCCCACTTCGTAGCCGCGCATTTCCTTTTCGGCGAAGTCCGCCGGTCCGAGCTTGATCTTCGTCATCGCCGTCCTTTTCCCATAACGAGGAGCGGCCTGCATCCCCGTTCCCCGGGCATTACCTTCCTCCGCGTGACTCCAGCCGTGACCGCTCCCATCGTCGACAAAGCCACCGTTGCCCAGGTCCTCCGGGACATCTCCCTGCTGCTCCAGCTCCAGGGCGAGAATGGCTTCCGCTCTCGCGCCTACGACATGGGGGCCGACCGCATCCTCGGCCTTACCCAGGACCTGGGCGCCATCGTCTCGGAAGGACGCCTGGAGAGCCTCCCGGGCATCGGCCCCGCGCTCGCCGAGAAGATCTCCGAGCTGGTGACCACCGGACGGATGACCTACTTCGAGGACCTGCGGGCGAAGTTCCCCCCAGGCCTGCTGGACCTGATGAAGCTGCCGGACATCGGCCCGCGCAAGGTCGCCGCGCTCTGGAAGGAGCTGGGCATCGGCTCCGTCGAGGAGCTCGAAGCGGCCTGCCGCGAGGGCCGCGTGCGCGAGCTCAAGGGCTTCGGAGCGAAGAGCGAGGCGAAGATTCTGGAGGGCATCGCCCTGTTCCGGCGCGCTCGCGGCGAGCGCAAGCTCCTGGGAGACGTGCTCCCCATCGCCGAGGCCCTGCTGGAGCGCGTGCGCGCCTCGCCCGGCGTGGTGCGCGCGAGCCTGGGTGGCAGCGTGCGCCGCCGCGCGGAGACGGTGTCGGACGTGGACATCATCGCCTCGGCCGCGGTCGCCGGGCCCGTGCTGGACGCCCTGGCCACCTCGCCCGGTGTCGCCACCGTGCTCGGCAAGGGCGACAGCAAGTGCTCCGTGCGCATGGAGGCGGGAGACCTCCAGGTGGACCTGCGCGTCCTGCCGGACGAGGACTTCGCCACCGCCCTGCATCACTTCACCGGCTCCAAGGCCCACCACATCCGCTTGCGCAACCTGGGCCACGAGCGGGGCATGAAGATCTCCGAGTGGGGCGTTCACCGCGACGACGGCACCAAGCTTCAGGTGAACGACGAAGCGGCGCTCTACGCGCTGCTCGACATGCAATTCGTCCCCCCGGAGCTGCGCGAGGACAATGGCGAGGTGGAGGCCGCGCGCGCGGGGAAGCTCCCCACCGACCTGGTCACGATGGACGACGTCCAGGGCGCGGTCCACGCGCACAGCACCTGGTCGGACGGACGCAACTCGCTGGAGGAGATGGCGCTCGCCGCGAAGGCGCTGGGCCTGAAGTACCTCACCATCACCGAGCACAGCGAGGCGGCCATCTACGCGGGCGGCCTCAAGGTGGAGGCGCTCAAGCGCCAGTGGGAGGAGATCGACCGCGTCAACGAAGCGGTGCCCGGCATGCGACTGCTCAAGGGCATCGAGGTGGACATCCTGGAGTCCGGCGCGCTCGACTATGACGACAAGGTGCTGGAGCAACTCGAGGTCGTCATCGCCTCCATCCACGTGCGCCACGGCATGGACGAAGAACAGATGACGCGCAGGGTGCTCACCGCGATGGACAACCCGCACCTGCACATCCTCGGACACCCCACCGGCCGTCTCATCCAGAGCCGCGAGCCCTACCCGCTCCGGATGGAGGACATCCTGGAGCACGCCGCGAAGCGCGGGGTGTCGGTGGAGATCAACGGCAAGCCCGCACGGCTGGACATCAAGGCCGAGTATGTCCGGAAGGCCACCCAGCTCGGCGTGAAGCTGGTGGTCAGCTGCGACGCCCATCGCAGGGAGGACCTCGGCAACCTGGCCTATGCCGTGGCCACCGCGCGGCGCGGCTGGGCCCGAAAGCAGGACGTATTGAACACGCTGCCGGCGGAACGCTTCCTCACCGCGCTGCGCGCCGGGCGGTGATAGGCTGCGGCGCGCGCCGATGTCCCGCCTGTCTCCGCTCGCCCTCGCACTGTGTCTCGTCACCCTGCCCGCCGCCTCGGCGGACCCGGGACGGCCCTCGCGCGCCGACCTCCAGCGGGTGATGGAGCAGCACAGCCGCTCGGTGGTGAAGGTGAGCGGTCCCCGACGCGCCGGCCCGGGCATCTTCGTGGGCACCGCGGGACAGGTGCTCACTTCCATGGACCCCGTGGGCCTGGAGTACGTGGGCCTGAACGTCGCCACGGTGGAGCACGGGGGGCAGGCCCTGCCCGCGCGGGTGTTGCTCGCCAACGTGGCGCTGAAGGTCGCCGTCGTCGCCGCGCCAGACGGCGCCTACCCCGCCGTGCCCGTGCGCCTCCTCAAGGAGGGCGACAGCCTGGCGGGTCGCTGGGTGGTGGGCGTCATCCCTGGCGCCCGGAATCGCCCCGCGAAGCCCGAAGCGGCCCAGGCCGCGCGCGCACCGGCGCCCTTCTATGATGTCCCCCTGGCCCTGCCCCCCGGCAGTCCCCTGTTCGACGCGGACGGGCGACTGGTGGCGGTGGTGGTGCAACGCACCCGGAGCGGCTGCAGGGTGCTCCCCCTGGGCGAGGTGAAGCTCACCCTCGCCTCCGCGAACGAGCCATGACTCAAACGGTGGCGACCCCCTGGCGTCCCAACGCCGTGCAGGAAGCCGTGGGCCTGTGGGCCCTGGGCTTCGCGGGCATCATCGCCGCGTTCCTCATCTTCGGCGGCACCAGCATCCCCAAACTGGTGGCGACGGTGGGCTTCCTCTACCTGCCCCTCATCCCCATGCGCTGGCGGGACGAGGACTACCGCGACTACGGCCTGTCCCTGCGCGCGTGGCGCGAGGACGTGCGCCTGTTCCTGTTGTTCTCCGCGGTGGTGGGCCCGCTCTTCTTCCTGGCGTTCGCCGGCTTCGCGGAGCTGTTGCCGCACCTGCCCGAGACACTCGCGCGCCACCTCACGCCGCTGGGCGGAGAGGCCCACTTCCGCCTCCGGCTGCCTCCGCGCTTCGGGGAGTGGGTGGTGGATCAACTCTTCGTCGTGGCGCTGCCCGAGGAGTTCTTCTACCGGGGCTATCTGCAGACGCGCCTGCGCGACGCGTGGCCCCAGGGGCGCAAGTTCCTGGGCGTGCGGCTGGGGCCCGCGTTCTGGGTGACCGCGGTGCTGTTCGCCCTGGGGCACCTGGCCATCTTCCAGGCGTGGCGCCTGTCCGTCTTCTTCCCCGCGCTGCTGTTCGGATGGATGCGCGAGCGCACCGGCACCGTCGTGGGCGCCGCGCTGTTTCACGCGGCCTGCAACCTCTTCGTGCGAGTGCTCGAGGTCTCGTTCTTCGGCGGGCCCTGAGCCCCGCCTGGAGCCGTCATGTCACATATGGACCCCATCGCGAGCCCGTCGCTCGACGCCCGCTGTGCCTTCCACCCGGAGACGACAGCCACCGCCGCCTGCCAGCGCTGTGGCACCTTCGTGTGCCACCACTGCCTGCAGTGGGCGCGTGACGGGCGGCGCTACTGCGGCGCCTGCGCGGCAAGGGCCCTTCCACCTCAAGCCTCCCGAGAAGACCGCTTCCTCGCCAACCTGGTGGACTCCTTCGTCGTCTTCGTCCCCTTCATCGTGGGACTCGTCGCGATGGCGATCACCGACGAGCTGACGGGGCAGGAGGTCCTCTCGATTCCCCTCCTGCTGGGCGGAATCCTCGGCTCCCTCCTGCTGTGCGGCTGGCAGATCTACTACGCCGCGACGAACGGACAGAGCCTGGGCAAGCGCTGGCGCCACATCCGCGTGGTGAGGATGGACGGGAGCCATGTTTCAATCGCGCGAATCCTCCTCTTGCGCAACCTGCTCCCCGGCATCCTGAATCAGGTGCTGTGCGTGTTTGGCCTTGCCGACGCGATCTGCATCTTCCGGGAGGACCG
Organism: Myxococcus llanfairpwllgwyngyllgogerychwyrndrobwllllantysiliogogogochensis; assembly: GCF_006636215.1. Lineage (GTDB taxonomy): Bacteria > Myxococcota > Myxococcia > Myxococcales > Myxococcaceae > Myxococcus > Myxococcus llanfairpwllgwyngyllgogerychwyrndrobwllllantysiliogogogochensis. The sequence goes on along the minus strand of NZ_VIFM01000163.1, from coordinate 12,439 downwards.
GCGCTGCATCCACGACTACCTGGCGGACACCCAGGTCATCCAGGTCCCCGAGCACGAGCGCACCGGGACCCCGTCCTACCGGGGCTGATCCACCCCAGCTCCCCGGAAACCCTCATTTCTCCCCCTTTGGGGGTGGAAAAATGCCGGGATAATTCACCGTTAATTCCCGGGAGCCCCGCCCACGAGTCGGCTCGGACTCCACCCACAGCCCCCTCCGATTCCACCCCTGGAAGAACGAGACACACCTCCAGTCTCACAAGAGGGCTGAAATCACTGAAACACTGGCAAAAATAAGCGGAGAAAGCGGGGATGGCGCGTCGCAGCACTGAGATCCGAAACTCCATGTGACGTCAGCGCGACAATCCTGGCATCCCCCGCTGTCAATGAGCTTCGAATGACCATCCGCCGAGTCGACACCAAGCCCGTCAGCGTCCGTCCCGCAACCACCGAGGCCCAGCCGAAGAACACGGCGAAGGCCGCCACCCCGCTGACCACCAAGGACGGCTTCGGCCCCTCGGCGCGTCCCACGGAGCTGGCGCGTGCGGAGAAGACGCTGACCCAGGCCCCCGCTGGTCCTGGCCGGATCGCGCTGACCAGCCCCGAGGCGCAGCAGGCCGTGCAGGCCTCGCTGAACCACATCAACCCGTTGAAGGGCGCGCAGACGCTGCTGCCCCAGCCCACCACGTTCGTTCCCGCCAACGTCGAGCGCGACGCGCTCGGCATGACGCACGTCCGCCTGGACCGCGTTCACGAGGGCGTGAAGGTCTTCGGTGAGCAGATCATCTCCCACCTGGACAAGGACGGGAAGGTCACCGGCGTCACCGGCGAGCAGTCCACGGTGCCGGCGGGCCTGGGCCGCGAGCTGCCCAAGCTGAACACGCAGTCCGCCATCGACATCGCGCGCAAGGAGTTCGGCCTGAAGCCGGACAAGCAGCCGAACGCCGAGCGGGTCATCTACCAGGACAAGGCCGGCGAGTATCACTCCGCGTACCGCGTCCAGATGCAGGCGATCGAGGGCCAGGACCGCCCCCAGAAGATGAACTACCTGGTGGATGCGAACACCGGGAAGGTCTTCGAGTCCTTCAACGAGATTGGCGGGTTCTACGGTTCGAACCGCGCGGCCCCCAAGGGCGCGGCGGCTCCCGAGCCCATCACCGCGACGTCCACCACGAAGACGGAGATCGCCGACCAGGGCACCGTCACGTCGAAGATCGCGTTCGACAAGGACGTGACCATCGACAAGCTGAAGCTGGACCTGGACATCGCCCACACGTTCAAGGGCGACCTGAAGGTCACGCTGACCAGCCCCTCCGGCACGAGCGCCGTGGTGCACGACCGCAAGGGCGGCAGCACGGACGACGTGAAGGGCTCGTTCGACCTGAGCGCGTTCGCCGGTGAGAGCGCCAAGGGCGAGTGGACGCTGACCGTCGAGGACAAGGCCCGGCTGGACAAGGGCACGCTGAACGGCTGGGGCGTGAGCATCACCCCGACGGAGACCACGCCCCCCGTCGAGGAGCCCACCAACAAGACGGTGGACGACACCTCGCTGTACAGCGGCAAGGTCGCGCTGGAGACCACGAAGGGTGCGGACGGCAAGTACACGCTCGAGGACGGCACGCGCGGCAAGGGCGTGAACACCTACGACGCGATGAACAAGACGACGGCGTCGGGCAAGACGCAGATCACCGACGACAACAACGTCTGGGGCGAGGCCTCCGACGGTCCGCGCACCAAGGCGGCCGTGGACGCGCACTACGGCGCGGAGATGACCTACGATTTCTACAAGGAAATCCTGGGCCGTGACTCCATCGACGGCGCGGGCGAGGCGCTCAACTCCTTCGTCCACGTGCGCACCAACTACGTCAACGCGTTCTGGGACGGCACGAAGATGAGCTACGGCGACGGAGACGGCAAGACGTCCGGCCCGCTCACCGCGCTGGACATCGCCGGCCACGAGATCACCCACGGCCTGACGGAGCGCACCGCCGGCCTCATCTACCGCAACGAGTCCGGTGGTCTGAACGAGGCGTTCAGCGACATCATGGGCGCGGGCGTGGAGTGGTACGCGTCCACGAAGAACCCCGAGGTGAAGTTCAACTGGACGGTGGGCGAGACCGCCTGGACGCCGACGAACGGCTCCAACGAGGACGGCCTGCGCTACATGAACGACCCGAAGAAGGACGGGTACTCCATCGACAACTACAAGGACTACCCGAAGCAGACGGAAGTCCACGGGTCGAGCGGTATCGCGAACAACGCCTTCTACCTCCTGGCGAACGGCGGCACGAACAGCACGTCCAAGCTCGAGGTCAAGGACGGCATCGGCATGGACAAGGGCCTGAAGATCTACTACCGCGCCCTGGCCCACTACATGACGCCGAACACCACGTTCGCCCAGGCCCGCGCCGCGACCATCACCGCGGCCACGGACCTGTACGGCGCGGACTCGGCCGAGGTGGCGAAGGTCAAGGAGAGCTGGACCGCCGTCGGCGTGAACTAACGCTGACGTGAGCGCGGAGGGCGGGGACCGAACTCCTCGCCCTCTGGCTCCAGCCGCCACGACAGTGATTGCAGCCCCGAGGCCTGGGGACTCACGCCAGCCCACTGGCGCAAGAGTTCCCGGGCCTCGTTGCGTTCGGCCTCCGGCAGCTGCGAGATGCGCGCGCCGTGATTGCCTCCCGCCACCGTGTAGAGCACGGCCTCGCGAGCCCCACCCAGCTCGTACGCCGCCGCGCTCCACGGGTCATGGCCGCCGTAGATGAACATCAGCCGCTCGCCCTGGGTGGACACCCAGTCCTGGATGTCCGGCATCGCCTCCGGACGGAACACGGGGCTCAGGCCGGGCGGGACGTACACCGAGGGCACGTCGGTGCCCGGATGCTGGAGCTGGCTTGCCAGGTGGACCTCGAAGGGCCTCGGGTGCCCCAGCTCCACGGCGGCCTGGTAGAAATACGGGCCATAGGCCTCCACGTCCGCGTCGGAGAAGAAGTCGAGCCCCACGCGCCCGTCCAGTTCGTCCATGAGCGCGGAGTCGCTCGCGGAGTCGTTCGGCACGGTGTTGCAGCGCGCGAGGCTGTCGTACTGCCAGAAGTAGAAGTAGTGCTCGATGATGGCGTGCTCGAAGGCGCGCTCCCGGCCCAGGTGCTGGAAGGTGAGGCCGCGCTGCTGGGCCCTCGCGTCCATCAGCGGCAGCAGGGCCGTGCGCCGGTCCAGGGCCGCGCGCTGGAAGGACTTCAGCCGCTCCCGACACGCTCCCTCGCCCACGGACTCCTGGAAGGTGATGAAGCGGTCATCGTCGAAGCGGGCGATGGGCGCCACGTAGGCCACCGTCGCGTCCACGTCCTGGGGGTGGAAGCGGCGGAAGAACACCATCGTCTCGCCCCCCTTGCTCGCGCCCGTCGAAACCCACCGCAGGGGATACACCGGCTTGAACGCCTCGACGATGCGATGGAAGTCGTCCGCGGACTGCCGGATGGTGAGCTGGCTCCAGTCCGTTGGCGTGGGGCGGCTCGGCCCGAAGTAGCGATGCTCCACGGAGAGCTGATTGGCGTCGAGCAGTTGCGTGGGCTCGCGTCGCGACGGCTCCGTGGAGACGAAGTAGCCCCCCGAGTAGAGCACCATGGGACTGGAGCGCGAGATGTGCAGCAGCGTCAAACGCTGGCGGAAGCGCTGACCGTCCGGATGGGCATGGTCCACCGGCTGCTCGAACTCCATGACGAAGAAGCGGTGGTTCGGCAGCTGGGGGCCCGCGGGCTCCTCGCGCACCGTGAGGCCGGGGATGCGGGCCAGTTGCACGAGGACGTCCTCTTCCGTCGGCGGCTCTCCCCCGTTGTCACAGGCCGACAGCAGACACAGAAGCAGGACGGATGCGAAACGCCCGCGGCGCAAGAGGGGCTCGGCGAAAGACATGGCGCTCCAGTTCCGGCCGGGCACCACCGCCTGCGAGATGCGAGCACGGGAGTCCGGCGCGTGACGCGGAGGCTACTCCGATTCGCGCGCCCCCTCGCTCGCGCGGGCACCGCGGGCGAAACCCGCTCAGGGAGCCGAGGACTCGGCGCTGGCGCCCGCCAGGGCCACCGCGTGCCGGTCATCCTGCGGCAGCCCGTCCATCAACAACATCATCGTGTGGGCGCTCGCATGGCGCAGCGCCTTGGCGGCGGCGTACTCGGGAGAGGACCACCAGGCGCGGGCCTGCTCGATGGTGGGGAACTCCAGCAGGGCGAAGCGGGGCGGCTGCCACGTCCCCTCGAGCGCCTCCGTCGCACCACCCCGGACGAGATAGCGGCCGCCATAGTGGGCGATGGAGGGAGGCGCGAGCTGCTTGTAGCGCTCGTAGGTCTGCACGTCATGCACCGAGATTTCGACGACGACGTAGGCAGGCATGGGCGCTCCTGATGTGGGATCAGAACACGAATGGGAACCGCACCGGCCCCCCCTGCTCATGGTGCTTGGGGAAGACCCAGGCGCCGACCTTGGCCTCGATGCAACGCGCGAACGGCGTGCCGCGCAGAGAGGCCGTCTCGGTGACGACCTCGGACACTTCTCCACTCGGAAGGATGGACCAGCGCACCACCACGCGCGCGCCCTCGTCCACCGGACGCGGCTTGACGTCCGCGCACGCGGTGACTTCGCTCTTGTTGGCGAGCACCACCTCGAAGACATCCGACTGCGCCAGCGACACGCGCGGATTCTGGATGGGCGCCACCGGCGGGATGTAGACGGAAGGGGCGTCTTCCGGCCCACCCGAGCCGGGAGAAGGCCCCGCCAGCTCCCGCGCGAAGTCCTCATCGGGCCCCAGGTCGTCATCCGAGCCGGGCTGCGGCGGGCTCGCGCGCACGGGCGCTTCAACGGGCGTGGGCGGCGGCGACACGGGCCGCTCTCCAGAACCCAGCTTGACCTCGGAAATCCTCGGCGACACGGCGGCGACCGCCGGCGCGGCCTCCACGTCCCGGTCCATGCTGGACGAAGGCGCGGCGGCTCCCACGGACTTCGCGAGTCCCCCACCGGACACGGCCAGCACCGGCACCGCGCCACCCCGCTCCACGGCCGCGACACCCGCGAGGGAAGGACGGACCGCCGCGACTGGCGGCAACGTGGGAGCGATGGGGGCGGCCACGACATCCATCGCGATACCCCCACCGGTCGGCGCGGAGACACCCTGCGTGGCACCCGCCAGGGGCTCACCCGGCACGGACACGGGAGTCGTTGCCACGGCCTCGGGGACAGGCGCGCTCGCGACCACGGGCGGGGCCACGGCCACGACGGGCGGAGCCACCACCTGGGAGGGCGCGGGATTGAAGAGCTCCGCGACATTCATGCGGGCGAGCAGCGCCGAGGCGCCATCCCAGCGACCGAACAGGCCCATGACGAGCGCGACCGTCACACCCCCCGCGACGCCACCGGCCAGGGTGAACCACCAGCCGCCCACTCGCGAACGGGCCTCCACCTGCTCGGAGACCTCGGTGACTTCGGCGAGCACCGCGTGCGTTCCCACGGTTTCAACCGGGGTGCTGGACGTCGCCCGTGGGGACGCCTCGACGGCCCATGCGGGAATGCCCGAGGCCTCCGCCACGGTGGCCGCGGGCAGCTCCGGCCCCTCGGAGAAAGCGGCCGACAGGGCCGCGTCCACGGCGGCGCTGAGCTCCAGCTCCAGGGGGAGCGGCGCCAGCGTTTGGAGCAGCTCCGGAACCTGCCCCAAGGGCAGCCATGCCGCGAAGCCCGCGCGCCAGCACAGCGAGTCAGGCCCCAGCTCGCCGCGCTCCCACGCCCCCTTCAGGGCCTCCGCTTCGAAGGGCCCCGCGGGCCTGGCGCCCAGCGCGATGAACCACGCGTGCTTCTCGGTGGGAACCGGCGTCGGCGCGGGCTCCTCCTCCACCACGGACGACACGAGCGAACGACGCACGCCCTTGTGCAGCCGCTCACCATGCACGTCACCGCGAGCGCGCGACGTCGCCGCCGGCACGCGCGGGTTCTTGTCCGTGCGCAGCTTGCTGACGAAGACGTCGAGCTCCGCCTCGGAGACGCCACCGAACACGGGGGTGCCTCCGCCTTCAGGCTCCGTCGTGCCCGCCGAAACCTCCTCCGGCAAGGCCTTTCCTTCCCGTGAGTCGCCGACCATTCGCCAACTCCTTGATTCCGCCCCGCCCCAGCTCCATCCGAATCCCTCAATGGAATGCCGATGCGCGATTTCGTCAACGGAGAGTCTCTGCGCGAAGGTAGCCAGGGTCCACACTCAATGAGGATGCGGAATGGAATTCTCCACCGTCATTCCGGATAACTCGGCACACCTCCTCACATTCGCATACGGATGCGGTGCTGTGCCTTCAATCACTCCTGGGTCAGAGACGCTTCTCTCGGATCAGAAAGAGGGGGCGCCGGGGCTTGCCCGCAGTCGCCCCGCGCCTCCGCTTGGAGCTACTCCTTCAGTGCGGAAGTGAACTGCATCAGCGTCTTCTTCGCGTCCCCCAGCACCATCATCGTGTTGGGGCGCACGAAGAGCTCGTTCTCGATTCCGGCGAAGCCCGGGTTGAGCGAGCGCTTGAGCACGACACACGTCTTCGCCATGTCGGCGGAGAGGATGGGCATGCCGTAGATGGGGCTGCTCTGGTTGGAGCGCGCCGCCGGATTGACCACGTCATTCGCTCCCACCACCAGCGCCACGTCCGTCGCCGTGAAGTCGTCGTTGATGACGTCCAGGTCGAACAGGTGGTCATACGGAACGTTGGCCTCGGCCAGCAGCACGTTCATGTGCCCCGGCATCCGTCCGGCCACCGGATGGATGGCGTAGCGCACGTCGCAGCCATTGGCCTGAAGGACGTTGGCCAGATCCCTCACCGCGTGCTGAGCCTGCGACACGGCCATGCCGTAGCCCGGCACGACGATGACGGAGCGGGCCGCGCGCAGCACCTCCGCGGCCTCCTCCACGCTGCCCACGTTGGGCGCCGGACCCGAGGCAGATGCGCCCTCCGTGACGGCCTTTGCCTCCGGTGCCGCGCCGAACGCGCCGAAGAGCACGTTCGCGAACGAGCGGTTCATCGCCTTGGACATCATCATGCCCAGCAGGAAGCCGGAGAAGCCGTCCAGCGCGCCGCAGATGATGAGGACGTTGTTGCCCAGCGCGAAGCCCGTCGCCGCCGCCGCCAGGCCCGCATACGAGTTGAGCAGACAGATGACCACTGGCATGTCCGCGCCACCAATGGGCAGCACCAGCAACACCCCCAGCAGCACGCCCAGCGTCGCGACGGAATAGAAGGCCCACGACGCGTCGGGCGAATAGACAAGAAAGCCAATCAGCCCCAGCGTGCCGACAATCATCAGCATGTTGGAGATGTTCTGTCCCGGGTAGGTGACGGGCCGGCCGGTGATGAAGCCCTGCAGCTTCCCGAAGGCCATGATGCTTCCGGTGAACGTCAGCGCGCCGAGCGCCACCTCCAGGCCCGTGGCGGTGATCTGCAGCGTGCTCATGTGGGGACCTCCGTGCTGGAGGTACTCGACGACGCCCACGAGCCCCACCGCCAGGCCACCGAAGGCATGCGAGAGCGCGATGCGCTCGGGCATCTTCGTCATGGGAATCCATAGGCCCATGCCCGTGCCCACCGCGGAGCCGATGAGCAGCGCCACGACAATCCACTCCCAGCGCACGATGACCTGCGTCACGCCCACGCCGTACAGCAGCGTGCCCGCGACGGCGGCCACCATGCCAATCTCCGCGAGCAGCACGCCCCGCCGGGCCGTCTGCGCGTCGCCCAAATCCTTCAGGCCCAGCACGAAGAGGATGGAGGCGCCCAGGTACAGCAGTTGGACGAACGTCTCCGTCAGGGAGAGGGTCATCGCGCGCCGCCCTTCTTCTTGAACATCCGCAGCATGCGGTCGGTGATGAGGAAGCCACCCACGACGTTGATGGTGGCGGCCAGCACCGCCACCGCGCCGAGCATCGTGGACACCGTCCCGTAGTGCCCACCCGCCGCGAGCAGCGAGCCCACCAGTGAGATTCCGGAGATGGCGTTGGTGAAGGCCATCAGCGGCGTGTGCAGGAGGTGCGGCACCTTGGAGATGACCTGGTAGCCCGTGAAGGCCGCCAGGAAGAAGACGTAGAGGCCGAAGATCAGCGTCAGCGACATGTCAGCCCTCTCTCCTGGCCAGGTCCGCCATGGCCATGTCCGCGACGGCCGGGTGGACCACGTCCCCGCCCCGGGTGATGAGCATTCCCTTCACGATTTCATCCGCGACATCCAGCTCGAGCACGCCGTCCTTGTCGGTGACGTGCGCGAGCAGCTTCTCCATGTTGCGCGAGTACATCGCACTGGCATGCACCGAAATCTGGCTGGGCAGGTTGCGCTCGCCGATGACGGTGACGCCCGTCTCGGTGCGGTAGCGCTCCCCCGCGCGCGTCAGCTCGCAGTTGCCACCCTGCTCCGCCGCGATGTCCACCACCACCGAGCCACTCTTCATCCGCCGCACCATCTCCGCGGGCAGGAGCACCGGCGCGCGCCGCCCCGGCACCAGCGCCGTGGTGATGACGACGTCCGACTTCGCCACGTGCGTCGCCAGCACCTCCGCCTGCTTGCGCTTCGCCTCCTCGCCCAGCTCCTTCGCGTACCCGCCGGAGCCCGCCGCGTCCGCGATGTCGATGTTGACGAAGCGCGCCCCCAGGCTCTCCACCTGCTCCTTCACCACCTTGCGCACGTCGTACGCCTCCACCACCGCGCCCAGCCGCCGCGCCGTCGCGATGGCCTGCAGTCCCGCCACGCCCGCGCCCAGCACCAGCACCTTCGCGGGAGGAATGGTGCCCGCCGCCGTCATCAACATGGGGAACAGCCGGGGCAGCGCCTCCGCCGCCAGCAACACCGCGCGGTAACCCGCGATGGTCGCCTGCGAGCTGAGCACATCCATCATCTGCGCCAACGTCGTGCGCGGAATCATGTCCACGGCCAGCAACGTCACCCGCCGCTTCGCCACCTCTCGCGCCAGCGCCGGATTCGCCAGCGGGTACGCCAGGCTCACCAGCACCGAGTCCGCCTTGAGCCGGCCCAGCTCCGTCTCGTCCGGCGGCTGAATCTTGAGCAGCAGGTCGGCGGCGGCATAGAGGGCGTCGACGCTCGACTCCACCCGGGCACCCGCGGCCCGCAGCTCGTCGTCGGAACACTCCGCGCCCAGGCCCGCACCGCTTTCGACCACCACTTCATGCTTCTTGCCGACGAGGCGTTTCACGCTCTCCGCCACGAGCGCGATCCGCCTTTCACCCGGCACCGTTTCACGGGGGATGGCGATGATCATGCGGGCGAGCATAGGCCCATCCCCTCCGCCCAATTCAATCCCAGCCAACGAAAGCCATTGCAATCCGTGTCAAGCACGGCCGCGTCACGAGTGTTCACCATGCAAGGCGTTGTCGCGAACGTAAGGGGTTCCCCCGAGCCCCGACATCCCCCCACCCGGACGGCTCCACCCGAATCCGAGGCCCATACCGGCCCGACTCTTGCTGTCGGGGGCCGACGCACCCGTCCCCCCGTCGGATAGACTCGCCGGGAGAAAGCCACCATGCCCTTCGACCTCCGGGAAATCCTTCGCCAGTCCGAAGCCGCCTCCTCCGATGGAGGGCTCCCCACCTGGCTGAAGGAGAGCTGGAGTGACTCGGAGGGCTTCATCGCCGCGCTCGCCACCCACCACGCGGGACGGGGCGGCCCCGCGCCGAAGAGCCGCCCGGGCCAGCACCACGACTTCTTCCATGACCTGGTCGTCCGCCACGCGGACTCCGGCGCTGCGGCCTTTCGCGCCTGGGACTCCGCGCGAGGCTGGCAGGCCCTGGGCTACCGGGAGCTGGGCGAGCGTGCGTCCCGCCGCGCCACGGAGTGGGCCGCCCAGGGCGTCAAGCCGGGCGTGAAGGTCGCGCTCGTCCATCCGCTGGGACAGGAGCTGCTCGTCTCGCTCATGGCCGCGCTGAAGCTGGGCGCGTGCATCAGCGTCCTGCCGCCCACCGGGCCCCTGTTCCTGTCGCGGAGGCTCGCGCTCCTGGAGCCCCAGCACATCTCCGCGGAGGCCCACCAGGCGCCGCTCATCAAGGGCTTCGAGAACCTCCTGCTGCGCTCCCGAGGGGACGCGGCGCCCTCGTTCGCCTCCCATACGTACCGCCCCGCCGACACGGTGGCCCTGCTGTTCTCGCCGCGCGTCGACCCGCCGGACACCCCCGTGCCCCTCAGCGCCGAGCGCGCGTGGACCGGCGCGCTGTGCGACGGGCTGCTCACCTTCGGCCTGGGCGCGGGCGACGTGCTCGCAGCGCCCGGCCTCCACTTCCTCCAGCACCAGCCCGCCCTGCTCTTCGCCTCGCTGCTGAGGGGCGCGACCTTCCTCCACCTGGAGCCCGCGGACCTGGAGCGCACCCCCGGCCTGCTGCTCGAGCACCCGCCGCGAGCGCTCGGCGTCTCTCCGGCCCTCCGAGACACGCTGACGCGCGCCCGCTCCGGGCCCCTCAAGGGCGTGGGGCACTGGTTCCGCTCCGTCGATGCCCTCCACGACTGGGAGGCCTGGCGGGAGTGGGTGCGGCAGTCGGAGCTGACCAGGGTGCCCCACGCGCTGGTGCTCATCGACGCGTCGGAGGGCGGTGTGGTGCTCGCGTCGCCCCGCCGCATCGGCGAGCTGAACGCGGCCATCGCCCCCGCACCCGGGCGCCCCTGGACGTTGAAGGACCTCAACCTGAGTGGCCAGGAGGCCGCGGGCGACGTGGGCGTCTTCACGCCGCTGCCGGACAAGGACCGCCCCCCCGGCCACGTCATCCTCACCCGCCAACGCGAGCAATTCCTCTACGCCGGAACGCGCGACGTCCGCCGCGACGGCCGCATCTACCCATCAACGGAAGTCGTGGAGGCGCTCGCCGACCTGCCGTTCTGCCAGGGGGCCTGCGTCAGCATCGCCGCGTCGGGAGGCACCGCGCAGCACACACCTCACGTCCTGCTCGTCTTCACTGGAACCGAGGACGCGGAGCGCTTCACGCAGGAGGCGGGCAACCGACGCCTGGAGATTCGCCGCCGGCTCGAGCTGCGGCTGGGCGCCGAGCACCTCCCGGACCGCATCGAGCTGTTCCCCCTCCTCCCGCACAGGACGAAGGACGGACAGGTCAACGCGGAGTGGTGCCGCTCCCAGTACCTCACGGGCGCGCTCCACCAGAAGTCGTCGGACCCCGTGTTCCAGGCCCTCACCGCGCTGAGGGGCCGCGCTCGCGAGAGCGTCCGGGGCCCCGGCGACGACGAGCGCTCCCGCTAGCGCGCGTACGCGGCGGACGCGCCCGCGTTCCCTGGCGACGCGTCCTGGCCGACCCGGCCCCCTCCCCCTTCGAGGCCCCAGAGGGAAACGGCCGGATCTGAACGCTGGCACGCGCCACGCAATGGCGTGGCTCAGCGTCTGACGTTCCATCCCGGAACCCACGACGCCCACGAGGTGCTCGCATGGGAGCCCAGGTCGTCATGGGAGCGATGCTGCAGTGCAGTTTCGGCCTCGCCCCCTCGTCGCTGGTGGTGCTGCCCACCAACAAGGTGGTCAGCCCGACGCCCGCGGCGAACGTCCTCGACAACAAGCCCCTGGTGAACATCCCTCCCTTCGGGATGTGCCAGTCGCTGGCCAACCCCACGGTGGCGGCGGCGACGGCGGCCGCGCTCGGCGTCCTCACGCCCATGCCCTGCATCCCCGCCACCGCGGCGCCCTGGGTGCCCGGCTGTCCCAAGCTGATGCTCGGCAACGCGCCCGCGCTGGAGAGCAACTCCAAGCTGATGTGCTCGTACGGCGGCGTCATCCAGGTCGTCTCCCCCGGACAGGTGAAGGTCATCGATGGCTGACCTGGCCCAAAGCCTGCCGCCCTTCGACGGCACCTTCCTGGAGCAGCCCCTGGAGGGCGAGCCTCCCCGCCTGGCACCGGGCGAAGAGCCCGACCCCCGCGTGGAGGCCGTCACGGAGGCCGTCGCCAGCGGCGACTACGCCAACGCGGCCCGCAGCGCGGAGGCCCTGCTGCGCGAGGGTCAGCGCGACACGCGGCTCGTCGGCGCCTACCTCTTCGGCGCCTTCCAGGAGCAGGGCCTGCTCGCGATGCCGGGCCTCTTCCGCTCGCTCCTCCTGGTGCTCACCACCAGCCGCGCCGCGTTCGGCCCGGAGGCCAAGCGCGACATCTTCCTGGAGAGCGGACTGCGCTGGCTGTTGCGCTCGGTGAACAAGCACCTGGCGCACAACGAGAAGAAGCAGGACGCCTCGTGGCGGCGCTGGTGCGAGGCCGACAACCGCGCGCCCATCGAAGAAGCCCTCAAGCTCTCCGAGCCCATCCTCGCCGCGATGCCCTCCGCCCTTCCCAAGAATGGCTGCGAGGAGCCCATGCGCAACCTCAGCCACTGGCTGAGGCGTCACCTGGAGGCCCTGCCCCCACCCGCGCCGCCGCCCGCGCTCGCGCTCGCACCCCAGC
>NZ_VIFM01000162.1 GCF_006636215.1 Myxococcus llanfairpwllgwyngyllgogerychwyrndrobwllllantysiliogogogochensis | reverse complement strand
CTCACCGGCGCCACCCCCGAACCCCTTCCGCGCAAGCGAGGTCTCGGCCCCTGGGGCGTGGGACTCGTCGCCGCGGGCCTGGGCTCCACCGTGGCGGCCCTCATCACCGTGCTCGCGGTGGGACTGAGCTCGAATCGGACGGCACCCACCAACGAGGCGCCGCGCTCGGGTGGCTCCGCTTCCACGCGAGGGCAGACTCCGCCGTCCGAGCCCGCCCAACCGGAGGATGATCGTCCCCTCCTCGTGGACACGGGGAACGTGCGTCCCACCGCCAGAGCCACGGACCGTGCGCCCACGGGCGACGACACGGTCGGCGAAACACCGGCGAGGACGCGGAGAAGCGGAACCGAACGTGACGAGCCTCGCGCCGCCACTCGGACTGAGGAGCGAAAGGCTCAGGCGGCCCCGTCCGGGGATGACGATTCACGCGCCCCTGACAAGGTCCGACCGTCACAGGGCGGCTCGTCCACGTCGACGGCGGGCCTGAGCGCTCGGGACATCGCGTCGGGCGCTACACGGGCTTCGCGGACCGACACGTCCGCCGCGCCCGCAGAACCGCGCGCGACGGCCCTGGCCACGGCCGCGGCGCGTCCGTCGCGGACAGACACCTCGGCTTCGCCCTCGAGCCTCAGCGCGAGCGACCTGGCCACCGGAGCGGTCCGCGCACCCCCGCGTGGGACGCGTGACACGACGGAAGAAGTCCCCGCGTTCCAGGCCATGTCCTCCGATGACGAGGCCGTTTCCGCTGAGAAGGTCGTCACGAACACGAAGGCCCGTGACACCAAGCCCCTGGGCCCTCCGACGGAAGCGGAGGTCCTGCGGCTCTATGAAGCCGGAGAGGTGACGTCCGCCATGGAGATGGCGAAGTCCGGCCGGTTCACGGCGCTGCACGCGAAGCTCGTCCGCTTCGACGCCGCGGGCAGCGAGGCGCGCAAGGCCCTGGCGAAGGGCGATACGACTCGCGCCATCACCCAGCTCACCGTCGCCGTCAACGTCGACCAGGAGCTGTCCAGGGGGTGGAGCCGCCTGGGGCCCCAGCTGCGCGCGCAGCTCTCGACGCTGTATGTCCGCTCTGGCGCGGACCACATGAAGGCCCAAGACTCCGACGCGGCCCGCTCGGCCTTCCAGCAGGCCCTGAAGTACGACGCGGGCAACCGCAGGGCCACCGAGGGACTCAGGCGGCTCGAGCAGGCCCCTTGAGCGCCTTGTAGAGCAGCACTGCGTTGAGCACACCGAAGGCGAGCAGTGCCAGGCAGGCCAGGACGAGCCCACGGTCCTCGCCCGGCCGCTCGCCCTCGATGAGCAACCACAGCTTGCCTTCGTGGGCCTGGAGCTCCCCCATGCCTCGCAACAGCGCGAGCGCATCGCGGTAGCGCGGCGCATCGTCCTCCGAAAGCAGGCGCCCCCGGATGCCGAAGGGCCTCGGGTCCGGAGGAGGCGGAGGCCGCCCCTTCACCCAGTCCTCGCCGGGCAACGCGGGCCGGCGCACGACGAAGGGCGACTCGCGCAGGCCCACCAGCACGAACAGCGCGCTCCCATCCCGCTCGTAGGCGCCTCGCGCCGTGGGAAGTCCATGCACCTGGGCGTAGCGATTGGTGGCGAGCGCGTCGAAGCGGTAGTCCCCCTCCACGCCCAAGGTCAGGGGAACCCGGGACGAGAAGAAGTACGCCAGCTCCCGACGCTGCATCATCAGGAGCGCCAGGCTCACCACGATGCCCAGCACGGCCGCCAGCGGCCTGACACCCACGCGACGCCGCGCGAGGCTCGACTCGAGTTCGGCGATGCGCGCGTCTCGCTCGGCCTGTACCGAGGAGGAGGAAGGCGACTCGTTCATGACGTGAAAAGACGAAGCCCCGAGTTCCCTTCGCGGGAACCCGGGGCAAGGAGTCTCTCGGGCGGAAGCCCGTGTAGCTCAGGCGAGGTTGAAGATCTTCTTCAGGTCCGACTCGATCTCTTCCTCGGTGCAGTCCTTGGCCAGCGACAGCTCCTTGATGAGCAGCGAACGCGCCGTGTCGAGCATCTTCCGCTCGCCAAAGGACAGGTCCTTGTCGCCCTTCAGGAGGTAGAGGTCGCGCAGCACTTCGGCGATCTCGAAGACGGAGCCCGTCTTGATCTTCTCCATGTACTCCCGGTAGCGCCGGTTCCAGGTCGTGGAGTCGACCGAGATGTCCTTCTCCCTGAGGATGGAATAGACCTGCTTGACGTCCTCCTCGCTGATGATCTCCCGGAGGCCGACCGACCCGACCTTGTTGATCGGGATCATGATCCGCATCCCGTTCTCCAAGATGCGCAGCACGTAGAACGACTGGCGCTGCCCGGCCACTTCGGTGTGCTCGATACCCATCACCTCACCGACGCCCTGGCCCGGATAAACCGCCTTGTCACCAGTCTTGAAGCTGGTCTGCACTAACTGCCTCCTTGAAAGACTCGCTCCCGGCCTTCCATCACCAAGCCGGGCACTACTACCACAAACCACATCCACGGGCAACGATATCGCCTTGACCACCCAGGACGCGCCCGACTACGTTGTCGGTTTTCGTACGCGGTATCGCTCGGTGTACGAGCCGGCATGACGGACGGTGTTGGGCGGGGTGGCGGGTGGATCGTTACGCGTGGCGCGACCTGGGGACGCGTCCCCTTTTCTTTCCTTCGTTGAGCTTGCTGCTAGGCGCTCTCTGGTCTCCTGGAACGGACGGCCCGGCGGAGCTATTTCTGGTCTGCGGGGTTTTGCTGGGAGTGGCCGGGCTGGTGCTCGCCCGGCTGCCTGGTGCTCATCTGGCGGTGCTGGGCGCACTCTGGATGGCCGGTGCGGGCCTGGCGCGCTGGGAATCCCAGACCCTGGTTCCGACGGCCCTGGCGAAGGGCGGCGAGGCCGTGGTGGAGGGCGAAGCCGGGCGGGTGGACCTCCTGGACGGAGCCACCCGGGTCCGGCTCGCGGTGGTTCGCGCGGGGCCCGAGGAAGGGGCGCTCGAGAGTGCCCGCTTCAAGCTGAACCTGACGCTTCGCGGAGCCGCGCCGCCACTGCTGCCGGGTCAACGACTGCGGGCAAGGGTTCGCCTTGCTCCGGACGCGCCCGCCGCCAATCCAGGTGAGAAGGACTTCACGTCGGTCCGGCGCAGGCAGGGCGTGGCCTTCACGGGGGCGACGAGCGCGGAGCGTGTGCTGGTGCTGTCGCTCGCGCCCGCGTGGCGCTGGGTGATGGAGGACACGCGGGAGCGGCTCGCCGAGGCGACGCACCGGGTAGCGCCCTCTCGTGACTCCGCGGCCCTCTTCCTCACGCTCGCGGCGGGGCGGCGCGCGGAGCTGGACGCGGATTGGGAGGAGGCCTTCTCCCGGGCGGGTCTCGCGCACGTGCTGAGCGTGAGCGGGCTGCATGTCGCGGCCCTGGCGCTGATGACCCTCGCGCTGTTGCGGCGTCTGCTGGTGCGGGCGGGAGCCCGGTGGCGGAAGCTGGATGCTCGACGGGTGGCGGCGCCCGCGGCGGTGCCCTTCGTCTGGGCCTACGTGCTGTTCACCGGCAGCCAGCCGCCGGCGGTGCGCTCAGCCGTGATGGCCACGGTGGTGTTGTTGGGACTGGCGTGGTGGAAGCGCGCGGACGGGTTGAATGGCCTCTCCGCCGCCGCGCTGGTGCTGGTGCTGTGTGCGCCCTCCAGCGTGGAGGACCTGTCACTGCGACTGTCGTTCCTCGCGGTGCTCGGACTCGTGCTGCTCGTGCCGGCCCTGCGACTGGCCCTGCCCTTCCCTCGGCCGGACCCGCGCGAGCCACGTCGATGGGCGCGACTCTGGGGACAGGGACGCGAGGCCGTGGCACAGACGCTGTGCGCGAGCGCGGCGGCAACACTCGCGGGACTGCCCGTGGCGGCGTCGGCCTTCGGGCGGGTGAGCCTGGCGGGGCTCCTCTCCAATGTCGTCGCCCTGCCCCTGTGCGGGCTGCTCACGGGACTCGCGGCGGGCGGGGCGGCGCTGTTCGTGGTGGCACCTCCCCTGGCGACTCCCGTGCTGTGGGCGGGAGCCTGGGCGTCGGAGGCCCTGCTGTGGCTCACCCGGGTGTTCGCCGCCATGCCCCTGGCCTCTGTGGAGGTACCGCCACTCGGGGCCTGGTCGGCGCTGTATGCCTTCGGACTGTTGACGTGGGCCCTGGGAACGGGCCGGTGGCGCGGGGGCGGATGGCTGGCGCCGGTGGCCCTGGTCGCCGCGGCGCTCGCTCCACGGCTCGCGCCCGAGCCGGGCCTGCGCGTCACCTTCCTCTCGGTCGGCCAGGGAGACGCGGTGGTGCTCAGTTCGCGCGGACACCATGCGCTCGTGGATGGCGGTGGCTCGCCAGGAGGCGCCGACACAGGGCTGCGCTTCATCGTCCCCTACCTCCGACACCAGGGCATCTCCACGCTGGACCTGACGGTGCTGTCCCATCCGCATCCGGACCATGCGCTCGGGTTGGTGTCCACGCTGGAGCACGTGCCCACCGCGCGCCTGTGGTTGCCGGCGGGCGACGAGGGCGGACCGCTGTCTCGGCGGGTGGTGTCGGCCGCGCGCGATGCGAGCGTGGAGGAAGTGCAGGCCGGACATCCCTCGCTGCGCCTGGGCGAGGCGACGGTGGAGGTCCTGGGCCCGCCGGGGGACGCGGAGCGCGAGCTGTTGGAAGGCGTGAATGACCGCAGCGTGGTGCTGCGGGTCCGCCACGGTGACGTCACGGTGCTGCTGCCCGGAGACATGGAGCACGACGCGGAGGAGCTGCTGGCTGACAGCCTGGGCCCGGTGACGGTGCTGAAGGCCCCGCACCACGGCTCACGCACGTCCTCCACGCAGGCCCTGGTGGACCGCATACGCCCCAAGCACGTGGTGTTCTGTGTCGGCCGGCGCAACCGCTTCGGCTTTCCCCATCCGGAGGTGGAGGCGCGCTATCGCGCCGCGGGCAGCGAGTGTTGGAGGACGGACATCGACGGCGCCGTCACCGTGGAGAGTGACGGGCGGGATGTCCGGCTGGTCCCTCACCTGACGCGCGAGCCCGCCGGTGAGGACGCTCGACTTGCCGTTGATGCGCGGCATTCCCATCGTTGAGGCGATGAATCCCGAGGACATCGACCTGCGGCAACTGACGGCGGACCTGAAGGACGCGCTGGGCCCTGGAGAACCCGTGGGCTACCTGCGCGGCAAGTCGCTCATGCGGGACTTGCTCGTGGACCTGAAGGGCTTCTCCCAGCAGGAAGCCGAGGAGCTCATCGATACGCTGGAGCTCCAGGGCTACCTCCGCTTCCTCGGGGACCCTTCCGAGCGCTCCGTGGCGGATGCCCAGTGGGACATCACTCCGCACGCGTGAGCGCGCGCGGCACGGGCGTCTTCACTGGAAGGTCAGCCACGCGAAGCGCGGCAGTGCATGGAAGTCACCGACGAAGAGGGGCGAGAAGGCCTGCCCCTCCACGGTGCGGCGGCCATGGTGCTCCAGGCGGTAGAGATTGAAGCGCCAGCGCGCTCCCGGCTGGGGAGGCACCTGGGGGACCTCGGCGAGCTTCGCGAAGGGAATCCGCATCTCCACGGACCAGCCCTCGTCCTTGTCGGAGGCGTCGTCCAGCGTGCCCCGGACCTTCACCGCCGTCGTCATCCCCGAGTCCCAGGACAGGTCCATTCCCTGCCGACGCGCGGGGAAGTACGCATCGAAGTTGACGTTGTGCGGTGACACCTGCAGCTCGTTGTACGTGCGCCCGTCCGCGTTGGCGTCGAGGAAGATTTCCACCACCTCCTGCTCGTAGATGGGGTCGTCGCGCTTGCGCAGCGTGCCCCAGACGTCGGGGTCCTCGCTGTCGAAGGCCACATAGAGGTACGCGTTGTCGTAGGCGAGACGCGCCTCGGTGCGCAGTCGCACCGCGCGCCCGTCGAAGCTGCCCCTCAACACCACGGGCGCGGCCTCCTTCCAGACCGCGTCGTCGAGCACACCGTCGATGGTGGGCGCGGTGCCCGCCCTGCGGACGACATACTCGGGCAGCTCCGGAGCCGCGCCGCCGAGCTGGGGACCAAGCATTCGGTGTGCCCCGTCGTGAGAGGCGGTGTCATCCACAGGCAGCCGCTCGTCGCCGCGCCAGAAGCCCAGCATCGCCCGAGAGGGCACGGGCGGCATCGGCACGGAGTGGATGTCCTCGACGACCTTGCCCACCGGCCATGAGGCCAGCGGCGCCGCGCCGTCCTGAATCTCGTGGTCCGCGTTGACGAGCATTCCGCCGGTCGCCGCGTCCACCACGTGGACGAAGAAGCCGTACCCCTGCGGAGGCGGACGCACCGCCTGGAAGTAGTGCGCCAGCCGGACCTGCTCGCCCGGGGCGGCATGAGCAGGCGTCACCTTCGAGCCCAGGTACACCACCGAGCCCCCCGCGAACGTGGCGCCGCTTCGGTACGTCAGGTCCGAGGGCGCGGTGTCCAGGACGCGGGCCTTCGCGGGCTCGGGCAGACGGGACGTGCGCGGCTTGGGGCCCGCCTGTTCATCGCGGCACGCGGCCACGAGGCACGAGAGGGTCAGGAGAAGGACGGTGGAAGGGGTGCGCATCGGCGGCGGGCATCCTAGCGACTTCACGGTGGGGAGTGGGCCCGTTCGCCACGAGGGGAAGCCCTGGCGGCCCTGCGCGCACCTGCCCGGCCGTGCCCCCTGCGTCCCATTCGCGGGGCGCAGGCTCCATCTTCAAGCCGGCACCTTCCGGGAGGTTTCGCTCATGTCGCGTAGTCGGTTGCTCGCACCCACGGCCCTGCTCTGCGCGGTGTTGACATCCCTCTTCGCGATGGCGGCTTCCGACGACTCCGTATCCACGGGCTCCACCTGGCTGGACGCGAAGCCCCTGCCCACCTGGAACACGTCGGGCGCTCGCCTGCCCAAGGCGCTCCCGGGCGATGGCCAGTCCCTTCGCACCGGACGCTGCGCACGGTTCGCGCGCAAGCCCACCACCGCGTCGGACCGGGCCTTGGTGAAGGCGGGGTGGACGCTGCTGGGCCCGCTCCAGGTCTTCGACACGACGGAGGTCATCACCGCCGCCGCGGAAGGCGACGGCATGTGCCGCGCCATGGGCTTCCAGGTGTTCGTCTTCGTCGACGGCCGCTTCGCGGGCACCCTGGCACCGGAGCCGATGACGGACCGCTTCGACGGAGCCATGGGTGAGGTCCGCCTCTACAGCCCCAGGAACCTGACGGCTACCGTGCGTCGCTACGCCGCGGACGACCCGCTCTGCTGTCCATCGCGACAGGGCTCCGTGCAGTACGAGCTCCAGCCAGGCCCCAAGGGGCCCGTGGTGACGGCGACCCAGGCCACGACGAGTCCCACCCCACCGCAGTGACGAAGGGCCCACGACATGGACACGCCCGCGACGGTTCCGCCCGAACTCAAGAAGGAGATCGCCGACGCGCTCCTCCACCTCCGTCCCGCGCATGAGCGGCGCCGTGAGTACGTGCTGGAGCTCCTGGCCACCGTGCTGCTGGCCCTCGCCACCGTCGGGTCCGCATGGACCGCCTACCAGTCGACCCGGTGGAGCGGAGACCAATCCTTCCAGTACAGCAAGGCGAACGCGCTGCGCGCCGAGTCGGTGCGCGCCTCCACGACGATGGCGCTGCTGGTTGAAATCGACACCAGCCTCTTCGAGAGCTGGGCGGACGCGTGGACCGACGGCGACTCGCAAAGGCTCGACTTCTACGAGCGCCGCTTCCGGGAGGAATTCAGACCCGCCTTCGAAGCCTGGCGCGCGGAGGCAACCCGCCCGGGCGAGGCTCCAGAGGGAACGCCCTTCACCCGACCCGAGTACCACCCCGCCACGCTCGACAAGAGTCGGGAGCTGGCCGCAGAAGCCGAGAAGGCCTTCGAACAGGCGCGACAGTCCAACCAGAACGGCGACAACTTCACCTTCTGCGTCGTCCTCTTCGCCTCCGTCCTCTTCTTCGCGGGCGTGTCGACGAAGCTGCTCCACCCCTCGCTGAAGATCGCCCTCCTCGCGCTGGCAGGGGTGATGATGGTGGTGGCGACCCTCTACATGTTCTCGCTGCCACAAAACATCGGCTTCCGAATCCAGTAAGCCGGCGTGCCGGGAAGGATGCGCCGGCCAGGACGTCGCGGCTTCGAGCGCATTACGAAGGGGCATGCGCCCCTTTCTCACGGCCACGTGGCGGTACCTCGTGATGCTCAACTACGAGGTGGACCCGAAGGTGCTCGCGCCGCTCGTGCCGCGGGGCACGGAGCTGGACACGTGGCAGGGGAAGACCTTCGTCAGCATGGTGGGCTTCCGCTTCCTGGACACCCGCGTGCGCGGACTCGCGGTGCCCTTCCACCGGGAATTCGACGAGGTGAACCTGCGCTACTACGTGCGCCATCGCGGCCCCGAAGGCTGGCGGCGCGGCGTGGCCTTCGTGCGGGAGCTGGTCCCTCGCTGGGCCATCGCCACCGTGGCGCGCGTCGTCTACAACGAGCCCTATCTCGCGCTGCCCATGCGGCACATCGTGGAGATGGAGGGCGCCGAGCAGGGCGCTCCGGGCCGGCTGGAATACGCGTGGAAGCACGAGGGCCGCTGGCAGCGCCTGGCGGCGAGCACTCGCGGCCGCCCCGTCACCAGCACCCCCGACTCGCAGGAAGAGTTCATCACCGAGCACTACTGGGGTTACACGCCCCAGCGCGATGGCGGCTGCGCGGAGTACCGCGTGGAGCACCCGCGGTGGTCCGTGTGGCAGGCGGACGACGTGGCCTTCGACTGTGACGTCTCGCGGCTCTATGGCGACCGCTTCACGTCCGTCCTGAGCGGGACTCCCGCGTCGGCGTTCGTCGCGGATGGCTCGGGCGTGGCGGTGTATCCGGGCGAGCGTCTCGCGGTGGGGATGGACTGACGCCGTCCCGGACGCTCACGCCCGGTAAGCGCGCGATTCCCCGAGCGGCGTGCCGGTCCGCGCGTTGCTCCACGGCGGGCCATGCGCTTCGAGTTCCAACACCTGGGCACCACCACGCCCTTCGAACTGCCCGAAGGACACCACCTGCTGGGCGGCGGTCCCGACGACCACATCCGCCTGGAGTCCCTCCCGCCCAAGCTGTTGACCCTGCGCATCGAAGGGTCCCAGCTCATGGTGGAGGCGACGCGGACCTTCAACGTCAACGGCGTGCTCGTGCCACCCGGCGTGTCCCGACTGGTCCTCCCGGGTGAAGTGCTGGGCCTGCCCGACACGATGCTCCTGAGCGTGCTGCCGGAAGCCCCCATGGAGCGGGGCCTGGGCACGGTCGCCGTGCTCAAGGGATTGCTCACGGGCCTGGACGCGCCCGCCCCATCCCGAGCCGCCACCCTCACCTGTCTGACGGGGCTGGACGTGGGCCGCACCCACGCGCTCGCGGAGGCACGCACCAGGCTGGGTCGCGGCCAGGAGGCGACGCTGCGCCTTCGAGACCGCGCCGTCTCGCGCAGCCACGCCTGCATCCTCCACGACGAGGACGAGGGCACCTTCACGCTCGAGGACCTGGGCAGTCCCAACGGTGTCTTCGTCAATGGTCAGCGGGTGAGAGAACAGGTGCCCCTGTCCGACGGCGACGTCCTGGAGCTGGGCCGGACGCTGCTGCGCTTCCAGGCCCCGTTGGAGGAACCCACACCCGAGCCCGTGGCCAGTGAGCCCCCTTCACGAGCACCGGAAGGAATCGTCGAGGTTCCGACACCCGACGGCGAGGGGGCCGAGGCAAAGGGGCCCTCGGAGGCTCGGCCCACCGTGCGCCGCGCTCACGCGGAATGGTGGCTCATTGGATTGGGCGCAGCAGCGGCGCTGGCGGGGCTGCTCGTCACCTATGTGCTGGCGACGGGATAGTCAGCCCGGCAGAGGCCCCAACCCGGCACGTTCGACGAGAATCCGGGCGAGCGTCTGGTGGTGCCGGAAGAAGCTCGTGAAGTGTACGAATCCCCACTGTCCACGAATCGCGTAGACGGTGACGGGCCCCGGCAGGACGTCCACGTTGCGGATGTCCGCGAAGGAGAACCGCCGGGTTCGCACCATGCCCCGGTAGGTGATGCCCCGGGCATCCACGACGATGAGCGTTCGCGCGTAGTACGTGAGCGAGACGCCGAAGAAGAGGATGAAGAAGCCCGCCGAGAGGAAGGTCTTCAGCGGGACCCCTTCGAACTTGAAGAGGTAGAGAAGCACCGCCACCCAGAGCAGGCCAGCCACCGCCATCGAGGCCGCCAGCCCCCGACGGGGGCGGAAAACCTGCCGTTCGTCCATCTCCGCGTCGCGCACGGCCATGCATCCAAATTAGTGCCTGGGACTGACAGGATCCACCTGCCCCGGCGCCCGCCTGCCAGCCGGTCAACGCAGCTTCGTGGCCTTCTGTCGAGATTCCTCCTGGAGCTGAGGTCGGACATCCGCGGCGGACGAAGCGGCGTAGCGCTCGTAGAGGCCACGGGCCTCGGCGTTGCGACCGAGGGCGCGGTAGGACTCTGCCAACCCGTAAAGGGGGGAGGCCACCTGGGGCTCCAACTCCAACGCGAACTGGTAGTCCGCCGCGGCCTCCGCGTAGCGACGCAGGCCGATGTTCGCGCTGCCGCGCGCGGTGTAGGCGACCGCCAGCATGGGCTCGAGCTGGATGGCCTGGGTCAGATGCGTCAGCGCGGTGGCGAAGTCCCGCGCACCGATGCGCTGCACGCCCTGCTCATAGGCTCGCCGGGCCTGGGCGCGCGTCGTGTCAGCGACAGGTCCGGAGCCAGGTGCCTGCCCCGCGGCCTGGGGTGAAGCGCCCGCCTGGGCCAGCTTCGCGCGAGCTCGGGTGATGTTGTCCTGCGCGCTCTGACGGATGGCGGCGTCCTGCGTGAGCCGCGTCGCCGTCTCCCACTTCTCCACCGCCTGCCCGTAGTAGCCGAGCACCGCCAACGCATTGCCCAGCTTGAAGAGGGCCTCCACATGGCTGGAGTCCGCGTGCGACGCGTCCAGGAACGCGAAGGCCGCCTCACGGTAGCGACGCTCCTTCATCAACGCATCGCCATCACGGATGCGCGAGGCCGCGAGCGCCGGGTTCGACGGCCGCTCCTGGGAGCCCTCCGTGGCCGCGCGGGTCGACGGGAAGGGCAGCGGATCCTGCGCGGCGTTCCCCGTGGGTGAGGCCGACTCAGCCTGGGCAAGTCCCACCGCCGGGCCCGGGCTCCCCGCCAGAGCGACAGTCCCAGCCTGAGCAGCAGTCCCCTTCTGCGCGCTGCTCCCCTCCGGGGAGGCACTTCCCGCCACGGGCGTGGCGCTCGGGGTGCTCCCCTTCTCACGCACGCCACTCGCGGGCTCCGCGCTCCCCACTGGAGGGACGGCCTCGCTCGCGGGAACAACGGATGAATGTGGCGGCGCGGCGGCGACACGCGGGCCCGTGCGCTCGGCTGTCGCGGGCAGGGGCACTCCGCCCAGGGCCTTCAGGTGCCCTCGCGCCTTCTGCACCCAGATCTGCTCCGAGGGCCGCCGCTCAAGGGCGATGTAGCCCTGATACGCGGCAATCGCCTGGGCCTTGTCACCAAGCTGACGGTGGCTCTCCGCCAGTCCGTAGTAGCCGTCCGCGTCGTCGGGCTCGAGCTGGACGTAGCGCGCATACGCTCGCGCGGCGGTGGAGGCATCCCCGGCCTTGCGCGCGGCATAGCCCAGGTTGAAGAACGCCATCTTGTGCTGGGGGTCCGCGTCCGTGGCCTCGATGAAGCGCGCCATGGCGTCCTTCAGCTGGCCCTGGCGGAACAGGACACTGCCCAGGCCATTGAGCGCCGGGGCGTATCCAGGCGTGGCGGCCAGCGCCTCGCGATAGGCGATGGCGGCCTCATCCAGACGACCACCGGAGAGCGCTGACTCACCGCGAGCGAAGGCAGCCCGGGCGGGCTCGGAAGGCTCCGCGGCGCCGAGCAGCAACACCGCGGTCAGGGCGATGACGGACCTGCTCACGAAAACCATGACGTCCCCCAGGGGGTGGCTCCCGACTGCCGTAGCAGAAACCGGGGACGGCGTCACGGCGCTCCCGCACCCTCGGTGGGAAGTTTCCTCCGAGGGTGCGCTTCCCCGCCTCAGCTGCGGAAGGGGTTCTGCAGCAAAACCGTCTCGCCACGGTCAGCGCCCACGGAGACGCACACCACGGGGACGCCGCTGATCTCCTCCACGCGACGGACGTAGCGCTTCGCGTTCTCCGGCAGCTCGTCGAAGCTGCGCACGCCGGCGAGCTTCTCGTCCCAACCGGGCAGCGTCTCGTAGATGGGCTTGACGCGCGCCAGGTCCTCGTAGTCCCCGGGCAGCTCGGTGACCTTCTGGCCATCCAGGTCGTACGCGTTGCAGAGCTGGAGCGACTTGAGCCCGCTGAGCACGTCGAGCTTGGTGAGCGCGATGCCCCACAGGCCGTTGACGCGCACCGCGTAGCGCAGCACCACGCCATCCAACCAGCCGCAGCGGCGGGGACGACCCGTCGTCGCGCCGAACTCATCACCGACCTTGCGCAGCTGATCGCCAATCGCGTCGTTCAGCTCCGTGGGGAACGGACCGCCGCCCACGCGCGTGGTGTAGGCCTTGCTGATGCCCATCACCTTGTCGATGGCCGTGGGCCCCAGGCCCGAGCCCACCGCCGCGTTGCCGGCCACGCAGTTCGACGACGTGACGAAGGGATAGGTGCCGTGGTCCACGTCGAGCAGCGTGCCCTGCGCGCCCTCGAAGAGGATGCGCGCGCCCTTGCGCACCTGCTCCGCGAGGAACAGCGAGGCGTCGTGCACGTAGGGCTTGAGTCGCTCGCCCAGCGCGGAGAACTCGGCCAGGACCTGCGGCACCTCCAACTGCGGCACCGGAACGCCCGCCTTCGCGCACAGCTCCTTCAGCTCCTCGAGCGCCTGCGGCAGCCGCTCCTCGATGCGCTTGCGCAGCCGGTCCGAATTGAGCAGGTCACGCATGCGGATGCCCCGGCGCGCGACCTTGTCCTCGTAGGACGGGCCGATACCGCGACCGGTGGTCCCGATGGCGCTGCCACCGCGGGCCTTCTCGCGGAAGCTGTCCAGCAGCTTGTGCCACGGGAAGATGACGTGGGCATTGTCGGAGATGAGGAGCTGCGAGTCCTCCTTGAGGAAACCGCGCGCCTTGAGCGCATCGATTTCACCCACGAGCACCGCGGGGTCCACCACCACTCCGTTGCCAATGACACACGTCTTGCCCGGGTGGAGGATGCCCGAGGGAATCAGGTGAAGGACGGTCTTCTGGCCACCCACCACGAGCGTATGGCCCGCGTTATTGCCGCCCTGGAAGCGGACGACCAACTGGGCATGCTCGGTAAGCAGGTCGACGACCTTGCCCTTACCCTCATCTCCCCACTGCGCTCCGATGACGACGACGTTCGGCATGGTGCCCGCCGCTTAGCACGCGGAAGGGGCCGGGTGACAGTGTTCCGAGAAGCCACAATGCAGGGCCTGGCAGGTCGCCACCTCTCGTCCCGCCCAGGCACCTCGGACCTCTCCTCTGGCCAGCGCCCGCGCGCCGTCCGCGAGCCGCCTGGCCGCTTCCTCTTGACCCACCCCGTCCATGCTCCACTCGGGCTCGGGCCTGGCCTCGCCCAGGAAGACCACGCCCACACGGACGGGGACTCCAGGCCGCACCATCCGTCGAGCCGCCAACGCCAGCGCCGCCAGCTCGTGTGTATACGCGGCGGCCCCCAGGGGATGTCGTCCACCCGACTTGTAGGCGACCACCACCGCCTCACCGCGAGGTGATTCCCACAGAACATCCACCTCGCCCTCAAGGGACACGCCGTCCTCCAGGGACAGCGAGAAGGCCAGGCTCCGGTGCACCATGCGCGAGGGAGACTCCGCCACCGAGCGAGCGAAGTCCGTGACGAGGACGCGCTCCACCGTCGACAAGACCTCCTCCATGCCCTCGTCGTCCGGAAGCGAGCCTGCCTCGCGCAACAATGACTCCAGATGCGCTCGGCGCTCCGTCACATCCACGTCACGTGCCGAGGCGAGTCGCAGGTCCGCTCTCCGCAACAGCTCACGCACCAGTTCCGCTGGACTCTTCGCGGGCAGCCAGCCTTCCGGGTCGACCAGGAGCGGCGCGTCCCGGACAGGGGCTTCCCAGGGCCAGGGCGCCGCGCGCAGCCCCAGCCGGTGCACGTAGTGGAAGCGTCGAGGACAGGCGAGGAAGTCCTGCACCGCGCTCACGGGCGCGGAGACTCCACCGGGTGATTCGCCCATCTCCACCAGCCCACCCCGCACGCGCAGCAGCGCGGCCTCCACTCGAGCCCCCGCGCGAGCGAGCGACTCCGGTCCCGGAGGCTCCGGGTCCGCGGGCGGTGGCAGTTCATCCACGTCCACGTCGTCGACGAACTCGCGCGTGGTGACGTCTTCCAACCGCGCATCGACGAGATGCCACCACGAGTCCTTGCCCGCGCGAGGCTCCTCGCCTCCAGAGAGGACCAACAAGTCCCTCGCGCGCGTGAGGGCCACGTAGAGCAGGCGGCGGTACTCGGCGTCCTCGCGCGCCTTGAGTTCCTGTCGCACCGCCTCGAAGCGATTGGAGGTGTAGCCCTCCAACGAGTCCGGCACCCACGGCCGCAGGGCGATGCCATGAGAGCGCTCGAAGTGCGCGCGCCCGGAGGTGCTCCGACGGCGGCCGCCCATGCCCGGCACCACGACGACGGGCCACTCCAGGCCCTTGGCGCGGTGGATGGTGAGCAACTGCACCGCGCGCGGGTCCCCCGCGTCCAGCAGGTCCGCCTGCGCCTCGGTGGGGTCGGACTCGGCCAGCATGCGCAGCTCTCGCGCGAAGGCCACGCAGCCCCCTGTGCCACGCTCGTCACGCCGCGACGCCAGCGACAGCAGCTTCTCCACGTTGGCGCTCGCCTGCTCCGCGTAGGGTGAGCCCGCCAACGCCTCGCGATACCCCGTCATGTCCAGCGCCGCGAGCAGCAGCTCCCTCACACCCAGGCGGTCCCTCTCCTCGCGCAACGCGGGCAGCGCGGCGAGGAAGTCCACCAGGCGCACCCGCTCGCGCTCGGGCAGCGACTCCAGCACCGTGGGGTCCGACAAGCGCGGCGACGCCAGCGACAACGGCTGCTCCCCCGCGAGCTGGAACAGGGACGCATCCGACAGCCCCACGAGCGGCGAGCGCACCACGGCCGCGAACGCGAGCGCGTCCTCCGAGTCCGCCAGCAGCGCCAGCAACGAGGCCAGGTCCAACACCTCCTGCGCACCGTAGAAGCCGCGTCCGCGCAACACCCGGTGCGGCACACCGTGACGGATGAGCGCCTGTCGATAGACCTCCAGGTGCGTGAAGGTCCGGAACAGCATGGCCACGTCACCACCGCGCGCGGGCCGGGCCCCTTCTCCATCCTCGCGCGCCACGGTGGGCGCCGCGCCCGGCGCGAGCATGATGCGCAGCCGTCGCGCCACGCAGTCCGCATCCAGCCAGCGCAAGTCGCCCGCGGTCTCCTGCTCCTCCAGGTGGAGCCGCTCCACGGCGGCCGTCTCGGAGAGCGAGGCACGCACCGGGGACAGGTCGTCCTCCTCCGGGACGTAGATGACCTCGAACGGACGCGGCGCCTGCGAATCCGCCGCCACCAGCACGCCGGCGAAGGCGTGATTGAAGAAGGACAACAGCCCCGGCACCGAGCGGCGGTTGTGCTGGAGGAAGCCGCGCGTGCCCCCCTCGTCTTCAATCTTCTTGGCGAGCACGGTGAACACGGAGACATCCGCGCCACGGAACTCGTAGATGGACTGCTTGCGGTCTCCCACCGCGCAGAGGAACGCGGGCTCCAGGGGCAGCGCGGCGGCCAGGTCCACGTCCGGCGCAAGCTCGCGCGGGCCTTCCTCGCGCCGCTCCGAGAGCAACAACACCAGCTCCAACTGGAGACGGTTGGTGTCCTGGAACTCGTCCACCAGCAGCGAGCCCACGCGCTCCTGCACCTGTCGGCGGAACTCGGGGTAGTCCCTGAGCAGGTCCCTCGCCTTCACCAGCAGCGACGTGAAGTCGAAGACGTTGCGACGGGAGAACTCCGCGTCGTGCCGGGTCTCCACGCGGCCCAGCAGCTCACGGAACGTGGCCTCGAAGGGCGCCGTGCGCCACGCGGCCCAGGAATCCTCCAGCCTGCGCACCGAGCCGTCGCTCTTGCCGAACGTCCGCCAGTACAGCTCACGCACCGGCGCCGCGGCGCCCTTGCTGAGCCTCGCGAAGTTGCGCCCATCCGCCGCGAAGCTGGCGCGCAACCACGGGTAGCGGTCTCCCTGATGGAAGTTCTCCGCCGTCATCCCGTTCAGCGCCTTCTCCAGGGCGCCCACCAGCCGGCTCCACTCGCCCTTCGCATCCAGCGCGCGCGCTTCACCGCACAGCCGAAGGCTCTGCGTCAGGACCTCATCCAGGTCCTCGCGAGCCTCCGCCACGTCTCCGACGGCGGCCGACGCGGCCTTCAACCCCTCCTCGCGCAGCTTGCCGTAGACCGACACCAGCGCGGCCACCAGTCCGTCGGAGAAGCCCGAGCCGGAGAAGCCCAGCTCCTGACACAGCTCGCGCACCTGCGCGTCCCCGCCCTCCAGCGAATCCAACACCACGCGCTCGGCCACGTCCTGCACGAGGCTGGAGGCCTCCAACTCGTCGAGCACCTCGAAGCTCGGGTCGATGCCCACCGCCGGAGGGGCCCGTCGCAACAACTGGCCGCAGAGCGAGTGGAACGTTCCCACCGTGGCCGAGCCCAGCTCCTCGCGCATCTGCCGCCACGCATCGGGTAACGGGAAGGGCCGGCCCAGCCGTTCGAGCGACTCACGCAGTTCCACTTCCTGGTCCAGTCGAGCATCCCCCTGGGCCAGCCCGTCCAGACGCTGGCGCACGCGGGAGCGCATCTCCGCCGCGGCCTTGTCCGTGAAGGTCAACATGCACAGCCGCGCGGGACGAATCGCCGCGCCCGCCTCGCGCGCACCGGCCAGCAGGTGCAGCGTCATCGTCACCAGGCTGTACGTCTTGCCCGCGCCAGCGCCCGCCATCAACGCGAGGTTGCGCTCCAGCGCGAGCAGGGAGGGAGCCGCGCTCATCCGCCCTCCTCCGTCATCCGGCGCTCGGTGATTCGGCACACGGCGCGGAAGCCACACATGCCGCAGTCCTGGGGCCGCGCGGCGAACTGGCCCTCTCGCAGGGTCTTCACGAGTGACTCCACCGCGTTGGGCAGGTTGCGTCCACCCTCCTTCGCGGCGACCCTCGCCCGCACCTCCGGGTCCGTGGACAGCAGCTCATCCAGCTCCTGCGCGGGGACGACGTCGGACAGATGGATGGTGGCGCCGGTGCGCAGCGAGAACCACGCGGCCTGACTCGCCGTCGCGTGCCCGCTCTCCCGCGCCGCGAAGAGGTACAGCGGCAGTTGGAAGTCCGACGTGAGCAGCCGCTTCTTCAGCTCGTTCTTGTCCAGCTTCCCGGACTTGTAGTCGATGACGCCCACCTCCGAGCCCGCCACGTCGAGCCGGTCGATCTTCCCCTCGAAGACGATGGCGTCCCCTTCGATGGGAAGGACGACGTGGCGCCAACGGTCGTCCGTGGCCGCGGGGCCGAACTGGAGCTCGAAGCCCTCTGGCACCATCCGCTCGAACGGCAGCCCGCGCCGCTCGTCCACGAGGATGCGACGGGCCATCGCCCGCGCGCGCTCATGCGCCAGCTTCCACAGCGCGGGATGCCCCACGTGGTGGAACTTCTCGAAGTGCGCCACCGCCGACTGGAGCGCCGTGTCCAGCACCTCGTCCGGCACGTCCTCCGGCGCCTTGCCCAGGAGCTGGTGCTCCTTGAGCGCCTGGAACACCTCCTCGACGACGCGGTGCCAGAAGGTGCCACGGCCCCTCGCGTCGAACTCCTCGCCCGGGCGGTCCGGCTCGGCCACCTTCAGGCCATACGTGAGGAAGCCCTGGAAGCCACAGTTGCCGAAGCGCGCGAGCGCGGAAGCAGACAGCGGCCGAGTGAGGTCGAAGCGGAACGCCTCACGCAAGGACGCGCGCTGCGTGTTCCCGTCCACCGAGCCCGTGAAGGGCCCCGGCTTCTTGTTCGGGTCGCCGAAGAAGAACAGCCGCTCCACTTCCACCAGCGACAGCTCGCGGGCGCCCGAGTACCAGGCTTCCTTGTCGAAGTGACGCTTGAGGAGGCTCGCCGCCGCGTCCGGCTCGGTGACGCGCAGCTTCGGCTGCGCCAGGGCTTCCAGCGCCACGCAGCGACGCAGCTCGGACTCCGTCAGCACCTCGTCGAGCGGGGGAATCGGCGGCAGCGAGCGCGGCTGCCACTTCAGCGCGGTGAGCCGGCGCACTTCCTCCAGGAACGAGGACGGCACCTGCTCCTGGCCTCCCGCGCCCTCCATCGCGAAGGACAGACTCAGCGTCTCCTCCGCCGCCGCGAGCGCGCTGGCGAACAGCAGCCGGTCCTCGGTGAGCCGCCACGGCGCTCGCTCCTCGAACTCGCCTCCCGTCAGCCGGAACACATCCCGTCCCAGGTGCTGGTTGAGCGCGGAGCGCTCCGCGTCCCCGAGCAACGGAGAGGGCGCATCCCTTCCAGGGAAACGTCCCTCGGTGAGCCCCGCGAGGAACAGATGTCGGAACGAGCGTCCTGGAACCTCGGCGGCATCCAGCACCTCCACCGCGGAGCCACGAGGCCCTCGCGCGGGCAGGTGCGCGTCCGCCATCGCATCGCGCAGCCAGCGTCCGAAGGTGCGCCGACGCAACACCGGGCCGCCGCCCACCGCCTTCATCGTCCGCAGCAGGCCCTGGACTCGCAGCCGGAGCGCCTCGCGCGCGGCCTCGTCACGGGCTCGCGCATCCAGGGCCCGAGCCGCGAGGCCCCCTTCCTCGCGAGCCTCCAGCGGCCCTTCCGAGTCCATCAGCCCCAGCCGCTCCACCACATGCCACCACGTGGCCAGCAGCTCCGCGACGGTGCCCTTCTCGGGAATCCGTCGGCAGTAATCCACCAGCAACTGGCAGCGCTCGCGCAGCAGCCGCACCGCATGGATGCGGGCGCTCCCGTCCTTCTTCTGCGCCCCCTGCAACGCCTGGAGTCGACGCGCGAGTCCATCCAGCCGGATGTCATAGGCACCACGCCCTCGCAGCGCGCCCAGCCGGTCATCACGCACGGCCGCCAGTGCGAAGAAGCTCGCGGGCGCCTCCGGTCCTCCCCGCGACAACGTGGGCGCGTAGCGACTGCCCACCAGCTCCGCCACGCGCTCGGCCGGAAAGCCATCCTCCACCAGGAACGGCAGGTCCAGCGCCAGGCGCACCGGCCCCGCCAACGCGAGCGGCTCGCCCCAGGGAAGACGCACGGGCACCCCCAGCTCGCCCAGCGATTCAGCAAGCCACCCGGCCTCCGGTCCCAGCTCGCGGTAGGCGATGGCGATGTCCGAAGGAGACGCCCCGTCGGCGATGAGTCGGCGCACGTCCCGGGCGACCAGTCGCGCTTCTTCCCGCGCCGTGGCCGCGCTCCACACACGAGGCTGGAGCTCCACGTCCTTCAGCGCCTCGCGCGGCGCCCGGGGTGAGAAGACGAAGCGCCCCAGGTCGATGAAGGGTCGGGCCTCGAAGGTGACGTCCGCCTTGAAGAGGTCCACGTGCGGCATCGTCTCGCCACGGTTCTCGAACGCGCGGAACAGCGAGGCCAGCGCTGCGTCCGCCACCGGAGAGCCACCCACCGGCGTCTCCACCCGCAGCGTCACGCGCCGCGATTCACACGCGGCCGCCAGCGCCAGCAACAGCTCCAGGCCCGAGGGGCGCACGTCGTAAATGCCATGCAGGACGAGCGTGCCCACGCCATCCCAGCTCGTGGGCCACTCACCCCGGCCGAGCGCCTCGCGCGAGCCCCTCAGCACGTCCTCACGGTCCGCGAGGCCCAACTCCGCCAGCTTCTGCTCGTACAGGTGGTACAGCCGGGCGAGCACCCGCACGTGCTTCTGCCGCTCGGGCGGGAGGACCTCCACCGCGTCCTGCAGCTCGCGCGGCGACAGGCGCCCCGCCTTGAGGTCCAGCACCACGTCCAGCCCCGCGCGCGCGAAGGCCGGCTCCCGGACGTACTCGCCGAAGTGCGTGGGACCCAGCAACGCCCCCAGCGAGGACATCACCGCGCGCGCGCCCACCGCCGGGCACGGACGCCGGTTCAGCTCGCGAGCGCCCCCGAGCACGCCCAGCAGCTCATCCCAGGTGAGCAGGTCCGTCCCCATCGCCAGGCCCCGGGCGCTCCGCTCCGCACGCAAGGCGGCCTGACGCCGACTGGCATCGGGGAACACGTGGAGGGTACGGATGGGGCGGGCCATGGATGCGCGGAGTGTAGAACGACCGAGCGGGTCGCTTTCATGCTCCATTCCACGCTCGGCGCCCAGTGTGTTTGCAAGCCCGCCTGCTTGCCCACCTGTTTCACACGATTCACGAGTGAACCGGACCTCCGTGCCGGGTTTATCCCGAAGCCCCGGCGCATCCGGGCGCCGCGGTCGTCATTCGGGACGCCCTCGGAAGACGTCCTGACCGGCGGCAAGGGCCTCGACGCGCCCCGCCCAGCAGCAGGCAGGGCCCTGACCCGAGGCTCGTCATTCGCCCCGGCAGGGTGGACTTGATTGCCCTTCGCTCCGCTTCGAGGCGCGGTGTAGCGTTCCGACTCGAATGACGCTCGAAGAGGCTCGCGGGGAGCTGGGGGTGGCCGCCGAGGCGGAGCCCGACCTCGTCCGCAGGACGTATCTGCGCATGTTGAAGACCCGCAAGCCGGAAGTGGACCCCCAAGGGTTCGCCCGGCTGCGCGAAGCCTATGAGCTGCTCAAGGCCGCGCACGACGGCACCGAGGCACCGCGCACGAGCGCCGCTCCGGAACCGGTGGCTCCCGCCACGGTCGACGCGCCACACGCGTCCGGGCCCCTGAGCGCCGACGCGCGGCTCGACACCTTTCGGGCCCGCTTCAGCACACTGCCTTCGGATGCTCCCACGGATGCGCCCGTCCTGATTGCTCGCGAGGCGGTGGAATCCCTTCCCGAGGCAGGCGAGGCCCGCCACTGGCTCATCAAGGCCCTGATGGCGTCGAACCGGAAGGAGGAGGCGACGCAAGCCTTCCGGGACGCGTTCAACCAGGGGCACCCCGAGTTCCTCCTGGCGTTCGCGCAGACCTTTCCGCAGAGGTTGACTGAAGCGGAGATCAACCTGCTCGGAACGACCGCCGCGCATCCCTTCTTGTGGGGACTCGCCGAGGAGCTGGGCACCTCCGATGACTGGGACAAGGCGGGCCAGGCCGCGCTCGTTGCGCTGGCCGCCATCAAGCGCCATCCCGAACATCCACCGCCGAAACCCACGTGGGTGCTCGCCTTCCTGCTGCAGTTGCACCTGAATGGCCGTCCCCGCGAAGCGCGTGCGCTGCAGGCAAGCTACTCAGCGTGGCTGGAGGCAGAGGGACTCCTCGGCGCGTTCAAGGAACAGGATGAGGCGTGGGTGTGGATGCTGGTTCAGGAGCTGGGGGAGCTGGATGACGACGTCTCTCCCGGCGTGCGCAAGCTGCTCGCCCATGCGGTGCTGAACGGAAACCTGGAGAACACCCGGGAGCAGATGCGCGCCTATCGCCGCCGCGAGCCCGAGCGCGCCGCCCATGCCCTGGAGCAGATTCGCGCCCGCTGTCCCTCCTTCCATGCCGCTCTCGGGGAGAGCCTGGTGCCCAAGGGGCCGACGCCCGGAGCGAAGCGCCCTTCCCCTCCGAAGAAAGCCCCCGGTGACGCGAAGCCGCCGGCGCCCGGCACGGGACGGAGCGCGTCGCGGTACACCACGTACGCGCTCGCGTCCGTCGGCGTGTTGATGGCGACCATGGTCGCCGTGGGAGTCATGACCTTCGGGCTGAAGTCGAGTCCCGAAGAGGCCCAGGAAGGCCCTCGTGAGGGCAACGCTCTCGAGGCGCGCCTGGCGGTCCGGGCGCTGTGTGAGTTGCTACCCGATCCCGGCGCGGAGGATACCTGCGCGGGCCTCTCTGAACTGGTCGACACCGCTGAAGCGGACGAATGTCCCAAGATGGGCAGGAAGTATTTGAAGATGCGCGCGGTGCTGCAGGAACAGACCGCCCCCGTCCCCGCCAACGAGCCGAATCCCGCCGCACGCCGGGCTCGACTGAACGAGGCCCAGTATCGTCTCGTGGACGAGCTCCGGAGATTCTGTCCTCGATACTTATGAGTCCTTTCTCCAAGTCCCCCATCCTCGGCATCGACCTGGGCACCACCTACTCGCTGGTGTCCGTGTTCAGTGAGGGCCGGCCGGTCCTCATTCCCAATTCCCTCGGCGAGTTCCTCACACCCAGCGCTGTCGCGCTCGACGAACAGGGTCAGGTGCTGGTGGGCGCGGCGGCCCGCTCTCGCGGAGTCCTCCACCCCGAGCAGGCGGCGCTCGCCTTCAAGCGAGACATGGGGACCTCGCGGGTCTATCGACTGGGAGACCGGACGTACTCGCCCCAGGAGCTGTCGGCGCTGGTGCTCGCCGCGCTCAAGCGCGACGCCGAGGCCTTCCTGGGAATGGCGGTCGAAGAGGCCGTCATCACCGTCCCCGCATATTTCGGGGACCCGCAGCGACAGGCCACGCGGGACGCCGGAGCCATCGCGGGACTCAAGGTCGAGCGCATCATCAATGAGCCCACGGCGGCGGCGCTGGCCTATGGGCTGCACGAGCGCAACCGGGAGCTGAAGGCCGTCGTGCTCGATTTGGGTGGCGGGACGTTCGACGTCACGGTGTTGGAGATCATCGAGGGCGTGGTGGAGATCCAGTCCTCGGCGGGTGATGCGCGGCTGGGCGGCGAGGACTTCGACACGTTGCTGGCGCGCCATGTCGCCCAGCGGTTGCGCCAGGACAAGGGCTTCGACCTGGAGACCCATGCGCCGGGCTGGGCGCGCTTGCGGGAGGCGTGTGAGGCCGCGAAGCGGCGGCTGTCGCAGACGGAGAGCACGCGCATCGTCCTTCCCGAGCTGCCGGTGGCGGAAGGCAAGAAGCTGGACTTCGAGTTCGCGCTCACCCGTGAGGATGCCGAGTACGCCTGGGCCTCCGCGCTCGAGCGCATGCGCGGGCCGATTCATCGGGCGTTGCAGGATGCGTCACTGAAGGCCACGGACATCGAGGAGGTGCTGCTCGTCGGAGGTTCGACGCGCATGCCGTGCGTGACGACCTTCGCGACGCAGGTGTTTGGACGGTTGCCGTTGCGCAAGCTGCCGCCGGACGAGGCCGTGTCCATGGGCGCCGCGGTGCAGGCGGCGATGAAGGCGGGAGACCAGGCCGTGGATGACCTGGTCGTCACGGACGTCGCGCCGTTCACGCTGGGGGTGAGCACCGCCGCGCAGGCGGGCCACCGGCGAATCACCGGCATCTTCAGTCCCATCCTGGAGCGCGGCACGGTCATCCCCGCGAGCCGCGTGGAGCGCTACTGGACGGCCGGCGACTTCCAGCGAGAGATTCGGCTGGAGGTGTACCAGGGCGAACATGCGCAGTGCAGCGACAACGTGAAGCTGGGCGAGTATGCCTTCTCGGGACTTCCACCGGCTCCGGCGGGAGAGCAGTCCATCGACGTGCGCTTCTCGTATGACCTCAATGGCATCCTCGAGGTGGAGGTCACCGTCGTCACCACGGGTCGCAAGGAAGCCTTCGTCATCGAGCAGCGGCCGGGCAAGCTGTCACCGGGGCAAATCGAAGAGGCGCGGCGCTCCATGGCGGCGTTGAAGCTGCATCCCCAGGATGCCCTGCCGAACACGACGGCGCTCGCGCGAGCAGATGCCTTGCATGTCCAGCTCACGGGGCGGGCCCGCGAGGAGCTGGCGGCGGCCATCGCCTCGTTCCGGCTCGCGCTCCAGACACAGCGACCGGAAGTCATCACCCCCGCGAGGGAGCACCTAACGGGACTCACGGCCCACCTGCGCGAGCGGTGAGCCACACTCACTTCGCGTCTGGCGAAAAGTCGAGCACGAGTTCCAACTGAGACAGCGCGGGATGCGTGAAGCCCGCCCCCAGGAAGAAGCGCTCGCACAGGCCCTCTGGAACGACGGCGCTCACCGCCAGCGCCTTCCCGGGATGCGCGGCGGCCAGCGCCCGCAGCAACCTGCGCCCCGCGCCCTGCCCTCGCGACTCGGGCTCCACCACGAATGACCGCACCCCCAGCGTCGGCGCT
This sequence comes from Myxococcus llanfairpwllgwyngyllgogerychwyrndrobwllllantysiliogogogochensis, assembly GCF_006636215.1. GTDB lineage: Bacteria > Myxococcota > Myxococcia > Myxococcales > Myxococcaceae > Myxococcus > Myxococcus llanfairpwllgwyngyllgogerychwyrndrobwllllantysiliogogogochensis. Next base: position 1,931 of record NZ_VIFM01000162.1, on the reverse strand, counting down.
GAGATATCCGCCACCACCGCGCACGCCGGCCCCAACCGGAACGCCCTCGCCGGAGATGACAACCCCCGCACCGTCGCCGCATCGAGCTGCCACGGCAACCCGTCCGGAAGCAGCCTCGCGCACTCCTGCAGCCCCACCTCCTCCAACGCCCCCGACTCCGGCGATGGCGTCCCCACGAACCCCACGAGTCGCCGCACACGCCGGAAACCCAGTCGCTCGTAGAGCTTCACCGCTGGCGCATTCTGCTCGATCACCTCCAGCACCATCCGCGCATCCCCGCGTGCTCGCGCCTCCGCCATCAACGGCCGCAGCATCTCCCCACCCAGTCCCTGTCCCCGTCGACTGGGAATGATGCCCATGCCCGCGACGCGACTGACCCGCCCGCGCCTTGCCATCAACACCAGCCCCGCCCACTCTCCGTCCACCCGCGCGACCCGACTCTCCATGAGCGAGATGTGCTCGCTCCGCACCCGCGCATCGAAGGCCTGTGGTGCGTCGGGAATCGGGACGAAGTAGCCCTCGAACGAACGGGCGAACAACGTGGACAAGGCCAGGAACGGCAACTCCGCTGCGGAAATGAGGTCCATGGGATGTCGCTCGAACCCCGGAGATCGCGGTCCATTCCGCGCCACGGCGATGACGTCTCCGGAACTCAGCACCCTCCCTACCACTCTCGCTCCGCCCTCGGAGCCTCGTGATGCGCCGCTCGGCTATGGGCTGTCCCAAGGCTCGCCAGCGAGCCGCTCCGCCACGAAGGCGACGAACGCTCGCGCCTTCGACGCCACCAGTCGCCCAGGTGGGTGGACGGCGAACACCCCCACCTCCGGGATCGACCAGTCCTCCAGCACCCGCACGAGCCGACCCGCGCGCACGTCCTCTCCCACCAGGAAGGTCGCCAGCGCCGAGACACCACAGCCCCCCAACGCGGCGAGCCTCAGCGCCTCGGCGTTGTCCGCCCTCAGCGCGGGCCGCACGCGGACCGTGGCGCGCTCCGCTCCCCGCGAAAACGTCCAGGTCTCTCCGTCCGCGAAGTGGCTGAACTGGAGACAGGGATGGGCCGACAGGTCCTGTGGCCGCGCGGGCGGCTTTCGTCCCCGCAGATAGCGAGGTGACGCCACCAGCAGACGCCGCACCGTGGCCAGACGACGCGCCACCAGGCTGGAGTCCGGCAACGCGCCAATCCGGATGGCGACGTCGACCCCTTCCTCGACGAGGTCGACGTAACGGTCCTGGAAGGTGAGCTCCAGCTCGATGCGCGGATAGCGACGCATGAAGTCCGGGATGAGCGGCGCGACGTGGAGCTGGCCGAAGAGGTTGGGCAGCGCCACTCGAAGTCTTCCCTTCGGGTCGCCTCCGAGCCCGGACACGAGCGCTTCCGCCTCCTCGACGCGATGGAGCACATCCGTGCAACGCTCCAGGTACAGGGCGCCCGCCTCGGTGAGCGAGACATGACGGGTGGTGCGACGCAGCAGCGCGGTCCCCAGGGCCGCCTCCAGCCGCGCCACACGGCGGCTCAATGTGGAGGCGCTCACCCGCAGCTCCCTCGCCGCATCCGCGAAGCTCAGCGCCTTCGCCACGGCGGAGAAACCCAGCATGTCCTCCAGTCGGTCCCTCAACTCCAAGCGCTCCACGCCCAACCTCCGATTGTTGCGACTTCCGCACGAGTCTAATGCGCCCACTCCCGATGATGGGGCACCACTCCCGGGTTACTTCCCTCGTGTCCCCGCGAGTCCGTCCTCTCTCGCAGGTACACCGTGACAAAGCGCGGCGAGGCCCACGGGCCTCGTGCGCCTTTCACGAACCCGCACTGCGCGGCGCGCTGAAGTCCCCTCTCCTTGCCTCGGGAGTCCACTGGATGTGCTCACCATCCCTCGCTGGTGCCTTGACCGCCCTGCTGCTCACCTCCACCCCCGCGGCGTCACCTCCCGCCC
>NZ_VIFM01000161.1 GCF_006636215.1 Myxococcus llanfairpwllgwyngyllgogerychwyrndrobwllllantysiliogogogochensis | reverse complement strand
GCTCGCCCCCGAGGTTCAGCAGGACGATGCCGCCAAACCCCACCGCCAGCCCCCAGCGCTCCAGCTTTCCGGGCCACTGGCCGAACAGTCCACCGAACAGCGCCGACCACATGGGCAGGCTGCCCACCACCAGCGCCGCCACGCCGGAGGGCACCCACTGCTGCGCGAACACGAGCCCGCCGTTGCCCACACCCAAGAGCAGCAGTCCCACCACCGCGCTGGAGCCCCACTGTCGCGCGGTCGGCACCGGCGAGCCCTTGAGCCACATCGCGCCGAACAACAGCGCTCCCGCCAGCAGGAAGCGCGTTCCTGATGCGAGGAATGGCGTCATGCCACCCTGGAGTACCCAGCGGATGGCCAGATAGGTGGAGCCCCAAACGAGGTACAGCGTCACGAGGCACAGCAGGATGCGGCCGCGCGAGGCACCCGACTGGAGCGCGTCACCAGCGACAGGGGACGCGACGGGGGAGAGGGCGGGAGTGGAAGGCGTGGACAGGGACGAGGCGGCGGACGAGGCGGACACGGTGGCGCGGCTTGTAGCGTCCGACCTCCCCACGGGCCATGTGCGCATTGCCGTACCCCACAGTCGGTGGAGTCGTCGGGCGGTACAGTGCGAGTGCGCGCCAGGTTGGATGCGGCGGCGCCTGCCTGGCTCCCTGGTGGGTGGTGCGAGGGCGGGGACCACCCTTCGGCCGCATGTCTCCTTCCGACGTGGATTGAACCCACGGACAGGCTTTCTTACACTTGGGTCTCGTGGAGCGCTCGCGGCGCGGTGGCTGGCCGCATGCTTCAGAGTGAGAGCCCCTGGATGTCCGAAGAGCTGGGTGAACGCGAGAAGGAAGTCCTCCGGGCCGTGGTGCAGGAGTACATCTCCACGGGCGGGCCGGTAGGGAGCCAGCAGCTCGCTCGCCGGCCTGGGTTCGAGGTCTCCTCGGCCACGATGCGCAACGTGCTGGCGGATCTGGAGGAGCTGGGGTTCCTGGAGAAGCCGCACACCTCCGCGGGCCGGGTGCCCACTGACGCGGGTTATCGCTTCTACGTGGACACGCTGGTCAAGCTGAAGGACCCCACGCCGCGAGACAGGGAGCTCATCCACGCGGGCCTCTTCCACGACGCGAATCTGGAAGAGGTGTTGGGGGATGCCAGTCGCCTCCTGCATTCGCTGACGCGGCACGCGGGCGTCGTCGTGACGCCTCGGCCCGAGTCCGCGGTGTTCCGTCGCATCGAGTTCGTCCGTCTGCGCGAGGACCGGGTGCTCGCCATCCTGGTGGGGCAGAGCGGGCAGGTGCACAACAAGGCCATCACCGTCGACTTCCCCATCACCTCGGACGAGCTGATGCGGGCGAGCAACTACCTGTCGGAGCTCCTGCACGAGGTTCCGCTGGAGGAGGCGCGTGAGCGCATCCGCTCGGAGATGGACCAGGAGCAGGCGCTCTACAACGCAATGACGGCCAAGGCGCTCAAGCTGGGGGCCGCGGCCACGGACCTGCCGACGACGGAGCGCGTGCTCATCCAGGGCACCAACTCGTTCCTGGAGCAGCCGGAGTTCGCGGACGTGGAGCGCATGCGCGCGCTCTTCAAGACGCTGGACGAGAAGCACCGTCTGCTGTCGCTGCTGGACCAGGTGCAGCGCGCCAACGAGATGCAGATCTTCATCGGCGCGGAGAGCGACTTCTCCGCCGCGGGCGATGTGTCTGTCATCGCCAGCCCCTACGGCAACCAGGAGCAGGTGCTCGGCACGGTGGGCGTCATCGGCCCCACGCGGATGGACTACCGCCGCGTGATTCCGCTGGTGAACTTCACCGCGCAGGTGCTGTCGCGCGTGCTGGAGAAGGTGTAGCCGGCACCACATCGCGCGGAGGGGAGGCCCCCCGCGCGTGCGAGCGAAGCTGCGGCCCTCTTCACTCCGCGCGAGTGGCCTGCAGCTCGCGCTCTCCGCCTTCGCGCCGCACCTGGAGGCGCACGGGTGTACCGGGAGCGCCTCGGGTGCGCGCCTCCGCTTCCGACCTGTCGCGCACGACGAGCCCGTCCACCGCGAGCAACCGGTCACCCACCGCCACACCCGCGCGCGCGGCGGGCCCATCCGGCGTCAGCCACGCCACGGCCACCTGACCGCGCTCCTCGCTGAACCCCGCGCCCACGGTGCCTGGCGTCGCGCGGCGCGGGGACACCGTCACGTCGCCCAGGTCCGAGGTCTCCGCCTCCGTCACCTTCACGGAGTGCGTCTCCACGCGCCCCTCGGGCGGCATCAGCCTCACGGTGTGCGGACCGGGTCGGACCTCGTCCAGATGGAAGCGGCCGTCCACTCCGGTGACGGTGTCGGGCCTGGCCGTCACCGCGCGGTCCAGGAACACCGCCACACCCGCGGCTGGACCACCACCCCGACTCCACACCGCGCGCCCGATGATGGAGGCCGCGCCTCCCGTCGTGAGCGACACCTCCACGTTCGCGCTGCCGCCCGGCTCCAGTGCCACCCTCGCCGAACCGGTGCGCCCGTCCTGCGTCTGGACATGCACCTTCACCACCTGCCCGGGCGCATCCCTCATCTCGAAGGTGTCTCCGCTGAAGCGCCGCGTGGACGGCGCCAGGGGCTCCCAGGGAAGCTCCTCGCCGTTGTCCTCCGTCAGCCTCAACGTGAAGCCCGCGGGCACCGCTCCACCGCGCGCCACCACCCGTCCGCGCAGGTGGGCCGCGGGCTTCAGGCGCAGGTCCATCAACCCCTGGCCCTCGCGCACCGAGGGCACCCTCACCACGCGCCCACCGTTGTGGGCCGCCAGCTCCTGCAGCGGAGGCGCACCCGACGGCCGCGTGGGAATGGCGAACGTTCCGTTCTCGTCCGCCTGCACGCGCATGGTGAAGGGCATGTCTCCCCCCTGCACCGCGGCCACGACGGCGAAGGGACTGGGCGCTCCTGAGGGCTCGCGCACCGTGCCGGAGATGCCGCGCTCCTCCACCAGCACCAGGTCCTGCTGCACGGCGCTCCCCGCCTGCACCGTCACGCTGGGGTCGTCATCCTGGAAGTAGATGAATCGCGCGCGGGGCAGCACGGCGGTGAGCTGGTACACGCCCGCCGGCAGCTCCAACTGGTACAGCCCCGCCGCGTCCGTCTCCGCCCATGCCAGGTCGGAGGTGCCGCCGGGCGCGCCGCGGGGCACCGCGCGCACCACCGCGGGCTCGGACAGGGGCTTGCCCGAGGACTGCGTCACCATTCCCTGGACCATGCCGGAGTCGGTCAGCGTCAGGTCCACGCGCGTGCGCGTGCCGGCCTTCAAGGTCTCCATGCGGCTGGTCCAGCCCTGCGAGCCATCGCGCCGCGCGCGCACCGACATTCGGCCGGGCACCAGCCCGCTGAGCGTGTACGCACCCTGTGAGTCCGTGCGAGTGGTGGCCGCCGCGCCCCCGCCGTTGCGCGGCGGCTGGGCTCGCACCTCCGCGCCCGCCACCGGTTGACCCTGGGGGTTGACCACCACGCCCTCGACCTCGGCGGTGGCCGGCTCCAGCTTCACGTCGAGCGTCGCGTGGGCACCCTCGGACACCACCACGCCGTCATGCGTGGCGCTGGCGAAGCCCGGAGCGTGGACCTGCACGTCGTACTCACCGGGAGGCAGGCCCAGCCGGTAGATGCCCTCGCCTCCGGACGTGGTGCGCGCCAGCTCACCGTCGGCTCCCGTGGGGCTGACCACCAGCACCGCGCCGCGCACCGGAGCCTCATCGCCGGTAGACCTCACCTGCCCGGTCAGTCCGCTCGTCGAGCCCAGCGCCACGGTGAGGCCGCGCAGCGTCTCGCCCGGCGCCACGAACAGCGTGCCGGGCACGCGGCCCACCGCGTCGCCATGTCGCGCGGACAGCACCCAGTCGCCACCGCCGACCTCGAGCGCGAAGCCGCCGCCTTCGCTCGAAGTGGTGCTCACGGGCGCTCTTCCTCCCGAGGCCGTCACCTGCGCGCCGGTGACGGGCTGGCCCTTCCCGTCCACCACGAAGCCCTCCAGCGTGCCCGCGCCCCACAACCCCACCACCAGCTCTCCCTGCTGGGGCACGTGGAGGAAGCGCAGCGTGCGGCGGCTGAAGCCCGGCGCCTCGGCCGTGAGGCCATAGCGGCCTGGAGCCAGTCCGGTGAACTGGAACTGGCCGCGCTCGTCACTCGTCGCCGTCACGGCTTCCTCGGCAATCGCCGCGGGCTCCGCCCAGGCGATGGCGGCCCCCGGGTACGGATGCAGTGTTACCTCCGCCAGCGGCACCGGCTCACCGCCGTTCTCCGCCACCGTGCGACCCTGGAGTGTCACGCCCGCGCTCAGCGTCAGCTCGACGGATGTCTCCGCTTCACCCGCGGGACGCGTCGCCTCGCGCCGCGCGGGAGCATGGCCCTCGGCGTGCGCGGACAGCAGGTAGTCGCCCGGCCGGGTGGGCAGGCGCAGCGTGCCGTCCTCGCCCGTGGTGCCCTCGGCCGCGAGCCGCCAGGAGGACGCCGCCGCATCGACGAGGTCCTTCGACTGCTTGCGCCAGGCCCGCACGTTCGCGCCCGCCACCGGGCCGGAAACGCCCACCACGCGCACCACGAAGGCGCCTTCGTCGGGGGCCGCGGGCTCGTCGCGAACCGCGGCGGACACGGACTCGGCGCGGGCGGTGACGCCAGCGCCGCTGGAGGAGGCTTGCGTCTCGCGAGGCGCGGAGGGCGTCGGGTCGGAGGGCGTGCCGGGCCTCGGCACGCGGAACCAGAGCAACAGCACCGCGCCGATGGCGAGGAGGGCGGCGAAGAAGATGGGACGTTGGGACCGCAGGCGCATGGCTCGTCCTCGGGAGGACGCCAGCCTAGGACAGCCTGGGTCATTTCGGAATTCAGGAGGGCGCGGGCGCGTAGACGCGCAGGGCCGCGGGGGCCACCTCGAAGCGCATGGGCGTCATGCCGACGAGCTCTCCGTCCGCGTTCACTTCCTGCGGAGGCGTGGCCTCCACATACAGCCGCACGGCGAGCAGCGAGGTGACGGCGGGGTTCTCCCCGTGCTCCCCGGAGCGCACCGACAACGCTACGCGCGCGAGCGTGGCCAGGTCCTGGAGCTGGCCCAGGCCCGTGCCGTCCCGGCCGGAGGTCGAGGAGGGCGCGGCGACGGCGTAGACATGCAGCCGTCGGTCATCCAGGCGCGCATCGGGCGCCACCATGTTGCCCGCGCCGTGGTAGCGCCCATTGCCCACCACGAGCTGGAGCACATCCAGTTCCAGTTCCTGTTCATCCGCCTTGATGCGGATGCGGAAGGGCCGCAGGTCCTTCGCCTCGGCGGCGGCGGCCACCGGATAGGCCAGCTTGCCCGCGCGCTGCTTCAGGCGCTTCGTCAGTCGCCGGGCAATCGCGGCGGCCAGGCCCAGGCTCGCCGCGTTGAGGAAGGGGCGTCCGTTGGCGAGCCCCACGTCCACGCGCGCCGCATAGCCCTTCGCGATGACGTCACACGCGGACTCCACGTCGGGAGGGATGCCCAGGGAGCGAGCGAAGTCGTTGCCGGTGCCCAGCGGCAGCACGCCCAGCGTCACGTCGCGCCCCAGCAGATGTGCCACCGCGCCGCTCAGCGTTCCGTCTCCGCCCCCGACGAGGATGCGGCGCGTGCCACGCGCCAGCATCTGCTCCAGCACGCGGCGCAGCCGTCCGCTTTTCGACAGCGCGTGGCTCTCCGTCAGGATGACGCCCCGCGAGGCGAGGGCATCCCGGGCGAGCGAATAGGCCTCCCTGCCCGAGCGGGACTGCGTGTTGACCACCAGGGCCGCCGGCCCGTCGTCCGGGGCCAGCCGGCGTGGAGGCTCGATGAGCGCGGGTTCCAGGGGGACCTCCTCCTTGCTGCGTGCCGGAAAAGGTGTGCACGCGGAGCCGAAGGGGCCAGCGGTCTCTAGGGGAAGAGGACCGAAAGACAGCGGTCATGCGACATCCCCGGGGACGCGGGGGGGCGAGCTGGGAGGCGAGGGTTCAGCCCTCCGCGTCCACTTGAAAGGGTTCGCAATCCTCAGCGGTCGCGGGCCTTTCACCCCACGGCCGTTGCCCCTGTATGGCCCCGCGCGAGCAAGGGCGCGTCCCCTCGTGCTCGGGCGTACCAGGAACAGATTTCAGGACACTCCTACGATGACGCCTCCTGGGTGGGTGGCGTGGGCAGGAACAGCGGTGGCGTGAAGTTCGATGGCTACAAGGAGATCACCGCCATCCACACCCTGGCACGTCCCCTGGTACCCTCAGAAGAGCGAATCATGACCGTTCCATCCGCGCCCAGGGCCTACCCTGAGAGCTACTACGCTGGTGCCCACTGGGGGCCGAGACGGGAATCCCCAGAGGAGTGCGCCCGACGAGCAGGGACCTTCCTCAACATGCTGGCCACGTGTGACCCCCTGCTGGCGAACTGGAACAAGCTTCCCAAGCCGCGAAAGGGACGGAAAGTCCCCCTCATGCCCCCTGACCTCCCCACCTTGACGGAGGCGTTCCGGCGCGGCGTCAACCGAGATTCCGGCGGGCCCCCCATTGAAGAGTTGGGTTGGACCGTCTCGGCATACAACGACGGCGCCGGCTCAAACTTTGTCTCAGTGAGAATGCAGTGCGGGGGCTACGTCGGATGCAGCACCGACAATGCATGCTTACTGTCACTTCCCTACCCGGGGAAGAACGCGGAGCGAATCCTCGCGGCATCCGTGCTGACCGAAGTGGTGCGCGGCATGGCGGTGGCCTGGGAGCCTGACTGGGCGGTGGTCATGTCTCGTGCGCACCGGGATATGGACGATGAAGAAGGCAAAGCCGACATTTGGGTGGGCTGGGTGACGTACCTCGCCCGTCATTGGGGCACGGTGCCCCCGCTTCCCGCTCCCGTGCGCGTTGAGCCGGTCGAGGACAAGGGTACGCTCATCGTTCTGACGCCGGAACGCTTCACGGTGGCCAACCCGGAGCACGTGGCGCTGTCGAGGCGCGTGCGGGAGCTGCTGGCGCGGGCCGGGCTCGTGAAGCCGCTTCAGCCCCCACCGTAGAAGAGTGGGGGAGCCGAGTCGCCCGCTGCTCGGCTCCTCAACGAGGGCGGGACGGCGGAGGTCCAAGACTCCCAGGAAAGTCGCGGGTCAGGGCGCTCCTGCCTCGGAATTGGGTTGTCTCGTGCAGAGGTTCAGCCCTCCGCGTCGCGTCCTTCGATGATGCGGCGCTGGATGTCCTGACGCAGCGGGAGGGCCTCCTCCGTGCTCAGGCGGCCGTCACCGTTGGTGTCGTACGTGGCCAGCAGTGTCGCCCGGCGCTCCTGGGCGGCCTCCACCCGGTCCCGCCTCAGCGCGACACGCTCACCCGCATCGAGCACACCGTTGTCATTCGCGTCGTACGTGCCCAGCCGCTCCTGGCGCCGGGCCTCCCAGCGGGCGCGCCGAGCCTCCCGTGCCGCCTGCCGCTCCGCCTCGTCCAGCGTCCCGTCCCCGTTGGTGTCGTGCTGCTCCAGGCGCTCGGTGCGCAGGCGCTGGCAGCGCGCCTCCATGGCGTCCACCAGCGCGGTGCGCTCCTCGGCGGACAGCGCGCCGTCGCCGTTCTCGTCGAAGGCCCAGCGCACGCGCCAGAAGGCCCAGTGCCGCGCGCGTCGGCCCAGCTGCGCCAGCCGGGGGCGCAAGGTGTCGCGCCGCTCACCCACGTCCGCCTTCAGCTCGCGCAGCTCCCGCGCGTTCAGCGCGCCATCCCCGTCGTCGTCGTACTTCGCCAGCACCGTCCGCCGGTGCTCGCTGAAGTCGCACGCCTGCCCGTCGTCGGTGGGCTCTGTCTCCAGGCCACTCACGTCCTCATCGGCCATGGCCCCCTGCTGCGTCGCGTCCGTGTCCGCCACCGCGTCCGCGCCCAGCGCGCCGTCTTCCTCGGCCGCGGTGAGATACGACGCGGCCTCGCCCACGTACCGCGTGGTCTCGTCTGGTACGTCATCGCCGCAGGCGGTGAGCCCGAAGGGCAGGGTGAAACACAGCGCGGCGGCGAGGATGCGACGGTGAGCGGTGACTCGTTTCATGGGGATGGCTCCAGGTTCGAAGTGCGGCGGTGTCCGGCCTCGCTTTGCTGAAACCCGGTGCGTCGGAAGAAGTTGCGGAGGGACAGAGGTGGCCGTCGCGCCCCTTCCATGTGCCAGGGTGGCTGCACACCTTTCAGGCGCGGCCGGCTCCGCGCCGGTGAAGCGCAAGGCCTGGAGGGCGATGCATGGCACGAGGAAGCAAGGCGAAGTACACGGCGAAACAGAAGCGGATGGCCGAGAAAATCGAGAAGGGTTACGAGGCCCGCGGCACGTCGGACAAGACGGCGGCGGCTCGGGCCTGGGCCACGGTGAACAAGGCCACCGGCGGTGGGATGAAGGGTGGCTCCGGCAGCAAGGCCAAGATGGCCCGGCGCCGCCCCAAGGTGCGCGCCGCCGCGAAGAAGGCCGCGCGCAAGCGCACCGCCGCGCAGCGGTCCGCGTCGGCTCGCAAGGCGGCTGCTTCGAGGACGCGCAAGCCCGTGCGCGCCACGCGCTCCGGGAGCAAGTCCACCGCGCGTCGCGTCGCCGGACGCCGGGCCACGGCTCGCAAGACTTCCACGAGCACGCGCTCCAAGCGCGGCACGGCTCGCAAGAGCACCCGAGGTATTTCCCGTCGCGGCACCACCGGAACGCGCGGCTCACGCGGCCGGGGCGGCTCGCGCAGGTAGTCGCGCGCGGCTCGCGCCCCATCCTCGGTGTGCTCGAGGTGGGGCGCGAACGCGCTGCTTCAGCGAGGCTCTTCGTCCTTGGAGGCCGGCGGCGTGGCGCCGGGTCCATTCCACGGCCAGTCGACCGAGGAGTCCTCGGCCAGCCGCAGCAGCTCCGAGGGGTCCTTCACCAGGATGCGGCAGCCCGCGGAACGCAGGTCCTCCGGAGAGAAGCCTCCGGCCAGCACGCCCACGGTGGACATGCCCAGCTTGCCGGCGGCGAGCGCGTCATAGGGCGTGTCGCCCACCACCACCGTGACGTCCGGCGCGGGGCGGCCCAGCCTGGCGAGCGCGCTCTCGAAGATGTCCGGGTGAGGCTTGCTCTTGTCCACCTCGTCCTTGCTCGCCTGGGTCTCGTACAGGCCTTCGATGCCGCACAGCCGCACGTAGTACTGGAGCTCCTCGTCCTTCGCGCTGGAGGCCAGGGCCAGGCGTCGGCCGTGCTGACGCAGCCGCTGGAACAGCTCCCTCACGCGAGGCAGGGGCCTCACCTTGGGCAGGAACTCCCGCAGGAACAGCGCGGAGCGGTACTCCTCCAGCTCCTTGCCGAAGCGCTCCAGCTCGTCGTCGTTGAAGAAGACGGGGATGAGCTGGTCGGCTCCCTTGCCAATCTGACTGCGCACATGGGCGAACGGGACATCCCTGCCGAAGTGCAGGAACGCACGTCGCCACGCCTCGGCGTGCTCGTCCACCGAGTCCACCAGCGTTCCATCGACGTCGAAGATGACGTTCTCCACCATCGCGCGCCTCCCGGGCCAAAGTGGGGACGCCCCAGGTGGCGGTCAACCGCCCGTGGGCGGGTTCTCTGGGGTCGCCTCCACCAGTGTTCGTGTCTTCACATCGTAGCCCTCTGGTGCCGTGAGGGTGAAGGTGTCATTGGGCGGCGGGCTGTTCAGCTCCACACGCGAGAGCACCGTCTCCCCGACCTTCCGCCCCCCCAGCCACCGGGTGAGGCGCCGGGGGACGCACAGTGCCAGGGCCGCGTCGCAGTGCTCCTCCTCCATGCGGACCTCCGCCTGCGTGCCGTCCGGCGCGCGCGAGCGCTTGTCCAGGAAGTCGAGCCCCGGCCAGCGCAGCACGTACACCAGCTCCAGGCCCTGGGCCTCGCCCCCCAGCGTCACCGCCAGCTCCACGGCTTCTGGCGCGCGGGGATGTTTCACGCGGCGCAGGGTGGCGCCGTGGGACACGAGCGGCGCGCGGAAGCCCTCGGGCGTGAAGACGCCGAAGGTCTCCGTGAGGAAGCCCGCGAGCTTCGCGGGAGGCAGCTCCGACTTGAACGTGGTGAAGCGCTTCTCGCCGTCCAACTGCTCGAAGAGGTGGGTGCCGTCCCACGAGAAGATGCGCGTGGCGGGCGTGCCCAGCGTGCCGCGCATGCGCTGAGGCGCGCGGTAGTCGAACGAGAAGGGCACCTCGTCCTGGCCCTCGTCCTTCACCGTGCCGGCGATGTGATACCCGCCGAGCTTGGTGTCCCGCTCCGCCAGCCGCTGTTTCACCTGTGCGGCCAGCGCCGCGGTGTCGTCCGTCTTTCGTGGGCAGCCCGCGAGGGCGAGGAGGACACAGGGCACGAAGAGGCGCAGGCGCATGGAATGAGAAAGTGAGGCAGGAGGGGGGCTGAAAAGCAAGGAGGCCCGCCTGTCGCCAGGGGGCCTCCCGAAAGGTGCCGCCGTGAGGGCCGGCGGCCTGACTACTTCACCGCCACGCCGGTGGCCGTGGAGGAGGTGATGCCGATGATGGTGCCGAACAGGGCGTAGATGCCGTGACGGGGGGTGGTGGACGCCGACTTCAGGTCGACCTTGGACGCGCCCATCGCCTTCGCCTCGGCGATCAGGAGCTTGTTCACCACGGTGTCCAGGTCGCTCTGGACGATGTCGATGATGTGGAAGATGGCGGTCAGGCCCAGCGCGTTGGTCTGGATGACGGCCACGGCCTCACCGTTCGCCGCGATTTCGGTGCCGGAGACAACAGCGCTCTCGACGCTGGTGCAGCCGATGAGGCTGGACGCGGCAACGGCGGACAGGATGAGCTTCTTCATGGTTTTCCCCTCGTTGAGTGTTGCTTGGACGGTGGTCGAGCACTCCCGTGAAGGGAACGCTCGTCCGTTTGAATGGGACCTCAAGCGCCGGGGTACGTACCAGATGTCGACTCCATGTCAAGGTCCGTCCGGACACACTGTACGCCCGTTGGGTGAGCGCGCTCGCGTTGCAATGCACATCTCGCCTTGCTAGCCCCAAACCCCGAGGCTTCCGAATGGACATCGTCCCCGCCGCACGTCCCGCGCCCCGGTACTGGATTCACCTGCTGCTGCTGCTGCTGACGGTGGTGACGACCTTCACCTCGTACCTGCTGTACTTCCACTTCCAGCGGCCGTACTCGCCGGACGAGGTCTCCAGGGAAGCGGCGATGCGCGCGCTGTCGTTCAGCCTGTCGCTGCTGGCCATCCTGGGCACTCACGAGATGGGCCACTACGTGCTCGCGCGCATCCACCGCGTGGACACGTCGCTGCCGTACTTCATCCCGTTGCCCGTGCTGGGCGTGGGCACGCTGGGCGCCGTCATCCGCATCCGGGACCGAATCCCGCACCGCAACGCGCTGGTGGATATTGGCGCGGCGGGACCGCTGGCGGGCCTGGTGGTGGCGCTGCCCATCCTCTACTGGGGGCTTGCGCACTCCACGGTGGTGGACGCGCCCCACGTGCCCTCGCAGTTCCCCGGCGAGATGTCGCTGTGGGCGTACGGCAAGGACTTGTTCACCTGGGTGATGGCGAAGCTGACGCACGCGCCCGCCGCGCCGGAAGAGACGTTTCATGGCGTGCAGACCCTGTTTGGTGACAGCCTGCTGATGCGGGGGCTGACGTGGTTGGCGCTGGGGCCCTTGCCGGAGGGAAAGGACGTGCTGGTACATCCGGTGGTCATCGCGGGCTGGTTCGGCCTGCTCGTCACGCTGCTCAACCTGATGCCCATGGGACAGCTGGACGGCGGGCACCTGGCCTTCGCGCTGCTGGGCCGTCACGCGCACTGGGTCGGGCGGGCCATGGCCGCGCTGCTCTTGTTCCTCACGCTCTTCGTCACCGCGTCCTGGGGCCTGTGGCTCCTGGTGACGAGCAAGGTGGTGGGCTTCGGGCACCCTGACGTCGTGGCGCCGCTGGAGCCCCTCAGTCCCACGCGCAAGCTCATCTGCGCGCTGTGCCTCTTGGCCCTCATCGGCTGCGCGATGCCCGTGCCGCTGCGTCAGGTGGTGTCATGAAGTTCCAGTGTGAAGCCTGTGAGCGGCTCATCCCCCTGGAGTCCTTCCGGATGGAGGGGGGCGGGCTGGTGGTGTCGTGCCAGCGGTGTGGCGCGGAGAGCCGCGCGCGTGCGTCGCTGCCGCTCTCGGTGTCCCCGGCGCTGTCGGGCGAGGGCTCCGGCTCGACGCAGTCCTCGGTGGAGGACGCGACGGCGTCGGTGCCGCCGCTGCCCGCGCGCGCCAGCACGCCGGCCCTGCGGGTGGTGCGGGGCTCGGCGGTGCCGGTGACGCTGGACGACGAGGCGCTCTTCACGCCTCCGCCGGGACACTGTCCCAAGTGCGTGTCGCCGCGGCGGGAGGTGGACACATCCTGCGCGCAGTGCGGGCTGGTGTACGCCAACTTCATGGCGGAGGAGCACAAGCCCTCGGACGACCTGATGGGGGCGTGGCGCTCGCTGGCGGAGCACTGGGAGGAGTGGGAGGCGCACGACAGGCTGCTGACCCTGGCCATGGGTCGCGGGGAGCTGGCCTCGGCGGGCCGCCTGTACCGGGTGCGGCTGGCGCGGGCGCCGGACGACGCCGTGGCGCACCGGGCACGGGAGGAAGTGGTGCGGCGGGCCACCCTGGTGGTGCCCACGGAGGTGGAGTCCTCGGAGGTGTCGCCAGGCAAGCGGCGGCTGCGGGCGGCGGCCATCGCGGCGCTCTCGCTGGTGGTGCTGGTGCTCTTCACGTTCATCATCCAGCGCGTGCGGCTGCTCTTCTTCAGCGACCTGCCCTGACGCGGCGGGCGGCGACTCCCCCGCGGGGCGGCCGGCCATGCGGGCGCGGGGCATGGATGGTGGATGGAAACGGGCCTGGGGCGCGGCTGGCTGCTATCGTGTCGGGCCGCTCCCGCGAGGCTCGCCACTCCCGATGACGCTTCCCGTCTCTCCGTCACTCACCGTCGACAGCCTGCTCGGTCCGGGGGGCGCGCTCCAGGTGGCCCTGCCCGCGTACGAGCACCGGCCGGAGCAGCTCCAGATGGCGCGCGCCGTGGAGCGGGCCTTCGCGGAGCGCAGCTACCTCTTGGCGGAGGCGGGCACGGGCACGGGCAAGACGCTCGCCTACCTGGTGCCCGCGCTGCTGTCGGGCCGCCGCGTCGTGGTGTCCACGGCGACGAAGACGCTGCAGGACCAGATCTTCTTCAAGGACCTGCCGCTCCTGCGCGAGAAGATGGGGCTCACCTTCGAGGCCGCCTACCTCAAGGGTCGCAACAACTACCTGTGCCTGCATCGCTACGGGGCCTTCGCCAAGGAGCCGCAGTTCGGCTCTCGCGACGAGGCGCGGTACTGGCCCAAGCTCAAGGCGTGGGCGGAGGACACGCAGACCGGGGACCGCAGCGAGCTGGACCTGCCTGAGTCGTTCAGCGCGTGGGCTCGGCTGTCCACCACGTCCGAGACGTGCGTGGGCACGCGCTGCCCGCTGTACGAGCCGTGCTTCGTCACGCGCATGCGCAAGCGCGCGGAGAGCGCGGACCTGCTGGTGGTCAACCACCACCTCTTCTTCGCGGACCTGTCGCTGCGCAGCTCCGGCAAGCGCACCGAGGGCGTGCTGCCGTACTACGAGGCCGTCGTCTTCGACGAGGCGCATGCGCTGGAGGACGCGGCGAGCGGCCACTTCGGCGTGGGGGTCTCCAACTACCGGATGGAAGAGCTGGCGCGCGACGCGGTGGCGTCGTTGAAGGAAGACGACTCGCGGCACGCGATGCTGCGCGCGCTGGCGGCGCGGCTGCGCACCGGCGCGGACGCCTTCTTCGCGCAGGCCCCCCGGGCGCTGGGGTTGTCGGGCCACGAGGCCTCCGTCTCGATTCAGCCGGAGGCGATGGGCAAGTTGTCCAGCGCGCTGGGCGGTGTGCGCGAGGGCCTGGCCGCGTTGTCCGCCTTCAGTGCGGGCGAGCGCGAACCGGAGCTGGCCGCGATTACGCGCCGCGCGGACGAACTGGAGGAGCAGCTCTCCTTCCTGGAGAAGGCCGAGTCGTCGGACCACGTGTACTGGGCGGAGCAGCGCGGCAAGGGGCTGTTCCTGCGCGCCAGTCCCATCGACGTCGCGAAGGAGCTGCGCGAGCGGATGTACGGCGCGCTCGACACGGTGGTGTACACGTCCGCCACGCTGGCGGCGGAGAGCCGCTTCGACTTCTTCGCCCGGCGCATGGGGCTGTATGGCGAGGATGGCCAGACGGTGACGCGCGTGCGCACGCTGGCGGTGCCCAGCCCGTTCGACTACCCGCGCCAGGCCGCGCTGTATCTGCCCACGCACCTGCCGGACCCGAGCGCCCCTGGCTTCATCGAGGCGGCTGCGGAGGAAATCGTCCAGCTCTGCCAGGTGACGGGGGGCCGTGCCTTCGTGCTCTTCACGTCGCTGCGCAACATGGTGCGCGCGTACGAGCTGGCGGCGGGACGGCTGCCGTATCAGGCGCTGCTCCAGGGGGAGCGGCCCAAGGCGCAGTTGCTGGAGGCGTTCCGCGACACGCCGAGCGTGCTCTTCGCGGCGCACAGCTTCTGGGAGGGCGTGGACGTGCCGGGGGACGCGCTCAGCCTGGTCATCATCGACCGGCTCCCGTTCGCCTCTCCGGGTGACCCGCTGGTGGCCGCGCGAATCAAGCAGCTCCAGACGCGGGGCGAGGAGCCCTTCGAGCAGTACCAGCTCCCCCAGGCGGCGCTGGCGCTGCGTCAGGGCTTCGGGCGCCTGATTCGCACCCAGTCCGACAAGGGCATCGTCGCGATGTTGGACCGGCGCATCCTCACCAAGGCGTATGGACAGGTCTTCCTGGCCAGCCTGCCGGACGCGCGGCGGATGGACGACCTGGTGGAGCTGAGCCGCTGGTTCAACGGCCCGGTGCGCCCCGTGCGGTCCTTGCGTTCGGTGGAGTGAGCTGAATTTCCGGGCGAAATTGCCCGAGAATTCCGCTCATTTCGTATGCCTTCGGCCGGGTCTGTTTCACCGGCTGTCCCCGCACACCCCAGAGCCCTGACGTGGACTGTCTGGTCCTTCCCTTCCTGCGCCTCGTCCTGCTCGCCGCGGTGGCGTTGGTGTGTGCGTGTGAGCCCATCTCGCTGGTGCCCATGGTGGAGCCTCCCCCTGACTCGGGGAGCGATTCACCGGACGGAGGGGAGGAACTCGGTGGGAAGGAGGGGCCGGATGGAGGGGAGTCGGGTTCGCCGGACGCGGGGCCAGACGGTGGGACGGATGGTGGGATTCCGCTTTCCGAGGACGCGGGGACTGACGCTGGGCCGAATGTCCCCGTCCGGCCGCTGGGAGATGGCGGTGTGGATGCGCGGATGACGGCGTGGAGCGACTGCGAGGACGGCTGGCAGTCGCGCACGGTGCTGCCGCTGGGAGCAGACAGGGGGTATCCGCAGTTCGGGCTGGATGCGGACGGCGAGGCGTACTTCGTCGAGTACACCGACGCGGTCCTGCGAGTGGTGACGACGAAGCCCTGGCGCGTCTTCGCCGAGACGGGTTTCGCGGGAGGGCAGTGGTGGTTGGGTGGCATCCGCGTGGATGCGGCGGGTGAGGTCCACCTGGCCATCAGCCCGCGGTCCGATGACCTGGCGCAGGTGGTCCCCACCGATTTCCTCCATCACACAGGGGGACGCTGGGAGCACGCTCGGCTGATGAGTGGACTGGTGCGGGCCTATGACCTGGATGCGCAGGGAAGGCTGCATGCCATCAGCCTGGTGGATGCGGTGAAGCACCGGCTCAACCATGTGCAGGGGCGTATTGGTGATTTGTCTGTCATCGATACGGGCATCGAGCTTGGGTCGCTCTCCACGCGCGTGTCGCTGCGCGCGGATGGCCAGGGCAAAGCCCATGTGACGTATGAGTACGACGCCGTGCTTGGACGCGCTGGCATCTTCTACGCGACGAACGCCTCGGGGACGTGGGTGAGGGAGCAGGTGGCCGCGGCGGGTGCGAATCCGGTCATCGCGGTGTCCCCAGCGGGGGTGCCACACATCCTTTGGGCGAAGGCGGGCGTCTTGTCGCTGAGCAGCCGGAGTGCTCCAGGCGAGTGGTCGACGAGCATCCTTCCCTTCGAGTCGTCTTCTGGTGAGCTGAGGTTCTCCGCCTCGGGGGTGATTCATGTGCTGCGCAATCTCGGGAAGCGGTTGGAGTACCGGAACGACGCGCAGGGGGATTGGGTGCCGAAGACGGTCATCGACCTGGAGTCCAGCCTCCTCGATTTCCCCTTCTATGACTGGGCCCTGGAGGTGGATGCACAGGGCCGCGCGCATGGGATGTACACGGAGCTGGTCGAAGCCCAGGAGCCGATGCGAATGCTCCGGCGTATCGGCTATTCGCGCCAGTGTCCGTGAGCGGTGCGAAGGGCTTGCCTCCGCGACGCTGGCCGGTAGTCATGCTGGAGTTCCCCCGAATGCCGCCACCCGGACACCCCATGAGACTGCCGATATTCCAGATTGATGCCTTCACCGACAGGGTGTTTGGCGGCAACCCAGCCGCGGTCTGCCCGCTGGCGAAATGGCTGCCCGACACGGTGATGCAGAAGATTGCGATGGAGAACGCGGTCGCCGAAACCGCCTTCTTCGTCCCACGGGGGCGGGACTACGAGATCCGCTGGTTCACGCCCGAAATCGAGATGGACTTGTGCGGGCACGCCACGCTGGCCGCCGCGCATGTGATCGCGCGGCATCTCGACCCGTCCGTCGAATCGATCCGGTTCCATTCGAACAGCGGCGAGTTGTTCGTCCGCATCGACGCGGAGTCAATCACCCTGGATTTCCCGTCGCGCAAGCCAGAGCCCGCGCAGGCGCCGACGATCATCCTGGAGGCATTCAATCTCAAGCCGATCGAAGTCCTGAAGTCCCGAGACTACGTGCTGGTGTTCGAGGACGAAGACATCATCAGGAGCCTCACTCCCGACCGGAACATGCTCGACCGCATCAACCTCGACCCGGGCGGCGTTGTTGCAACCGCCAAGGGGCGCGCGGTCGATTTCGTGTCGCGATACTTCACGCCTCAGGCCACCATCTTCGAAGACCCTGTCACCGGCTCCGCGCATTGTTCGCTCGTGCCCTACTGGGCTGAAAAGCTGGGCAAGGAATCGATGGTCGCGATGCAGTTGTCGCCGCGAATCGGCACGCTGCATTGCCGGCAACAGAACGACCGTGTGCTGTTGGCCGGCAAGGCCGTCACGTATCTCGAAGGGCACCTGATGCTCCACCTCGACGACTGACGTCCGCGCCGGCCGGCTCTCCCGGTTGAGTCACCTCCAGACCAGTACGGGGCACGGCGAGCATTTACGCTCTCTCGAGCACCTGTCCCTGGTCCGCGAGGTCCATGACGCCTTGCTTGTCGCGGCTCTTGCGCAGGCGCGCGAAGAGGTGCGTGTGAATCTGCCATCCGAGGTGCTCGACTCGGTCCTGGGTCACATCCCGTTCGTTGTGGTGGGCCTCACGCTTGGGGCCAGTTGATGCATCCGAGGGAGTCCTTGAAGATTCGCCACTTTCGATGTGGCGAATCTCAGGGGAGCGGTCTGCGTACGCGAGATAGAACGTCCTGAAGTAGCGGAGATTCGTTACGGAACGACCGGGGATGCCGTGCGACTGCCATGGAGGCTCAGGGCGCGTCACGAAGTCGCAGGCCCACGCGCGCGAGCAGGGGCGGGCCCAACGTGTCCACGCCCGCGCGGCCCGCGAGGTATTCGCGGTCGAAGAGGTTCTCCACCGCGGCGAAGAGGTCCACCTTCCAGAAGAGCCGCCGGCTGACGGCCGCATCCACGACGAGCGCGCCACCCATGCCGCGCTCATTGAGGTCATCCTCGTATTGAGGCCCGGTGACTCGGAGCTGCACGGTGGCGGTGACGAGGGACGGGTCCTCGAAGGTGAGGCTGGCGGCGGCTCGATGCCTGGGGTCCTGCGCGAGCTGTCGGCCCACGAGCGCCGGCTGGCCAGGCGCATCCGTCACGGTGGGGTCCACGAAGGTGTACCCGAGGAGCGTCGTCCACTGGCGTGACAGTCGCCAGTCGATGCTGGCCTCCACGCCGCGCACGCGGGCGCGACCCAGATTCTGCCGCTCGCGGCCCATACCGTCGGGAAGGGTGACGTTGGTGATGGGGTCCTCGAGCACATTCCAGAAGCCGGTGACGCGGGCGGTGAGGGTGCGCAGGGGCTCGACTTCCACGCCAGCCTCCGCGCCCCACAGGCGCTCCGCGCCGAGGTTCGCGTTCGCGGCGGTGAACACGGTGCCGACCTGGAAGGGGCGATAGAGCTCGTTGAGCGTCGGTGCGCGGAAGGCTCGATACCCGGAGGCACGCAGCGTGACGGCGTCCCAGGGGCGCAGGCGCACGCCCAGGCGTGGACTGAGCTGGTGCTCGGTTCGGTCCTCGAAAGGAGTGGTGTCCACCGCGCCGCTGGCTCGCTCGACGCGTTGGAGCCCTTGCGTGTTGCGCCAGACGTCGAAGCGGAGCGCGGCCGACAGCTCCAATGCGGAAGTGATGGCGTAGAGGTCCTGGAGGAACACGCCACCTGTCCACTGCGTGCCGCCGGCTTCACGGGTGAGGACGGTGTCGGGAGTCTGCGTGGGTGGGAAGAGTTGCTCGCGGGATGTGCCCGACAGCCGCCGAGCGTCGAGGCCCGCCGAGAGCTGATGGGTGCCACCCGCCGTCCAGCTCGGCGCGGTCCACACGAGTGAGGCACCCTGGTCATCAGCAGGCACGTCCTGGGACGCGGCGAGGGACTCAGCGGCGCGGTCCTGGGCGACGCGTGCGCGGTTCTGTTCAAAGCGAAGGGCACGGCCGTAGAGGTCCAGGGAGAAGGTGCCCAGTGTGTCGGTTTGAAATCGCGCGCCCGCGCCGAAGTGCGCCAGCTCCACGCGAGCGGTGGTGAAGCGGGTGCCTCCGTTCTGGTTCTCGCGGAAGAGGTTGGCGCGGGCGGACAGCGTCAGCGCATCGGAAGGTCGAGCTTCGACGCGGCCGTTGAGGACGACATGGTTGCTGGGCGTGTCGCTGTCGATGGCGCCGCGTTGGCCCGGGGTGACGATGCGATAGCCGCTGCTGGTGAGCAGCTCGGTTTCGACGGCGGCGGCGATGGAGCCCCAGCGGTGTGCACCGCGCGCGGCGAGGAGGCCCGTGTCGCGGTTGCCGGCGGAGAGGTCCGCGTCGAGCGCCGGGCCGGTGATGGGGCGGGAGATGAGCTGCACGACGCCGCCGAGCGCGGAGCTGCCATAGAGGGCGGAGCCGCCACCGGGGACGACCTCGATGCGGTCCAGTCCGAGGCGCGGGAGCGAGCGCCAGAAGACCCAGCCCCCGAGCGGGTCATTGACGGGGACGCCGTCCAGCAGGACGAGGGTGCGCGCGACGCCGGAGGGAGCGAGGCCGCGCAGGTTGAGGCCCTGGGCGGTCGGGTCGGAGACGAGGCTCGGCGTGCGGCGGAAGGTGGCGACCGAGGGCAGGGAGCGGACGAGGGTGTCCTGCGTCAGCGAGGGACTGCGGTCGATTTCCTCGCGAGGCAGCACCACGGTGGTGGCGGGCACATCCCGCACGGGACGTGGAAGGCGCGTGCCCGTGACGACGGTTCGCGAGGATGCGCTTGTCTCCGGCGTCGTTGTGGGCAGCGTCGTGCTTGATGGAACCTCAGGCGCGGTGGACGCATCGGCGATGGGAGCAGCAGGCGCCTCGTGCTGTGAGGGTGCCTCGGCGAAGGCGCGGGAGGTCGCCACCTGCTTCACGGGCGCATCGACAGCGATACGAGGGGTCGTCTCAGGCGCCGTGGGTACATTGGCGGCGGGCCGCTCCGGAACAGCTACGGAGGAGCCGTCGGAGCCGGCGATGCGAGTGCGCGACTCAGGCGATGAGGAGGTGCCAATGACGGTGTTCCGCGCGCCGGACTCCGTCGTCGTTATTCCGGTGTCTGGTGTTTGAGCCCAGGCCAGTGACGAGAGCAGCACCCAGGGAACCACGAGCCGACGAGGTGATGACGGGATGCATGACGACCTGCGCGGCATGTCTGGCGGTTCCTTTTCGGTCCGGGGGCTCTCGGCGCGGCAGTATGTCTCCACCTCGGGCACGGGCGCCCGCCGAGCGTTATGAGGCTCATCGAGGCCGCATGGTATCGTCCAGTTCGCAACGAGCGCGGGGGCAGCCTGGATGTGTGGTCACGACGTGTTGGAGCGGACTTCACACCCGCAAGGCGGGGTGATGAAAGTGCTCGCCGCGCGGAGGCTCAATGACAGGGACTGCGCGGTCTCCCTCGAGCTGGCCGGGTCACGTTACGAACTCGTGGCTGAGCGCATCTGGGGACCGGAACAGGGACCAGGGCTGGCGTTGGGAGACTTCTCGCCCTCACGAGTCTTCGCCGACCTGCCGCTCAGCGCGCGCCAGCTTCGCGAGTTGATTCGCACAGCGGTCCTGTCTCACCGGGGAGAAGCCCTGGAGTTCCCGGTGGAGGTTCCGGGCTAGCGAGCGGGCGTGCGCTTTGCCTCACCCGCCCGCGTCGCGCGGTGAGAGGCCGCGCACGGTGAGCACCGCGGTGTCCACCTCCGCGAGGATGCGGCGCGCGTGGTGCAGGAAGACCTCTCCGGCTGGCAGCAAGCGCATGCCCTGTCGAGTGCGCTCGAAGAGGCGCGTGCCGAGTTCGTCCTCGAGCGCGAGGATGTGGCGGCTCAGCGGCGGTTGGGTGAGGTGGAGCCGGCGCGCGGCGCGGCCCACGTGGCGTTCCTCGGCCACCGCGACGAAGGACTGGAGGTGGGTGATGCTCACGGCCCCAGGTTACCGCGAGCGCCCCTGTCCTGCACCCCCGCCCTCGAGCGCGATACCGAAACAGCATTGGACGCTGACGCCCCCCAGGGACACCTTGGCTCCCCATGGGAACACCATTGTTCAAGGGCACCGAGGTGGAGCGTCTGCGTCGTGCGGGCGAGGCGGCTGCTGGCACGCTCGCCTGGGTCGCGGGGAAGCTGACGCCGGGCATCTCCACGGAGGACATCAACCAGTGGGTGCGCGAGGACACGGCCCGCCGAGGCGGCACGCCCAGCCAACTGGGCTACCACGGCTTCCCCGCGACGGTCTGCACCAGTCGGAACAACGTCGTCTGTCACGGCGTCCCACGCCCGGACGAAAGACTGGCCCCCGGTGACATCATCAACGTCGACGTCACCACCTGCCTGAACGGCTACCACGGAGACACATCCGCCACGTTCTGCATCGGTGACGTTTCCGCCGACGCTCGGCATGTGGTGGACGTGGCGCGCCGGTGTCGTGACGTGGGTGTCTCCGTCGTGCGTCACGGTGCTCGGATGGGCGACATCGGCGCGGCCATCCAGGAGCTGGCGGAGAAGGAAGGGTGCAGCATCGTGCGGGAGTTCGGAGGACACGGCATCGGACGCTCCATGCACGCGCCGCCCCATGTTCCGCATTTCGGCTCGCGGGGGACGGGCATCACCTTGCGCTCCGGCATGGTGCTCACCATCGAACCGATGGTGAACCTGGGCCGCCCCGAGATTCGAATGCTCGCGGACGGCTGGACGGTGGTGACGGAGGACGGAAGCCTCTCCGCGCAGTTCGAGCACACCATCCTGGTGACGCGCGAGGGCTGCGAGGTGCTCACCCCATATCCCGGTGCTCATCCGGTGGTGGAGCCACCCTTCCTGACGTCACAGCCCGAGGCCCGTTGAGTTGAGCCTGGCGCACGACGTGTTCGACGCAGCACCGTCGAGGTCTTCCCGCTGACGCCGTCCGGAGGCGCACCGGGCCGTTCGATGACACCCGTCGTGCTGCCCCGATCTCCGACCGAGTGACACTCCTCCGCGAGATTGTCTCGGGCTGAATGTCTCCGCACCCCGGCTGCTTGATGCTGGTGGGCGAGGAGAGTCCTCATCACGCCTATCCCGGGCTGAATGTCTCCGCACTCCGGCTGTTTGATGCT
The DNA here is from genome assembly GCF_006636215.1 of Myxococcus llanfairpwllgwyngyllgogerychwyrndrobwllllantysiliogogogochensis. Lineage (GTDB taxonomy): Bacteria > Myxococcota > Myxococcia > Myxococcales > Myxococcaceae > Myxococcus > Myxococcus llanfairpwllgwyngyllgogerychwyrndrobwllllantysiliogogogochensis. The sequence goes on along the minus strand of NZ_VIFM01000161.1, from coordinate 4,233 downwards.
GGTGGGCAAGGGGAGTCCTCCCCACGCCTGTCTCGGGCTGAATCCTTCCGAGACTCTGGCTGTTTGATGCCGGCGCGAATTGCGGCTAGACGTGTGGCCTGCGAGTGGGGGCCGCATGCGCGCACGAGGCGACAAGGTCGGAGTCGGGAGCGTGGTGTTGGGCGTCGTACTGCTCGCGGCGGGAATCCCCCTGCTGGTGCCTCGGCACATGTCACGCGAGGACGCCGCCGCGAACCCGGCCACGGTGCACCAGGAGCCAGTCGAGGTTGCTCGGCCTGGAGACCCGCGCAAGGACTCGCCGGAGCCTGTACTTCACATCGAGCAGGTCCAGGGACCTGATGGCCTCACGGTGCAGGTGGCGAGGTCCACCCCCGCGACGTCCTCGCTGACGAGGTTCGCGAAGGACGCACTGGTTCCCCTGACTCCAGATGAGGAAGCGCTGCTGCGCGAGGAGCCCAGCGACGACCTGGCCGCGCTCGTGACTCGTATGGAGCGAGCCTTCCAGGATGCGAGCCCTGAGACCCGGGGGCGACAAGAGCAGCGCTATCTCGCCGCGCTCAATCTCGTCGCGAAGCTCTCCGCCCCACCTCCGGAAGACGCCCGTGCACGGGACGAGGACGCTCGCTACCAGCGCGCGCTCGCGGAGGAGCAGGTGAAGTGGAGAACTCTCTCGCCCGGGGAGCGCGACCGCGCGCAAGAGACATTCAAGGAGTGGTTCTTCCAGGGGGAGCAGAAGCGATGAAGTCGTTCATGGGGGCGCTTCGCATGGTGTTGCTGCTGGCGCCGATGATGGCGTGGGCGGGGCCGCACTACGTGGCATCGCGGGACTGGGGCAGCTTCATCTGGCTGAGCACCTGGCTCGACGCGGGACAGACGTACACCTTCGAGACGAGAGACCTGACGGGCTCCGCGCCGGACACGGTGCTGCACGTGTTGCGCGACAGGAATGGCTGGAGTCAGGTCGCCGTGGGCGACGACTGCCAGGGCGCCACGCGCTCGTGTGTGACCTTCGTCGCGCCGGACTCCGGCTACTACCGCGTCTGGGTGCGAGCGTACGCGGATGGGCGCGGTGGCACGGCGAGCCTGTATCGCAACGGGACGCTGCTCCTGTCGCAGCAGCCCTTCGGAGGCGTGCCGCTTCTCTTCGCGTGGAACGCGAAGGACACCTTCAGAGCCTCGGCCACCAGCCCCGGAGGAGGAGACCATCTGCTCTTCCTGCTGCGCTCCAATACCGAGTACCTCCAGCACGATGACGACAGCGGGCCGAAGTACTACCCGCTCGTCACCGCGACGAGCACGCAGAACGTCGGCACGCAGCGAGTGGTGGTGGGGCGCTTCCCGGGCAGCGCCGGAACGGCCAGCTTCGTCCACGACGAGGAACTCTGGTCCACCATCTTCGATGACAACGACGGTGACGAGGATGGGCTCTCGGACTCGCTCGAGCCGCTCATCGGACTGAGTCAGAACAACGAGGACTCGGATGGGGACTCGATAGCGGACACGCTGGAGGTGTTCGGCAATGACGGTTTCTCCTTCTCCGAGTGGAGCAGCCCCACGGCGAGGGACCTCTACGTGGAGGTCGACTGGATGCAGCACCCGACGAACCCGTACCTCACGCGGCAGCCGTACGCCGGCCTGGTGGCGGACGCGGCGGCCGTATTCGCCCAGGAGACGGGTGGGAGCGTGCGGCTGCATGCCTTCATCGACAGCGCGCTGCCATGGCATGAGGTGGTCTGCTACGGGAGCTGCGCCAACGGCGTGGACTTCTACGCGCTGAAGCAGAGCGCGTTCTCGTCCGCGAACCCCGAGCGCCGGCCGTACTTCCACTACGCGATGTGGGCCAACCGGCACACGAGCCTCACGAGCTGCTCGTCGGGAAAGGCCGAACTGCTGGGCAACGACCTCATCATCAGTATGGGCTGCTTCAGCAGTCCGAGCATCCAGGAGCAGCGCGGCACGTTCATCCACGAGCTGGGCCACAACCTGAACCTGGACCACAACGGCAATGACGTGCCGGGGCAGTACAGCGTGGTGCACGACAGCGTGATGAACTACCGCTACCAGTTCGCGGGCGTGAGCAACTCGGGGTGGCACTCGTACTCATTTGGCGACAACGGCTGCGCGGCATGCGGTTCGTCACCGAAGGCGGAGTGTGTCTCCTGCCGCGATGGCTTCCTGGGCTGCGGCTTTCCGGGCTGTGGCTCCTGCGACTGCGATGTGGGCGAGTGGGGCTCGCTGGAGCTCGACTTCTCCGACGACGGCGACGCCGATGACGGCGCGGGCCGAGGCTCGAAGCGCTCCCTGCTGACCCGCTATGCGCCGGATGACAAGGGTGGCCCCGCGCGCTTCCAGCCGAGGGTGCCGCACGAAGAGTCCTCGCTGGTGCGACGGCGTGACGACGTCCGACGCAAGCGGGAGCGACTCCTGTCTCGGGGGCGCGTGGAGGGACGCGACTTCCACGTGTCGGCGGATGGAACGCTGCTGTACGCGGAATGCCTCTGACCTCGACGGTCAGGATGCGTCAGGTTCGTTGGGAGCAGGGTGCCCCAGCCCGCGTCAATCACCACCGGTCCCTGGCCCGGCTTTCCGTAGACGTCCACGGGGACATCCGCCACCCCATGGTCGAAGGGGCACTGGAGTTGTCGCGTGTCGTCATGCGGGTCCTTCCTCGGATGGGCGAGAGTAGGTGGGGCGCACGGTGACCGAAAGCCGCGAAGCAGACATGCCGCCGCATCGCTGGCCTCCCTTGATTAGAAGGGCGAAAGTCGGCGGAGGCGGAGGGCACTTGCCCTGCAGAGGAGCACGTGATGCCGAAGTCGGAAGGACCACACCGGCTGGGCGCGCGGAGCTGTGCGCTGGGGTTCTTGCTGATGCACGGCGCCTGCTGGCTTCGCCCCGAGCCTCCCGGGACGGACGCAGGCTCTGTTGTCGCGGCGCGGTCCGAAACCCCACCGTCTTCAGCCGTGGGCGGGGTTCGTGAGCCGCCTGCTGGTGGCCTCGCTCCGTCCGACGTGGCTTCGCGTGACTCCAGGCGCGCGGTGCCCTCGTCCGCCGACGGAATCACGGTGTCGGGCGTCTCCGCGGAATCGACGCCAGATGGAGGCACTCGCGCGTCGGAGTCACCTGGCTCCCTCGCGTGCGCGGACGTGTGGCGCGCGGCACGGGTGGACGTGGCCTTCAAGGAGATGCCGGAGACGCGCTCCATCCAGCGCACAGGCCCACGGCTGGAGCGACGATTCACCGTGGCCCGACAACTTCGAGGTGCATACCGCCATGGGGACCAGTGGGCCTCGGTGCTGGAGTACGAGGCAGGCGAGACGCGCGGAGGCGTGAGCTACGGACTCACGGCTCTCTTTCCCAAACCTCCAGTAATTTCAGTGGCTTGATGCGTTGCCGAGACTTGCTCCACTCGACATGTGCCCTCTATGTGCCCCTTCGGTGGCGATACCCGAAACGGCAAGAGTCAGAGGGCTCGGCTGGTCAAGCTGCTGCACCGCGCTCGCTCGTGTCTCCGGCGATAGATGGGCGTAGCGCATCGTTTCCGTGATGTCGGCGTGTCCCATCAGCTCCTGGATGGCCTTCAAGGGGACTCCACGCATGGCAAGGTGGCTTCCGTAGGTGTGCCGCAAGTCGTGCCATCCGATGATTCCCGCCTCGCGAGTGATGCCCGCCCGACGGAGCGAGCGTGTGAGTGGACAGACCAACTTGCCGGATGTGAGCGGCTGGCCATCGTCCTGGCAGAACACGTAGGGCCCGCGCAGATGCCGATGCCCCTTGAGGGCTTCGACCGCCGATGCCGGGAGGTCCACGGTTCGTTCGCGTCCCCCTTTCGGCAGGCCGGTCACGCCGCGCCAAATGGTGCGACGGACATGCAGCTTGCTCCCCTTCAAGTCCAGGTCGTTCCACTGGAGCCCAATCAGCTCCCCATGTCGAAGCCCTGTCTTGATGGTGACGAGAAGCAGAGTCCTCCACTCGGGCTCGGACGCTTCGATGAGGCGCTCCGCCTCCTCAAAGCTGAGGAAGTCGAAAGAGGGCTTCTTCGTCTTGAGACCCTTGACGTGGGGGACGTGCGGGATGACGCCCTGCTCTTGCGCCAAGGCCAGCAACTTGTGGAGCACCTTGAGTGTGTCGTTGATGTACTTGGCGGACAGAGGCTCTGGACTCGGCACATTGCGCGCGTTGAGGGCAGGCCGCACCGGGGTGTCCTGCCTGACGCGTGAGCGAGACGGCTTC
>NZ_VIFM01000160.1 GCF_006636215.1 Myxococcus llanfairpwllgwyngyllgogerychwyrndrobwllllantysiliogogogochensis | reverse complement strand
TGAAGGCGAGGCGCTCGGGGGGGTAGTTGGGGTCGAGAGCGACGTAGAAGGCGCCGGCCTTGAGGGTGGCGAGGACGGCGACGGCCATGTCGAGGGACTTGTCGAGGCAGATGCCGACGGCGCCGCCAGGAGTCACGCCGCGAGAGGCGAGGTGGTGGGCGAGCTGATTGGCGCGTGCATCGAGAGCGGCGTAGGTGAGCGAGCGCGAGCCATCGGAGATGGCGATGGCGTCGGGCGTGCGGAGCGCCTGGGCCTCGAAGGGGCCGTGCAGCGTCGTGACGGCGTGAGACTCGCGTGACGTGTCATTCCAGGAGACGAGGGACTGGTGACGCTCCTGCTCATCGAGCAGGGGCAGGCGCCACAGCGACTGACCCGGATTGTTCACCGCGGACTTCAGCAGGCGCACCAGATGCGCACCCATCCGCTCCGCGGTGCTCCGGTCGAACAGGTCGGTGTTGAACTCGAGCAGGCCGCCGATGTCGTCGCCGAAGTCACCGCAGAGCAGGGACAGGTCGAACTTGGCCGTGCCGCTGTCCACCTGCATCGGCTCGAGCGGACTCTTCTCCTCACCGTCCTCCGGCCCGGCCGAGCGGCCCGTGTTCTGAAGAGCGAACATGACCTGGAAGAGCGGAGACCGGCTCAGGTCGCGCTCGGGCTTCAGCTCGTCGACGAGCTTCTCGAAGGGCACGTCCTGGTGCGTGTACGCGCCGAGCGTCGTCTCCTTCACCTGGGCCAGCAACTCGCGGAACGTCATCTCCCCTGTCAGCCGTGCGCGCAGCGCGAGCGTGTTGACGAAGAAGCCGACGATGCCCTCTATCTCCGAGCGCTGCCGATTCGCGATGGGCGAGCCGACGACGATGTCGTCCTGGCCCGAGTAGCGAGCGAGCAACACCTGGAACGCGGACAGCAGTGCCATGAAGGGCGTGACGCCTTCACGCAGGCACAGCGCGCGCAGCTCGGCGGTGAGCTGTGAGCCCAGCTCGATGGGGAGCGTGCCGCCGTTCGCCGTCTGAACGGGAGGACGCGGCCTGTCGGTGGGCAGCTCCAGTGCATGGGGAGCCCCGGCGAGCTGACCTCGCCACCAGCTCACCTGCTTGGAGAGGGCTTCGTCGCGCAGCCAGCCTCGCTGCCACGCCGCGTAGTCCGCGTACTGAAGCTCCAGCGGCGCGAGCGGCGAGGGGAGTCCCTGGGCGAACGCGGCGTAGAGCGCTCCGACTTCCCGCGTGAGGATGCCGTTGGACCAGCCGTCCGAGACAATGTGGTGGACGGTGACGAGCAGGATGTGGCGCTGCTCGGAGAGGCGAAGCACGGAGGCACGGAGCAGCGGGGCCTGGGAGAGCTCGAACGGCTTCTGCGCTTCGAGTTGGGCCAGTCGCCGCGCTTCGGTCTCACGCGAGGCTTCGGGCAAGGCCTCCAGGTCCGTCACCGGGACGGCCAGCTCCACACGAGGAAGGATGTGCTGGACGGCCTCTCCATCTTCCTGGACGTGGAACGAGGTGCGCAGCGCTTCATGGCGCTGCACCAGCTCCTGAATCGCCCGCTCCAGCGCCGCGAGGTTCAGTCCCCCATGGAGCTGGATGGCCGAGGGGATGTTGTAGAACGGACTGCCCGGCTGGAGCCTGTCGAGGAACCACAGGCGCTGCTGCGCGAAGGACAGCGGCAGCGGTCCAGTGCGAGGCACCGCCACGAGCGGAGGCAGCTGGAGCGACATGTCCCCGTGGCCTACGGCATCGACACGAGCCGCGAGCGCAGCAACGGTTGGCGCCTCGAAGAGAGCGCGAAGAGGCAGCTCGACGTCGAAGGCCTTGCGGACACGAGAGACGACCTGGGTGGCGAGGAGGGAGTGTCCACCGAGGGCGAAGAAGTCGTCGGAGACGCTGACGGAGTCGAGGTGGAGGACCTCTGCCCAGATGGCGGCGAGGCGAGTCTCGGTGGGGTTGCGAGGCGCGAGGAAGGAGTCGGTGGGGCTGGAGTCGGGAGCCGGGAGAGCCTTCCTGTCGAGCTTGCCGTGGGTGTTGATGGGCAGAGCGTCGAGGGCGACGAAGGCCGAGGGCACCATGTACTCGGGGAGGCTGAGGAGCAGCTCCGCGCGAAGAGAAGAGGTGTCGACGGAGGCCGGAGTGACGTAGGCGACGAGGCGCTTGAGTCCGGGGACGTCCTCGCGGACGAGGGCAGCGGCGTGGTGGACGGAGGCCAGCGCTTCGAGAGCAGCTTCGACTTCGCCCAACTCGATGCGGAAGCCGCGCAGCTTCACCTGGAAGTCGATGCGGCCGAGGTACTCGAGGTGGCCGTGGGCAAGCCAGCGAGCCTTGTCACCGGTGCGGTAGATGCGAGCGCCCGGCACCGAGGAGAAGGGGTTGGGGACGAAGCGCTCAGCGGTGAGGTCCGGGCGGAGGTGGTAGCCGCGAGCGAGGCCATCGCCGCCGATGAAGAGCTCTCCGGGGACGCCGATGGGGGCGGGCTGGAGAGATGCGTCGAGGATGAAGGTGGAGACGTTGGAGAGAGGCCCACCGAGGGCGGGGCGAGCGGAAGCGCGGATGGAGAGCGCGGTGGTGTCGACGGTGGCCTCGGTGGGCCCGTAGACGTTGAAGGCGCTCAGCGAAGGCGCGGAGGAAAGCGCGGTCCAGAGAGAGTCGTCGATGGCCTCGCCGCCGATGAGGAGACGAAGGGGGCGGCCGGACTCCGCGAGGCCCTCGTCGAGGAGGAGGCGGAGGTGAGAGGGGGCGCAGTCGAGGACGTCGAGCTGGTGCTTCTGAATCCAGGAGAGGAGCAGGGGGACGTCTTCGCGAGCGGCCTGAGGGACGAAGCAGAGGCAGTGGCCCTGGGAGAGGAAGACGAGCTGCTGGACGGAGGCGTCGAAGGAGAGGGGCGCGTTGAGAGAGACGCGGAGCGGGCGCTGGACGTCGGAGTAGACGGCAGAGGAGAGGGCGGCGAGGAGATTCACCACGGAGGAGTGGTGGACCATGACGCCCTTGGGCTTGCCGGTGGAGCCCGAGGTGTAGATGACGTAGGCGAGGTGGGAAGGAAGGGAGACGCGAGGAGGATTGGAGGTGGGGAGCGCGGCGAGAGAAGCGCGCAGTGTGGTGTCGTCGAGGCAGAGGTCCGAGCAGGAGGCCGAGTCGAGACGAGGCAGGAGGTGGGACTGGGTGAGGACGAAGGGAGCGCCGGAGTCCAGGAGCATGAAAACCAGGCGCTCGCGGGGGTAGGCGGGGTCGAGAGGGACGTAGGCGGCGCCGGCCTTGAGGACGGCGAGGAGGGCGACGAGGGAGTCGACGGAGCGCTCCAGGCAGAGGGCGACACGGACTTCGGGCCCGACACCGCGCGAGCGCAGCAGGTGAGCGAGCTGGTTCGAGCGCTGGTTGAGCTGGAGAAAGGAGAGAGACGCGGAGTCGTCGAGGACGGCGAGGGCGTCGGGCGTGAGAGCGGCCTGGGCCTCGAAGCGCTCGTGGAAGGCGCCAGTCCAGGGCAACTCACGGCGGGTGTTGTTCCACTCGACGAGCACCTGACGGCGCTCCTCGGCCGGCAACATTGGCAGCTCACCCACGAGGGTATCGGGGGTGGTGATGGCGGCATCGAGGAGGGTGCCGAAGTGCGCGACCATTCGGGCGATGGTGGACTCATCGAACAAGTCCGTGCGGTAGCCCAGCGCGCCTTCCAGTCCCTCGCCCAGCGTCAGGGTGAGGTCGAACTTCGCGCTCTGCGCTCCCGAGTCGAAGGCCTCCAGGCGAAGCGGTGACGTCTCCGCCGTACTCCCAGGCACTTCCATGCTCGTCGTCGGTGCGTTCTGCAGGGCGAGCATCACCTGGAACAGCGGGGAGTGACTGAGGGTGCGGTGAGGGTTGAGTTCCTCGACGAGCTTCTCGAAGGGGACGTCCTGATGCTCGTAGGCGCCGAGCGTGGTGCGTTTCACCTGCGCGAGCAGCTCGCGGAAGCGGAGTCCCGGTTGGAGCTGCGTGCGCAGCACGAGGGTGTTCACGAAGAAGCCGATGAGCCCCTCTGTCTCCGCTCGGGTGCGTCCCGCGATGGGGGAGCCGACGGAGAGGTCGTCCTGCCCGGAGTAGCGGGAGAGGAGGAGCTGCCAGACGGCGAGCAACGCCATGAAAGGCGTCACGCCCTCGCGCTGGCAGAACGCGAGGAGTCGCTCGTTCACGGAGGGAGGCAGGCGCACGGGGAAGGAGGCGCCCCGGTTCGACTGGACTGGCGGACGAGGCCGGTCGGTGGACAGCTCCAGGAAGGGAGGCGCGCCGGAAAGCTGCTGTCTCCAATAGGAGAGCTGCTGCTCCAACGCGTCGTCACGCAGCCATGAGCGCTGCCAGGCGGCGAAGTCAGCGTACTGCACGGGGAGGGCTTCCAGCCGAGGTGGCTGCCGGGTGGCGTGCGCGGAATAGAGCTCCGCCAGCTCACGGAGCAGGATTCCCGTGGACCAGCCGTCGGAGGCGATGTGATGGACCGTCCCGACGAGGACATGGCGCTGCGCGTCCAGCCGCAGCAGCAGCACGCGGAAGATGGGGCCGTGCTCCAGGTCGAAGGGCCGTGAAGCCTCCTCGCTCACCAGTCGGCGGGCCTCGACGAGCTTCGTATCTTCCGGGAGGGACTCCAGCTCCCTCACCGTGACGAGCATGGGCTTGGGGGCGTGGATGTGCTGACGCGGCTCTCCGTCGCGCGTCACGAACGTGGTGCGCAGGGATTCGTGGCGCTCGACGAGCGACGTGAAGGCGCCCTGGAGCGCGTCCACCTCGAGCGGCCCTTGCAGGAGCAGGGCGAGGGGAATGTTGTAGGTGGAGCTTCCGGGCTCGAGCTGGTCGATGAGCCACAGGCGCTGCTGTGCGAAGGACAACGGCAGCTCGCCCGTGCGCGGCACGGGAACGATGGCGGGCGCGCGGGCGCGCGGTGAGGCTCCTCCATCCTCGCCAAGGCGGGTGGCGAGCGCGGCGATGGTGGGGGTCTCGAACAGCGCGCGGAGAGGCAGCTCCACGTCGAGAGTCCTGCGCACGCGTGAGACGACCTGCGTGGCGAGCAGGGAGTGGCCGCCGAGCGAGAAGAAGTTGGCGGTGACGCTGACCTTGTCGAGCTGAAGCACTTCGGCCCAGATGGCCGACAGCGTCTCCTCGATGGCACTGCGAGGCGCGACGAAGAGGCTGTCCTCCGTGCCCTGCTCGGGGACGGGCAGGGCCTGCCGGTCGACCTTGCCGTTGGGCGTCAGCGGCAGCGCGTCCAGGCGCATGAAGACCGTGGGCAGCATGTACTCGGGCAGCCGCTCGCGCAGTGAGGCGAGCAGCGTGTCCGTATCGAGCGGCGCGGAGACGAGATAGGCGACGAGGCGGTGCTGGCCAGGGACGTCCTCGCGCACGAGGACGATGCTGTCACGCACGCCCGGTTGCGCGCGGAGGGCGGCTTCAATCTCGCCCAGCTCGATGCGCAGACCGCGCAGCTTCACCTGGAAGTCGGTGCGGCCCAGGTACTCCAGTCGCCCTTCCGCGAGCCACCGGACCTTGTCACCGGTGCGGTACAGGCGCGCTCCAGGCGTGGATGCGAACGGGTCCGGGGTGAAGCGCTCCGCGGTGAGCGCGGGCCTGCCGAGGTAGCCCAGGGCCACCTGCGCACCGCCCAGGTACAGCTCCCCTGGGACACCCGGCGGGACGGGCCGCAGGGTGTCGTCGAGCACATAGGCGCGTGTGTTGGCGACGGGACGACCGATGGGAATGGAGACGCCCGACGTGACGGCATCGACGACGGTGTAGGTCGAATCGATGGTGACTTCGGTGGGGCCGTAGAGATTGACGAGCCGCGCCTGAGGGAGCCGCTCGCGGGCGAGGGACGCGAGCGAGGCGGAGAGCGCCTCACCTCCGCAGAACAGCCACCTCAGGGACGTGGCGCGAGCCAGTGAGGGCTCGTCGAGGACGAAGCGCAGCAGGGACGGGACGAGTTGGAGGACGGTGATGCCCTGCCGGACGACGCAGTCGAGCAGCAGCGCCGCATCGCGGTGGGCGTCAGTGGGCGCGAGCACGAGCGGCGCACCCGCGAGGAGCGGAGCCCAGCACTCCCAGACGGACGCGTCGAAGGCGAGCGGCGTCTTGAGCAGCACCCTGTCTCGCGCGGTGAGCGGGAAGACCTGGAGGAACCAGGCCATGTGATTGGCGAGCGCGCGGTGGGGAATGAGCACGCCCTTGGGCTGTCCCGTGGAGCCCGAGGTGTAGATGACGTATGCGGGAGCGTCGGGCTCCGGCTTCGACAGGAGAGGCTCAGACGGTGTGCGCGCGAGCTCCTCCGCGTGCGAGGCGGAGTCGAGGCAGAGGATGTCGAGTCCGTCGGGCAGGAGCGAGACGAGCGCCTCCTGGGACAGCACGAGGCGAGCCCCGCTGTCGCGCAGCATGAACGCGAGGCGCTCACGCGGGTAGTCGGGAGACAGCGGGAGGTAGGCGGCACCCGCCTTGAGGATGGCGAGCAGGGCGACGGGGAGCTGGGGCGTGCGATGCGTGAGCAGCGCAACGAAGTCGCCAGGGCGCACCCCTCGCGAGCACAGCACCCGGGCGAGCTGGTCGGCGCGCTGGTTGAGCTGTGTGAAGGAGAGCGCTTCGTCATCGGAGAGGACGGCGAGGGCCTCGGGCGTGAGGCGGGCCTGCTGCTCGACGAGTCGATGGACGAAGGGTTCGGTGGCGACGTCCGTGCCCGTCTCGTTCCAATCGAGCAGGACCTGCCGCTGCTCCTGCTCGGTGAGCAGCGAGCAGGACGCGACGGGGATTTGGGGCCGCGAGACGAGTGCTTCGACGAGCGTGGTGTAGTGAAGGGCGAGTCGCTCGACGGTGGCGTGCTCGAACAGGTCTGAGTTGTAGCCGAGCGAGCCCGCGTAGCCCTCCGGCAGCTCCACGAGGTTGAGGTTGAGCTCGAACTTGGACGTGACGCCGTCGACGTCCACGGGGCTGATCGTCAGCGCCTGCTTCTGGATGGCGGAGGCGGGCGTGTTCTGGAGGGAGAAGAGGACCTGGAACAGCGGGCTGCGGCTCAAGTCACGGGCCGGCTGGAGCACCTCGACCAGTCGCTCGAAGGGCACGTCCTGATGAGCGTAGGCGCCGAGCGCGGTCTCCTTCACCTGTCGCAACAGGTGCTGGAACGAAGCCTGTCCGTCGATGCGCGCCCGGAAGACCAGCGTGTTGACGAAGAATCCGATGAGGCCTTCGAGCTCCGCGCGCTGGCGACCCGCGATGGGCGAACCGACGGTGAGGTCGTCCTGGCCCGAGTAGCGCGAGAGGAGCAACTGCCACGCGGCGAGCAGCGCCATGAACGGCGTGGCGCCCTCCTGCTGGCACAGCGCCTTGAGCTTCTCGGCGGTGGAGGCGGGCAGGAACACGCCGACGTTGCCGCCGCGCGAGGTCATGACCGGAGGACGCGGCTTGTCGGTGGCCAGCTCCAGTGGCACGACGCCGGAGAGCTGGTTGCGCCAGAAGGAGAGCTGCCTTTCGAGCACCGCACCCTGGAACCAATCGCGCTGCCAGACGGCGTAGTCGGCGTACTGGATGGCGAGGGGCGAAAGCGGTGACGGCCTACCGTGGGCGAAGGCGTCGTAGAGCGCGGCGACTTCCTGGACGAGCACGCCCATGGACCAACCGTCGGAGACGATGTGGTGCATGTTGAGCGCGAGCACGTGCTCGGTAGGCGACAGCTCCAGGAGCTGCGCGCGGATGAGCGGTCCCGTGGAGAGGTTGAAGGGACGAGCCAGCTCCTCGAGGAGCAGTCGCTTCACTTCCTCGCGAGCGGTGGAGGGCTCCAGGCTCCGCAGGTCCACGCGCACCAGGGGCAGCTCGCCGTGGTGGGCGATGCGCTGGTAGGGCTGGTCGTCCTGCTGGAAGAAGGTGGTGCGCAGCGCCTCGTGACGCCGCACCAGCTCGTCGAAGGAACGCTGGAGCGCCGCCGTGTCGAGCGGCCCTTCCAGGCGCACGAAGGACGGCATGTGGTACGCGGCCCCGCCGGGCTGGAACTGATCGATGAACCAGAGCCGGAGCTGCGCGAAGGACAGGGGCACCAGGCCTTCGCGCGACACGGGGACGATGGGCGGCGCGAGCGCCTGCGTCTCTCCCAGCCCTTCGTCTTCGATGCGGGCCGCGAGCGCGGCGACGGTGGGCGCCTCGAAGAGCGCGCGCAGCGGAAGCTCGACGGCGAAGGCGGACCGGATGCGCGAGATGACCTGGGTGGCGAGCAGCGAGTGACCACCGAGCGCGAAGAAGTTGTCCGTGACGCTCACGCGTGGCAGGTGCAGGACGCCGGAGAACACCTTGGCCAGCTTCTCTTCCTGGGGTGTCCTGGGCGCGATGAATGGGGCCTCGCGCTCCTGCGCACCCAGGTCGGGCGCGGGCAACATGCGCCGCGCGAGCTTGCCGCTGGGCGTCAGCGGGAGCGTCTCCAGCGAGACGAAGGCCGTGGGCACCATGTACTCGGGCAGGTGCTGGAGCAGGAGGGTCCGCAGGTTCTCCGCGCTCGGGGGCCCCGACGCGGACACGGGGACGAAGTAGCCGACGAGGCGCTTGAGGCCGGGGGCGTCCTCACGGACCGTCGCGGCGGCGTCGCGGATGCCGGGGATTGCGCGCAGCGCGGCCTCGACTTCACCCAGCTCGACGCGGAAGCCTCGCAGCTTCACCTGTCCATCGAGGCGACCGAGGAACTCGACGGTGCCGTCCGCCTTCCAGCGCGCCGAGTCACCCGTGCGGTAGACGCGAGCGCCGGGCGTGGTGCTGAAGGGATGGGGAACGAATTTCTCCGCCGTCAGCTCGGGCCTGCCCGCATAGCCGAGGGCCAGGTGCGCGCCGCCGATGAAGAGCTCGCCCGGCACGCCGATGGGCGTCGGCTGGCCCAACGCATCCAGCACGAAGAGCTGGGTGTGCGGCAGCGGCCCGCCGATCGACGGAAGGCGGGGCCAGGAGGAGGGTGCGCCCTGGAGCCGGTGGGCGGAGACGACGTGCGTCTCGGAGGGGCCGTACTGATTCTCCAGGATGCAGCCCGGCAGCTTCTCGAACAGCGCGATGAGCGCGGGAGTGACCTGGAGCTGCTCCCCGGCCGTCACGACTTCGCGCAGGGCGGTGGGCAGGGTGGCGCCGTGAGAGACGGCGTCCGCGATGGCCTGGAGCGCGACGAAGGGCAGGAAGAGCCGCTCGACTCGATGCTGATGCATGAAGTCGAGCAGCGCCGGGATGTCCTGGCGCAGTCCTCCGGTGGGAAGCACGAGGGTGCCGCCCGCCCACCAGGTGGAGAACAGCTCCTGGCAGGAGACGTCGAAGCTGAGCGACGCGAACTGGAGCGTCGTGGCCGACGGCTTCTCGGACTGGCGCAACTGCCACGTCAGCAAGTGGCTCAGCGCGCGGTGTGGCAGCGCGACGCCCTTGGGCCGTCCGGTGCTGCCGGAGGTGTAGATGATGTACGCCGGAGACTCGGTCGAGACGGAGACGTCTGGCGCGTGCTCGGGCAGTGCCGCCAGCGACTCGGCCTGCTCATCCAGCAGAACGAGTCGTGCTCGCGACGAAGGAAGCACCGCGCGCAGGGCGGAGTGCGAGAGGACGACAGGCGCCGCGGAGTCCTCGAGCATGAAGGCGAGGCGCTCTGCGGGGTAGTTCGGGTCGAGCGGGAGGTACGACGCACCGGCCTTGAGGGTGGCGAGGACGGCGACGGCCATGTCGAGGGACTTGTCGAGGCAGATGCCGACGGCGCCGCCAGGAGTCACGCCGCGAGAGGCGAGGTGGTGGGCGAGCTGATTGGCGCGTGCATCGAGGGCGGCGTAGGTGAGCGAGCGCGAGCCATCGGAGAGGGCGATAGCGTCGGGTGTGCGGAGCGCCTGGGCCTCGAAGGGGCCGTGTAGCGTCGTGACGGCGTGAGACTCGCGTGACGTGTCATTCCAGGAGACGAGGGACTGGTGACGCTCCTGCTCATCGAGCAGGGGCAGGCGCCACAGCGACTGACCCGGGTTGTTCACCGCGGACTTCAGCAGGCGCACCAGATGCGCGCCCATGCGCTCCGCGGTGCTTCGGTCGAACAGGTCGGTGTTGAACTCGAGCAGGCCGCCGATGTCGTCGCCAAAGTCACCGCAGAGCAGGGACAGGTCGAACTTGGCCGTGCCGCTGTCTACCTGCATCGGCTCGAGTGGACTCTTCTCCTCACCGTCCTCCGGCCCGGCCGAGCGGCCCGTGTTCTGAAGAGCGAACATGACCTGGAAGAGCGGAGACCGGCTCAGGTCGCGCTCGGGCTTGAGCTCATCGACGAGCTTCTCGAAGGGCACGTCCTGGTGCGTGTACGCGCCGAGCGTCATCTCCTTCACCTGAGCCAGCAACTCGCGGAACGTCATCTCCCCCGTCAGCCGTGCGCGCAGCGCGAGCGTGTTGACGAAGAAGCCGACGATGCCCTCTATCTCCGAGCGCTGGCGATTCGCGATGGGCGAGCCGACGACGATGTCGTCCTGGCCCGAGTAGCGAGCGAGCAACACCTGGAATGCGGACAGCAGAGCCATGAAGGGCGTGACGCCTTCACGCAGGCACAGCGCGCGCAGCTCGGCGGTGAGTTGCGAGCCCAGCTCGATGGGGAGAGTGCCGCCGTTCGCCGTCTGAACGGGAGGACGCGGCCTGTCGGTGGGCAGCTCCAGGGCGTGCGGAGCCCCGGCGAGCTGACCTCGCCACCAGCTCACCTGCTTGGAGAGGGCTTCGTCGCGCAGCCAGCCTCGCTGCCACGCCGCGTAGTCCGCGTACTGAAGCTCCAGCGGCGCGAGCGGCGAGGGGAGTCCCTGGGCAAACGCGGCGTAGAGCGCTCCGACTTCCCGCGTGAGGATGCCGTTGGACCAACCGTCCGAGACGATGTGGTGGACGGTGACGAGCAGGATGTGGCGCTGCTCGGAGAGGCGAAGCACGGAGGCACGGAGCAGCGGGGCCTGGGAGAGCTCGAACGGCTTCTGCGCTTCGAGTTGAGCCAGTCGCCGCGCTTCTGTCTCACGCGAGGCTTCGGGCACGGCCTCCAGGTCCGTCACCGGGACGGACAGCTCCACACGAGGATGGATGTGCTGGACGGCCTCTCCGTCCTCCTGGACGTGGAACGAGGTGCGCAGCGCTTCATGGCGCTGCACCAGTTCCTGAATTGCCCGCTCCAGCGCGGCGAGGTTCAGTCCCCCATGGAGCTGGATGGCCGAGGGGATGTTGTAGAACGGACTGCCCGGCTGGAGCCTGTCGAGGAACCACAGGCGCTGCTGCGCGAAGGAAAGCGGCAGCGGTCCAGTGCGAGGCACCGCCACGAGCGGAGGCAGCTGGAGCGACAGGTCCCCGTGGCCCACGGCATCGACGCGAGCCGCGAGCGCAGCAACGGTTGGCGCCTCGAAGAGAGCGCGCAGAGGCAGCTCGACGTCGAAGGCCTTGCGGACGCGAGAGACGACCTGGGTGGCGAGGAGGGAGTGTCCACCGAGGGCGAAGAAGTCGTCGGAGACGCTGACGGAGTCGAGGTGGAGGACCTCTGCCCAGATGGCGGCGAGGCGAGTCTCGGTGGGGTTGCGAGGCGCGAGGAAAGAGTCGGTGGGGCTGGAGTCGGGAGCCGGGAGCGCCTTCCTGTCGAGCTTGCCGTGGGTGTTGATGGGCAGTGCGTCCAGGGCGACAAAGGCCGAGGGCACCATGTACTCGGGGAGGCTGAGGAGCAGCTCCGCGCGAAGAGACGAGGTGTCGACGGAAGCGGGGGTGACGTAGGCGACGAGGCGCTTGAGGCCCGGGACGTCTTCACGGACGAGGGCAGCGGCGTGGTGGACGGAAGCCAGCGCTTCGAGAGCGGCCTCGACTTCGCCCAACTCGATGCGGAAGCCACGCAGCTTCACCTGGAAGTCGATGCGGCCGAGGTACTCGAGGTGGCCGTGGGCCAGCCAGCGAGCCTTGTCACCGGTTCGGTAGAGGCGAGCGCCAGGGACGGAAGAGAAGGGATTGGGGACGAAGCGCTCGGCGGTGAGGTCCGGGCGGAGGTGGTAGCCGCGAGCCAGGCCGTCGCCGCCGATGAAGAGCTCTCCGGGGACGCCGATGGGAGCGGGCTGGAGAGAGGCGTCGAGGATGAAGGTGGCGACGTTGGAGAGCGGCCCACCGAGTGCGGGACGCGCAGAGGAGCGGATGGAGAGCGCGGTGGTGTCGACGGTGGCCTCAGTGGGCCCGTAGACGTTGAAGGCGCTCAGGGAGGGCGAAGAGGAAAGCGTCGCCCAGAGAGCGTCGTCGATGGCCTCACCGCCAATGAGGAGACGCAAGGGGCGCTGAGAAGAAGCAAGGCCCTCGTCGAGGAGGAGGCGGAGGTGAGAAGGGGCGCAGTCGAAGACGTCGAGCTGGTGCTTCTGAATCCAGGAGAGAAGCAGCGGGACGTCTTCGCGAGCGGCCTGAGGGACGAAGCAGAGGCAGTGGCCCTGGGCGAGGAAGACGAGCTGCTTGACGGAGGCGTCGAAAGAGAGAGGCGCGTTGAGGGAGATGCGGAGCGGGCGCTGGACGTCGGAGTAGACGGCAGAGGAGAGGGCGGAGAGGAGATTCACCACGGAGGAGTGGTGGACCATCACGCCCTTGGGCCTGCCGGTGGAGCCTGAGGTGTAGATGACGTAGGCGAGGTGGGAGGGAAGGGAGACGCGAGGAGGGTTGGAGTCCGGGAGCGCGGCGAGAGAGGCGCGCAGTGCGGCGTCATCGAGGCAGAGGGCCGAGCAGGAGGCCGAGTCGAGACGAGGCAGGAGGTGGGACTGGGTGAGGACGAAGGGAGCGCCGGAGTCCTGGAGCATGAAAGCCAGGCGCTCGCGAGGGTAGGCGGAGTCGAGAGGGACGTAGGCGGCGCCGGCCTTGAGGATGGCGAGGAGGGCGACGAGGGAGTCGACGGAGCGCTCCAGGCAGAGGGCGACGCGGACTTCGGGCCCGACACCACGGGCGCGCAGCAGGTGGGCGAGCTGGTTGGAGCGCTGGTTGAGCTGAGAGAAGGAGAGAGAGGCGGAGTCGTCGAGGACGGCGAGGGCGTCGGGCGTGAGAGCGGCCTGGGCCTCGAAGCGCTCGTGGAAGGCGCCAGTCCAGGGCAGCTCGCGGCGGGTGTCGTTCCACTCGACGAGCACCTGACGGCGCTCCTCGGCCGGCAACATCGGCAGCTCGCTCAGCCGCAACTCCGGTGTGGTGACGACGGCGTCGAGGAGAGTGCCGAAGTGCGCGACCATCCGAGCGATGGTGGACTCATCGAACAAGTCCGTCCGGTAGCCCAGCGCGCCTTCCAGTCCCTCGCCCAGTGTCAGCGTGAGGTCGAACTTCGCGCCCGGCGCTCCCGAGTCGAAAGCCTCCAGGCGAAGCGGTGACGTCTCCGCCGTACTCCCAGGCACTTCCATGCTCGTCGTCGGTGCGTTCTGCAGGACGAGCATGACCTGGAACAGCGGCGAGTGACTGAGGGTGCGGTGAGGGTTGAGTTCCTCGACGAGCTTCTCGAAGGGGACGTCCTGATGCTCGTAGGCGCCGAGCGTGGTGCGTTTCACCTGCGCGAGCAGCTCGCGGAAGCGGAGTCCCGGTTGGAGCTGCGTGCGCAGCACGAGGGTATTCACGAAGAAGCCGATGAGCCCCTCTGTCTCCGCTCGGGTGCGTCCCGCGATGGGGGAGCCGACGGAGAGGTCGTCCTGCCCGGAGTAGCGGGAGAGGAGGAGCTGCCAGACGGCGAGCAACGCCATGAAAGGCGTCACGCCCTCGCGCTGGCAGAACGCGAGGAGTCGCTCGTTCACGGAGGGAGGCAGGCGCACGGGGAAGGAGGCGCCCCGGTTCGACTGGACTGGCGGACGAGGCCGGTCGGTGGACAGCTCCAGGAAGGGAGGCGCGCCGGAGAGCTGCTGTCTCCAATAGGAGAGCTGCTGCTCCAACGCGTCGTCACGCAGCCAGGAGCGCTGCCAGGCGGCGAAGTCAGCGTACTGCACGGGGAGGGCTTCCAGCCGAGGCGACTGGCGGGTGGCGTGCGCGGAATAGAGCTCCGCCAGCTCACGGAGCAGGATTCCCGTGGACCAGCCGTCGGAGGCGATGTGATGGACCGTCCCGACGAGGACATGGCGCTGTGCGTCCAGCCGCAGCAGCAGCACGCGGAAGATGGGGCCGTGCTCCAGGTCGAAGGGCCGTGAGGCCTCCTCGCTCACCAGTCGGCGGGCCTCGACGAGCTTCGTATCTTCCGAGAGGGACTCCAGCTCCCTCACCGTGACGAGCATGGGCCTGGGGGCGTGGATGTGCTGACGCGGCTCTCCGTCGCGCGTCACGAATGTGGTGCGCAGGGATTCGTGGCGCTCGACGAGCGACGTGAAGGCGCCCTGGAGCGCGTCCACCTCGAGCGGCCCTTGCAGGAGCAGGGCGAGGGGAATGTTGTAGGTGGAGCTTCCGGGCTCGAGCTGGTCGATGAGCCACAGGCGCTGCTGCGCGAAGGACAACGGCAGCTCGCCCGTGCGCGGCACCAGGACGAGCGGAGGCCGCACCGTGCCCTTGCCCGTGAGGGTCGCCGCATCGAGCCGCCGGGCCAGCGCTTCGATGGTGGGGGCCTCGAACAGCTCCCGCAGCGCCAGCTCCACCTTGAAGGTGTTGCGGATGCGCGAGACGAGCTGCGTGGCGAGCAGTGAATGTCCGCCGAGCGCGAAGAAGTCGTCCTCGATGCCGACCTGTGGGACGCGAAGGACCTGCGCCCAGATGGAGGCGAGCAGCTCCTCGGTGGGCGTGCGCGGCGCGACGTAGGTGGAGGAGGGAGCAGAGAGCACGGCCTCGGGAGGAGGCAGTGCCTTGCGGTCAATCTTCGCGTTGGCGGTGAGAGGGAGTGCGTCCAGGCGGAGCAGGGACGACGGCACCATGTACTCAGGGAGCCGAGACTTGAGGAAGGCTCGGAGGGAGACGGCGTCCAGGTCGTCGCCGACAAAGTAGCCGACGAGGCGCTTGTCGCCGGGGACGTCCTCGCGAGCGATGGCGATGGCATCGCGGATGGAGGGATGCGCGAGCATCGCGGCTTCGACTTCGGGCAACTCGATGCGGAAGCCGCGCACCTTCACCTGCGCGTCGGCGCGACCGATGAAGGCGAGCGTCCCGTCGTGGCTCCAGCGGACAAGGTCGCCGGAGCGATAGAGGCGCGCCCCAGGGACGGAGGAGAACGGGTCCGGGATGAACCGCTCCGCGGTGAGTGAAGGCTGGCCGACGTAGCCGCGAGCCAGGCCGTCACCACCGATGAAGAGCTCGCCGGTGATGCCGATGGGGACGGGCTGAAGCGAGGAGTCGAGGACGAGCAGGCGGGTGCCGTTGGTGGGCCTGCCGATAGGCACCGTTGCGCCAACGTCTTCGGGCCGAGCGGCCAGGAAGGTCGTGGCGAAGACGGTGGTTTCCGTCGGGCCGTAGCAGTTGGTGACGGAGACGCCCCAGTCCTGCAACGCGCGTCGGACATGAAGGGGCGAGACGATGTCGCCGCCAGTGAGGACGCGCTGGAGGGAAGGAGGCGCGGGGAGACGACTCTCGACGAGCTGGGAGAACAGACCGCTGGTGGCCCAGAGCGTGGTGACGCCGTGTCGAGCGACAGTCTGGAAGAGCTCCTCGAGCGAGGGGGCCTGAGGAGGGAGGACGACGAGGCGCGCGCCGTGGAGCAGGGCGCCCCAGATTTCGAACGTGGTGGCGTCGAAGGAGATGGGAGCGAGGAGGAGGTGGGTCTGCTCGGGCCCGAAGCGGGTGTAGTCGACGCCGACGAGGATGTGGATGACGCCGCTGTGGGTGCAGCCAACGCCCTTGGGCTTGCCGGTGGAGCCGGAGGTGAAGTCGATATAGGCGAGCGACGCGGGGAGGGCGGAAGGAGGCAGGGCCCGGGTGGGGCTGTGGGCCAGCGACACTTCATCCAACAGGACACACGCCAGCCCGTCGGTGGGAAGCTTGTCCAGGAATGCGCGGGTGGAGACGAGGACCTCGGGCCGCGCGTCCTCCATCATCGAAGCGAGACGCTCGCGCGGATACTTCGTGTCGAGGGGGACGTAGGCGGCGCCAGCCTTGAGGATGGCGACGAGGGCGATGATGAGTTCGGCGGAGCGGTCGACGGCGATGGCGACGCGGGAGTCGGTGCGGACGCCGAGCGAGCGCAGGTGCCAGGCGAGCTGGTTGGAGCGCTCGTCGAGCTGACGGTAGGTGAGGGAGGTGTCACCGAAGAGGAGCGCGACGGAGTCGGGCGCACGTGCGACGACGTCGGCGAAGACGGCGGGCAGGGTGGAGTCCGGCGAGACGAGCGCGGGAGCCGAGGCCCAGTTGGTGAGGACGTCTCGCCGCTCCTCGACGGTCAGCATGGAGTGGGTAGCGAGCGGAGCGTCGGGCCGGGCGACGACCGCTTCGACGAGCAGCTCGAAGTGCCGCGTCATGCGCTCGATGGAGGCTCGCTCGAACAGGTCCGTGTTGTAGGTCAGCGCGCCGAAGAGGCCGTCCGGCCCGTCCACGAAGTGCAGCTCGAGTTCGAACTTGATGACGGTGGCTTCAACCTCCACCGGACTGAGCGACAGCTCCTGCTTCTGGAGGGCCGACGCGGGTGTGTTCTGGAGCGCGAAGAGGACCTGGAACAGCGGGCTGCGGCTCAGGTCTCGACGAATCTGAAACTCCTCGACCAGGCGCTCGAAGGGGACGTCCTGGTGCGCGTAGGCCCCCAGGGCGGTCTCCTTCACCTGCCGCAAGAGCTGGAGGAACGTCGCGTTCGTGTCGATGCGCGCGCGGAAGACGAGCGTGTTGACGAAGAATCCGATGAGCCCTTCGAGCTCCGCGCGCTGGCGACCCGCGATGGGTGAGCCGACGGCGATGTCGTCCTGCCCGGTGTGACGGGACAGGAGCAACTGCCATGCGGCGAGCAGCGCCATGAACGGCGTGATGCCTTCACGCTGGCACAGCGTCTTGAGCCGCTTGGAGACCTCTGGCCGCAAGGTGACGAGCACCTGGGCACCGGTGAAGGTCTGCACGGGAGGGCGCGGCTTGTCGAGCGGCAGGTCCAGCGTGGCCACACCCATCAGGCGTCCGCGCCACCATGCGAGCTGCTGCTCCAGCACTTCGCCCTGGAGCCAGTCTCGCTGCCAGACGGCGTAGTCGGCGTACTGGAGGGACAGGGGCGGAAGCGGCGACGGTGCCCCCATCGCGAAGGCCCCGTAGAGGGTGGCGACCTCCTGGGTGAGCACGCCCATGGACCAACCGTCGGAGACGATGTGGTGCATGTTGAGCGCGAGGAAGTGCTCGGTGGGGGACGTCTCCAGCAGCAGGGCGCGGACGAGCGGGCCGGTGGAGAGGTTGAACGGACGCAGGTACTCCTCGCGCAGCAGTCGCTCCACCTCCTGGCGGACGGCGTCCGGCGTCTGTCCCTGGACCTTCACCACGGTCACCGGCAGCTCCGCGTGCGGGGCGACGATCTGGAAGGGCTCGTCGTTCTGCTGGAGGAACGTGGTGCGCAGCGCCTCGTGGCGCCTCACCAACTCGGCGAAGGCCCGCTGGAGCGCGGACAGATGAAGCGCTCCGTCCAGTCGGACGAAGGAGGGCATGTTGTACGTCGCGCCGCCGGGCTGGAGCTGGTCGAGGAACCAGAGGCGTTGCTGCGCGAAGGACAGCGGCAGCGGTCCCGTGCGGGGCACTGGAACCAACGCGGGCGGCTGCCGGTTCCGCGACGTCATCAACGTGGTGTCGATGCTCGCCGCGAGGGCGACCACCGTGGGTGCGCCGAAGACGGTGCGCAGCGGCAGCTCCACGCCGAACGCGGACCGCACACGCGACACGACCTGGGTGGCGAGCAGCGAGTGCCCTCCGAGCGCGAAGAAGTTGTCGGTGACGCTCACTCGCGGCACGTGCAGGACGTCGGCGAAGAGCGCGGCGAGCTTCTCCTCCAATGGAGTGCGGGGCGCGGCGAAGGCGGCACCTCCGCGCAGACTCTCCGCATCGGGCGCGGGCAGGCGCTTGCGCGCGAGCTTGCCGCTGGGCGTGAGGGGCAGCGCGGGCAGCGCCACGAACGCGGACGGCAACATGTACTCGGGCAGGCGCTGGAGTACGAACGCGCGCAGGGCCTCGGTGTCGAGCATGGCGTCGGGCGAGACGACGACGTAGCCGACCAGTCGCCTGTCGCCCGGCACATCCTCGCGAACGATGACCGCGGCATCACTCAGCCCCGGCGCGGAGCGGAGCACGGACTCGACTTCACCCAGCTCGACGCGGAAGCCGCGCAGCTTGACCTGGGAGTCGAGCCGCCCCAGGAAGTCGAGCGTGCCGTCCGCGCGCCACCGCGCCGCGTCTCCAGTGCGATGGAGCCGCGCGCCCGGCACCGTCGAGAAGGGGTCGGGGACGAACGCCTTCGCGGTGACTTCTGGCTGTGACAGGTAGCCGTGCGCCAGGTGGGTGCCACCGATGTACAGCTCTCCCGAGACGCCGATGGGCACCGGATGTCCGAGTGCATCCAGGACGTAGAGCCGCGTGTGGCCGACTGGCCCGCCGATGGACGGAAGCCGGGGCCAGGACGTGGGAGTGCCCTGGAGTCGGAAGGCGGAGACGACGTGCGCCTCGGAAGGACCGTACTGGTTCTCCAGGACGCTGCCCGGCAGCTTCGCGAAGAACGCGGCGACGGTGTCGCTCACCTGGAGTTGCTCACCCGCCGTCACCACTTCCCGCAGCGCGGAGGGCAGGGTGGCGCCATGCGAGACAGCGTCGGCGATGGCCTGAAGGGCGACGAAGGGCAGGAAGAGCCGCTCGACGCGCTGCTGCTGCATGAAGTCGAGCAGCGCGGGGATGTCCTGGCGCAGTCCTCCGGTGGGAAGCACGAGGGTGCCGCCCGCCCACCAGGTGCAGAACATCTCCTGGACGGAGACGTCGAAGTTGAGCGACGCGAACTGCAACGTGGTGGCGCGCGGCTGGGGAGCGCGCTTCAGCTGCCACGTGAAGAGCGCGCTCAGCGCGCGGTGGGGCATGACGATGCCCTTGGGCACCCCCGTGCTCCCGGACGTGTAGATGATGTAGGCGGGGCTCTCCGCCGAGACGTCGAGACCTGGCGCGCGTCGGGACTGGCCGGCGACAATGGCCGCGTCGACATCCAACAGGAGGACGCGAGCGCCGCCATCGGCGGGCAGCGACGGCGTGAGCCGGGAGTGGGTGAGGACCACGGGCGCACGCGTGTCCGCGAGCATGAAGGCGAGGCGCTCGGCGGGATAGCTGGGGTCCAACGCGACATAGCTGGCCCCCACCTTGAGCGTGGCCAGGACGGCCACGGCCATGTCGAGCGACTTGTCCAGGCAGATGCCGACGATGCTCCCCGGCGTCACGCCTCGCGCGAGCAGGTGGTGCGCGAGCTGATTGGCCCGCGCGTCCAGCGCCGCGTAGGTGAGCGAGTTGGTGCCGTCGGTGACGGCGATGGCGTCGGGCGTGCGAAGCGCCTGGGCCTCCACGGGCGCGTGGAGCGTGGTGGGCGCGAAGGGCTCCCGCGACGTGTCGTTCCACGAGACGAGGACCTGGCGACGCTCGGGCTCCTCCATCATCGGCAGGCGCCAGACGGGCTGGAGCGGGTCCTCGACGGCGGCTCGCAGCAGGCGCACGAACTGGTCCGCCATGCGCTGGACCGTCGCCGTGTCGAAGAGGTCGGTGTTGTATTCGAACACCGCGTTGAACACGTTGCCGTCGTCGGACGCCAGCAGCGAGAGGTCGAACTTGGCGGTGCCGCTGATGGCATCCAGCGGACGGACCTTGAGCGGCGCGTCGGGGTCTTCCTGTCCCTGCGTCTTCGGCGTGTTGTGCAGGGCGAGCATCACCTGGAACAGGGGCGTGCGGCTCTGGTCCCTCTCGGGACGCAGCTCGTCCACCAGCTTCTCGAACGGGACGTCCTGGTGCGCATAGGCACCGAGCGTCGTCTCGCGCACCTGGGCCAGCAGCTCGCGGAACGTCATGCCCGGGGTGAAGCGGGCGCGCAGCGCGAGCGTGTTGGCGAAGAAGCCGATGAGGCCTTCCAGGTCCGCCCGCATCCGGTTGGCGATGGGCGAGCCGACGATGATGTCGTCCTGCCCGGAGTAGCGCGCGAGCAGCGTCTGATAGGTGGCCAGCAGCACCATGAAGGGTGTGACACCCTCCTGGTGGCACAGCGCGTGGACGGCGGGCGCGAGCGCGGCGGGAAGGTCGACGCGCAGCATGTCCCCGCGCAGCGACTGGATGGGAGGCCGCGGCCTGTCGGTGGGCAGCTCCAGCGCGTGCGGCGCGTCGGCCAACTGGGTGCGCCAGTAGGCGAGCTGTGACTCGAGCACGTCGCCCGTCAGCCAGCCGCGCTGCCAGACGGCGAAGTCCGCGTACTGCACGGGCAGCTCCGGCAGCGGCGAGGGCCGGCCGAGCGCGAACGCCAGATAGAGGGCGGGGACCTCTTGCGAGAGGACGCCAATGGACCAGCCGTCGGAGATGACGTGGTGATTGACGATGAGCAACACGTGCTCGTGCTCATCGAGCGTCAAGAGCCGCGCGCGCAAGAGCGGGCCGGTGGCCAGGTCGAAGGGCGTGCGCGCTTCCGCGTCCGCCAGTCGCTGCGCCTCCGCGTCGCGCGCCTCCGGGGGAAGGGCGCGCAGGTCGTCGACGGAGATGGTGAACGGCGCGGGCGGTGAGACGGCCTGGACGGGGCCGTCCTGCAGCGAGCGGAGGCGGGTGCGCAGCGTCTGGTGACGCCGCGCCAGCTCCGTGAAGGCGCGCTCCAGCAGCGAGTGCTCCAGCGGGCCCGTGAAGCGCAGGCCGTAGAACATGTTGTAGGCGGGACTGCCGGGCTGGAGCTGATCCAGGAACCAGAGCCGCTGCTGCGCGTACGACAGCGGCGCGCCGTCGCCGTGACCCGTGGGGATGGGCCCGGTGAGGGACTGGCCGGACTCGAAGAGCCGCGCCGCCAGCGCCTTCACGTGGGGCTCGCGCAAGAGCGAGTGTCCGTCTCCAGGCGTGTCGTCGACCTGGGCGCCCTCCTCCGCGAGCACCGCCCAGCCCTTGTCCTTCTCCACGTCCGCGGCGTCCACGACTTCGGCGGAGCGAACGATGCGCGCGGAAGCGGCAAAGGCCTCGGGGACGTAGCGACGCGCGGCGCGCACGTGGGCGGAGAAGAGCTTGAAGCGCGCGCGCAGGAACTCGAGCGTCGTGGCCGCGGGCAGCAGCCCCTGGCGCGTGCCCTCCGCGTGCAGATGCACCAGCAGGGGCTCGGGGTCCTTGCCCGTGGTGAGCGCGGCGGGAAGCTCGAGCGGGGGCAGGCCCGCCTGGAGCGCCAGCTCTCGCGCGAAGAGGGCGGCGTGCGCGGCGAGCGCCTGGGCGGAGATGCTCCTGTCGGGTGACGCGGGCGGCGGCTCGATGAGCGTGAGCCGCGCGACGTGGCCGTCACGCTGGAGGAGGCGCGCCATCTCCCACGCGATGACCGCGCCGAGCGCCCAGCCCGCGAGGTGATACGGCCCTTCGGACCGCTCCGCGCGCAGGGCCTCCACGTAGAAGACGGCCATCGCCTCCAGCGACTCCAGCGGCGCGCGCCCGTCGTCCAGGCCTCGCGCCTGGATGCCGACCACGGGCTGGGACGCCGGAGCGTGGCGGACCAGCTCCGCGTAGCAGTCCAGGCGGCCGTCCATCGGATGCACGAGGAAGAGCGGGCTCGCCGCGTCGTTCCCCGCGCGCAGGGGCACCAGGGGAGAGGCGGAGGGGCTCGCTTCGGATGGGATGACGGGCCCGACGGACGTCGGGGAGTCGTTGCGCGTGCTCACGGAGTACTCCAGTCAATTCATTGCGCGGGGCCGGGACGCTGCGTGCTCAGGACGGGGTGTTTCCCGTCGCCGAGAGCGGACTCTCGGGCACGGCGCCAGCCGGGGGCTGCTCGGAAGGAAGAGAAGTGGCGAGCGGGTGGGAAGGAATCATGTCCGGAAGCTCTTCCTGGACGCGCCGCGCGCGAGGAGACAACAGGAGGAGTCCGACGGCGCCCAGCACCGCGAACCCCAGGACGACGAACAAGAACGCGATGCCACGCCCGGTGCCGGTGCCCAGCACGCGCCCCACGCTGCCGGCGAACGCTCCGCCCGGCGCCATCCACGGCTCGAAGACGCGGTCCGCCAGGGGACCTGCGATCAACGTGGTGAGCAGCACCCCGGACTGTCCCACCGTCTTGCGCAGCGCGGACACCCGGCCCTGGATTTCCAACGGCACCTTGAGCTGCCAGATGACATGGGAGTTGGTCGTGGTGAGCGGCATGGAGAACAGGAACAGCGCCGCCGCCGTGGCGAGCAGCGGCACGCTGGGCGGCAGCGCGGCCAGCAGCAGCATGACCGAGGCGATGATGGGGAAGCCCGCGATGCCGAGGATGCGGCGCTTGGGGCCGCCCCACACGCTGGTGAGGATGCCGCCCGCCAGCAGGCCCATGCCGGAGATGGAGCCAATCAGTCCCAGGTGCTTCAGGTCCGTGAAGGCCAGCACCAGCGGCGTGAAGAGCAGGAGCACCAGTGCGAGGCTCGAGTTGGTGAACGTGCTGAAGGCCAGGATGTACGACAGGCCCGGCCTGTCCCGGACGAAGCGCCACCCCTCCGCCAGCTCCGCGCGCATGGAGCGAGGCCCCGCGCGCCGCACCGAGGCCCCGGGCGCGGACGGGAAGCGCACCACCACCAGCACGCCCGCGGCGAACAGGAAGCTGACCACGTCCATGAAGAGCACGCCGTGCAGGCCGATGCTCCCCACCAGCAGGCCCGCGAACAGGGGCGACGCAATCTGGCTGATCGCCCCGCCCAGCTCCGCCATGCCGCTGGCCCGCCCCAGGTGCTGCTTGGGGATGAGCAGCGGCGTCGTGGCCGTCCACGCCGGCCAGCGAAACGCATTGCAACAGCCCCCCAGCAGGACGATGGGGTACAGGTACCAGGCCTTGAACGCGAGCTGGCCCAGGTCATCCGCCACCAGCAGCAGCCAGATGAGCGCGGTGGTGAGGCCGGAGCCCACGTCGCTCCAAAGCATCGCCTTCCTGCGGTCCCACCGGTCCACCAGCACTCCGGCGAACGGCGACAACACCGCCAGGGGCAGCGTGGCGAAGAAGGAGATGAGCACGAAGCGCGTCGTGGAGCCGGTGAGCTGGTAGACGTGCGCGCCAAGCGCGAACGACGTCAACCCCGAGCCGAAGAGGGAGACGAACTGCCCCAGCCATACGAGGCCGAAGGTGAGCAGCGGGCGCGACGGTGAAGCAGGCGACGGGGCAGTCATTTCGCGTGGCGATGCGAGCTGGGTTGGCTGGCGAGCTTCCCACTGGCCAGGGGCACGGCACAGGAACTGGGCACTCCCAGATCAGCTTCACAGCCCTGACGCATTCTTGCAAACAGACTACCCGGACAGTCGCGCTGATACCTGCTGAAACACGGACGGTGCGTGTGGCCGAAGGGAGGTGGCGGGGGAGGGGGCCCTTGTTGCGAGCGGGCGGGCACGTCGCACCTTCTTGCTCAGCAACCCGTTCACCACTTCCAGGAGGCCTTCATGGCGCACACCGACAAGGATGTCGACACGCTCAATTCCTTCCTCCGGGGCGAGATTTCAGCGGTGGAGACCTACCGGCAGGCGATGGGGCACATCGAGGATGACGTACGGCGTCGCACGCTGGAGGAGTGTCGACAGGACCACGAGCACCGCGTGGAGACGCTGCGCTCGCGCATCCTGCAACTCGACGGCAAGCCGGCGGAGGGCTCCGGCATCTGGGGCGCCTTCGCGAAGGTGGTCCAGGGCGGAGCGGACGTCCTGGGTGAGAACGCCGCCATCTCCGCGCTGGAGGAAGGCGAGGACCATGGCCTGCGCGACTACGAGCGCGACGCGGACAAGGTCCACGGCGACCTGCGGCGCTTCGTGCGCATGGAGCTGCTGCCCGCGCAGAAGAGTACGCACAAGAAACTCAGTCACCTGAAGCACACCCTCCACTGATGACGTGACGGGTGGGAAACCCCAGGCCCGGGCCCCGCGACTCGTTCGTGGACCCGGGCCGTTTCCGTTGGGACTCTCAACTTCCAGGAATGCGCGCGGTGCCTTGAATGGCCGGGCGTCGACCTCGTCACAACCGGCGCGGGTTTCATCTGAGGGAGTAGATCGCCGGGGTGGGGTTGGACGTCGAGGGTTTCACGCCGAGCGGATGGGGCCTGGAGGTTGGGGTTGTGGCGTGCGATAAACGGGGGTCCGCCGACGAGGCTGGAGGAGATGCATGTGGCTGGACGACAGCTCTTCGGAACGCGACGAGGTCTCCGGTGAAGCGCGGCGCGGAGACGAGCGGACCGTGGAGCCCGAGCCAAGGGAAGCGGAGCGCGAGAAGATGCCCCTGGCCCCCGTGGCGTTGAAGGAGAGCAGCCATGCGGGAGCGCTGAGCGCGACCTGTGAGGCGCTGTTCCGCTCCACCGAGGCGGCCCTGCCCTGGGCGTGGAAGCTGCTCCAACTGGCCAAGGGCCCTGGCGCCTTGTCGTCCGAGGCGCGCGGCGCGGCGCTGGAGTTCCTGGACCGCATTCCGCCGCACGTGCGCCGGGGCGTGAGCGAGCTGCTCGCCTTCAGCAACCTGTGGCAGGCGGTCTGCACCCGGCTGGGGCGCCCGGTGGCGCGCTCCACGGAGGAGCTGCTGCGAGAGCTGAACGAGGACCTGCAGCTGCTTCTGCGCGGCGCGCAGGCCCGGCTGGGGACGACGGCCGCGCTGGAGCAGGGCCTGCTGTTGCACCTGGGGCGCCTGCGCGAGTCGCGGGGCATGGAGCCTTCAGCCGCGCTGGAGCTGCGCGCCGCGCTGGACGCCTTCACCCACTCGGTGACGCAGGTGATGGCCGCGGCGAGCGCGTACCGCCGCGCGTGGGAGGCCGCGCAGGCGGAGCTGTCCGAGTCCGCGGAGTGGCTGGGCGCGGGAGACCCCGGCTTCTGCGCGTGGCTGGCCGAGCACCTCTCCGCGTCCGTGCCCGCCTGGCGCGAGGCGCATGCGTCCAGTCGGCTCCTCCAGGAACTGGGCGCGCTGTCCGGTCCTCCGTAGGCGGGCTGCTCAGGCCTCCACGAGGATGCGGTGCCGGTACAG
Organism: Myxococcus llanfairpwllgwyngyllgogerychwyrndrobwllllantysiliogogogochensis; assembly: GCF_006636215.1. GTDB lineage: Bacteria > Myxococcota > Myxococcia > Myxococcales > Myxococcaceae > Myxococcus > Myxococcus llanfairpwllgwyngyllgogerychwyrndrobwllllantysiliogogogochensis. Next base: position 1,084 of record NZ_VIFM01000160.1, on the reverse strand, counting down.
CTCCAGCAGGATGTCCTCGGACAGGTCCGCCTGCTTGTGCTCGCGCAGGTGGTGTCGCACGGCCTCCACCGGCTGCCGGCCGGTGAACTCCACGAGCAGGCCATAGGCCTCTCCGGGGAGGGCAATCGCGTCGAAGTCGCTGTATGCGCCCAGGGCCACGCTGCCGTCGGGCAGCCACTGCACGGTGGCGTCCGGGTTGAAGCGGAGGGTGCGCGGCAGTTGGGGTGAGACGGAGGTCGCGAACAGCTTCTCCACGGCCTTCAGCTCGATGACGCCGTCCAGGCCCAGCAGCTTGTCGAGTCCGTCCGCCGTCAGCCCACGCACCAACTGGTAGCAGGCGCGGAAGTACTCCACCTCGCGGCCCGCGTGCTCCTTCCACAGCTCCGCGTAGACGCGCGTGGGGGGCGGCGCGTCGTCCAGGTCCTCCACGCCGAGCGGGACGCTGTTCAGCTCGGGGCGGTCCTTGCCGGAGAGGATGTAGTCCGGCAGCAGCTGGAGCGCCGTCCAGCGCGAGAGTTGAATCTCCGTCAGCGTCAGGTACGTCTTGAGGGACATCCAGAACTTGCGGCCGTCGGCGCCCGAGACGTACTTGCAGAAGAAGGTGGAGCAGACGGCCTCGCGGTACGGCCAGATGGTGCAGCCGCCGCTCTCTTCGCCGTAGTAGGGGCAGCGCAGCGACGCGGCCCGGCCGAAGAACTGGTGCCCGTTCTTGTAGAGGAAGTTGAACTTCGCCGGGGGCTTCACCCACTGCGGCGTCACGCCGATGCGGCCCGCGATGCGCGCCTCCATGCGACCGCGTCCCTCGGCCAGCTCCGGGCGCTCATCCGACAGCAGGGCGCCGACGAGGTAGTTCGGTAGGCGGGGAAAGTAGGTGCAGCACTTGGTGTCGGGACGGAAGAAGCGGCTGACTCCGTCCACGGACTCCACGGCGCCCTCCGCGTTGTCCTTGCACATGGCGCACTTGGAGCACGTGGCCTTGGTCTCCTCGGGGACGTCCTGCCGGAAGAAGCCCGGGAGGAGGTCGCGGTAGAGCTCGGGGAGACCTGGTTCTTATACTCATCTTCGAGCCCACAAGACGGAGGCT